>PQAN01000209.1:0-8874 GCA_003105285.1 Methylocystaceae bacterium
CATCTCAAAAAGCAACTGTAATGTTACAGTTGCCGCAAGGGCCCGAGGGTATCGACCGCGTCGGCAAACGCGCCGCCGACGAGGTCAGTAAGAGCGAGCCTCGGCGCGTGGCGGCGGTGGGTCAATACAGCGACGAAATCCTCCAGGTTCCGAACCCGCGCGACTTCATCCCAGGCGAGCGGTTCCTGGAATGGCAGTTTCCTCTGCACACAGGCGAGGCTTTCGGCGACGCTGGCCGCGCCTTCATCTGCATCTTCGGGTTTGTCCCGGCGCTGCTGTTTGTCGCCGGCGCGCTGCCTTGGCGCCGGAAACCCGAGTGCGGAGAACGTCGGCCATTGCCGAGAGGACGCGCGTCGACGTCGTCCGTCCTCGACGATGAATCGCAGCGCAAGTGTGTGGCAAGTAAAAGATTTCCGCGCGCGACGCGAAGCCGGGTGCTTTCTTTGAAGTCGCCCCGGCAGTTCTTATTTCTAAGTGCAGCTTTCGATCGCCTGTGCGTGGTTCGCCCCGAAGCAGTCAACGAGCGCACAATACGACCTGGGTCGTCGGAGAAGCGCCCGAATCCGCACTCTGCTCGGGCACGCATGTGAAAGAAGCGAGACCGAGCCAAGTCGGTAGCGATCAGCGATCGCCTCTCAGCAGCTCCCGGACGAGGTGAGGCGCGTCGTAGACCGAAGCGAGAGCCTCGACCACCGCCGCCGCCGCGACATGCGCGGCCCGTCGTGGTTTTCCCGCGTCATATGCGCAGTCGGACGCCGTCGCTCCTTCCGTCGCGCCGGGACCGAAGACCACGCCGACGAGCCGCCCTTCTGCGTCGACCGTCGCACTTCCGGAATGGCCGGCGACGACGTCCGCCGTGCTGACGAAGTCGAGCGTGACCGCGCTGTCCAGCCGTTCGCCGTGGCGCGACCATCGAGGCGGAGTCGTCTCGCCCGAACCATCGCGATCCGATCGAGCGAAATAGGCGCCGATCGGCGTGAAGGCGGGGACCGTCGCTCCCCCTCGACTCCAGCCTTCGACGACGCCGAAGCCGAAACGAATAGTGCGCGTCGCGTCCGGATAGGCCGCATCCTTCGCGACCGAGGCCGCCGCTCGTCTCGCGCGCGCTCCCTCGGAGCGGAGCAGGCTCTCGCTCGCGCGCAGCGCTTCGCCGATCGCGCTTTCTTCGCGCTCCATGTCGCGCAGCGCGGCGAGCAAGGGATCGGACGTCGCATCGAAATCCGCGCGATCCAGAGCATAGAGCGCTCGGCGGAATTCTCTGTCGCCCAGCCGCGTGCCGCGTATGAGCTCGGTCGCGCGCCGCTCGGGAGATGCGCCGCCGAGCGCGGCGCGCGCGATCGGATGCTCCGCGCCGAGCGCTTCGACGACGGATTCGAAGAAGGATGCGAGGTGGGCGGCTTCGATGCCGAGGTCGACCGGCTCAGGATCCAACAGCCAGCTCTCGAGATCGGCGCGATCCTTCTCGCGATAGCCGGCCATGCGGCTCTCCTCCGGCAGCTCCCGCTGGCGGCGCAGCGTCAAGAATGTTTTCCCGTAGGAATAGAGCGTCGGCGCGAACTCGAGGCCGAAGGGCAGGTCGGCAACATATTTCTGCCAGGGCGGCGGTCCTCGCAAGCCCAGCAGCTCGCCGCGGAACATGTCCTCGCGGCGCTCCGACCAGAGCTCGTCCAGCGTTTCGAAGGCGGCGAGCGACGCTGCGTCGTTCCTCTCGGCGAGCGCGTCCCGAACGCGGCGCTCCGCGGCGACGCGCGCGCTGTAAAAGCGTTCGTCTTGGAACGATGCGAGACGATCCTCCGCGATCATGCGCATGAAGGCGGTCTTCGCGATCAGCCGCTCGACCGCTCTCGCCTGCTCGCCGCCTGGCGCGGCGAAGGCGGCGAGCCGGGAATGCAGCCTCGCATATGCTTTGACCCAATGCGGCAGGTCGACGTGGCGCTGCGCTTCCAGCTCCGGGACGGTGACGCGCCGGTTCGAGCGCGTCGGCGCGCCGCCGACGAAGATCGGCTCGCCCTCGGCGGGCGTGCGAGCCGACAGCCTGAGGAAATGCTGGGGATGGGCGGGGACGTCATTCTCGTAAGCGCGAACCAGCGCCACGTCGAACGCGGGCGCCGGATGATCGTCGGGGCGCTGAGCAGCCGCGGCCTCGGGCGCGAAAACGAGGCGTATGTCCAAATAGCGGCGATGGACGTAGAGGATATAGCGCGCCCCTGCGTCGAGCGCGACGACTTCGGCCGAGGTTCCCGGCGCGGACGACGCGCCGCGCTCGATTTCGGCGATCATCTCTCGCCTCATGCGTTCGGCGTCGCCGCCGACCGCCGAAACCGGGACGCGCGCGACGACGCGTTCGGTCACATCCGCGCCCGAGACGACCGCGTCGAGCGACAGGCCGGGGATTTTCAGCTCCTCTTCCGTGCGATGCGCGACATAGCCGTCGCGGCCGATGTTGCGATCCGGCGCGTCCAGCAGAGCGAAAACGTGTCGGGGAATGACGTGACGATTCGTCAGGACGAGGCCGTCGGCGCTGACGAAGGAGCCGGAACCGCCGATGTAGACGTCGAAGCGCTTGCTGTTGAATCGCACGGTCGCTTTTTGCAGATGGTCGAGCCATTCCGGCTTCAGCCGGACTCCGTATTTGCTGGCGATTTCTTCGACGGGAGCCTGCGAAAAAAGCCAGAAGCCTTCCTCGGCGCGAGCCTCGACCATGATCCACGACAGAAGCATCGCCGACGCCAGCCGGAAGGCCGTTCTGCAATGAGAAAAAATCCGAATCGACATTTCGAGCTCCGATTGCGCGATCTTCACGCGCTGCGACGACTCACGCGCGACGCCGTTCGATGGCGCGGCGCGCGCGCCGCTTATGCCGCCAGTGAATGAAGCCCGTCACATAGAGAGTGAGCGGAACCAGCCCGAACGCCAGCATGAAGGCGCGGCCAGCGTCGCCGAAAGCTTCGCCCGAATGCAAGGGATATTGCCATTCGAAAAAGTGCTCTCCTGCCGTGTAGTCGTGCGGGTCCTGCGACGCGACGACCTTGCCGCTGTATTGATCGATGACGGCGAGCCGTCCGGTTCCCGCCTGATTGACTTCGTCGTCTGCGTGTTTACCCACGACATAGGTTCCATCGGCGCCGAGCGGGAATTGCAGCATCTGCAACCGCCCGCCGAGAAACAGCCTGTCGGCGGCGGCGGCGACGGCGTCGGGGCCGAGCGGCGAGCGGCCCTCCGCCGGCTCCGATTTCGTCTTCGTCGGCAGTTCGCGCACCGGCGAGACGAGGGAGGCCAGCGCGCGCCAGGGCGTTTTGAAATTCATATAGAGGCCCGAAAAAATCGAGACGACGAGCACGAGTCCGAGAACGGCGCCGACCGTCTTGTGGACGTCGTAGACGAGGCGTTCCGGCGCAGCGTTGGCCTTGACGCCGATCGCGCTTTTCCACTTGCCGCGCTTCGGCCACCAGAGCGCCAGTCCGGCGATCGTCGAGACGAGCAGGAACATCCCGACCGCCGCGATGGCGAGCCGCCCGAACGGCTCCCACAGCAGCGCGCAATGCAGGCTCATCATCATATAGACGAAGGGCTGTGAGAACGGCTCGCTCATCTTGCTCTGCAGGCGCTCGCCGGTGATCTTCGCGCGATAGGGATCGACGAAAATCGTATGTCCTTCGATCTTGGAGAGATCGAACTTCGGCTTGTCACTGTCCGTCAAATTCGCCCTGTCGGGCAGGCCGGCAATATAGGCGACCCAGATCGCGCTGTGGCGATGGCGGGGGAGTTTCATGAAGATCGGCGAATTGGTCGACGGCGCGACGCCCGGCGGCATAAGCGCCCGCGCGGCGCCGAAAATCTCGCCGAGCGGCCTGTATGACGCGTCGGCCGATGGCGGCGCGACAGTCATGATATCCGCGTTCAACCATTCGTCGATATCCTCCCAGAATGCGAGGACGCTGCCGGTGAGGCCAGCGACGACGAGATAGGCGCCGGCGACGAGGCCGACCCAACGATGGAGCGCCGTCCAGAACTTGCGCGCGCGCCCCTTGCGGACGTCGGCGCGCGAAGCGCGGACAGACGATTGCGGCACGCCGTCGATCGATGTTTCGCCGATGCTCATTTTTTTTCCGTTCCTCTTCGCTCCGCCGCGAACGGCGCCGGCTACGACAATTTCGACGCGAATGTCGTCGCCGAAACGCCGACGACATTCGCATTCTCGTCGCGACGCGTTTCGTCAGAATTACATCCGACGGATGCGCGGATCGCTTTCGTGAAACCGTCAGTATTCGACGCGGATCGACCCTTTGAAACTGCGAGGCGCGCCGGCGAAGATCGCGAACGCCGCAGCGCTCGCCGCCGGGTAGTAGCGGGTGTCGGCGAGATTATCGACATTGAACTGAAGCTTGATCGTCGCTCCTTGGTATTTGAAATCGTAGCCGGCCATCAGTCCGATCGTCGCATAGCCGGGAAGCTGGATGTCGTTGGCGTTGTCGCCCTGCCGGACGCCGCGCGCGACGACGCCTCCGCCGAATTTCAGGCCGCGCCAATCGCCATCCTGGAATTCGTAGGTCGTCCAGAGACTGCCGCTGTGACGCGGCACATTGTAGAGCGTATGGCCCTTGTTTCCGAAGAGGCTGACGACGACGCCGTTCGAATCCGTCAGCCGGCCGTTGTCTTTGGTGATGAGCGAGTCGATATAGGAATAGCCGCCGATCACCTTCCAGCCAGGCAGGATTTCGCCGGCCACGTCCAACTCGACGCCCCGATTGCGCACTTCGCCGACGGCGACGCGATAGCCTTGCGCGGCGAGCACGGGATCCGGATTCGGGGCGGGAATATTCTGTTTCGTCAGGTAATAGTACGCGATCGTCGCTGTGAGGCGCTTGTCGAACCATTCGGTCTTGACGCCCACTTCCCATTGCTGCGCGGTCTGCGGCGGCAAGGGATTTTTCGCGCCGACATTGGAGGCGCCGAAATTGGTGAGGTAGGACCCGTAGAGGCTCGCCTCTTCGATCGGCCGCCAGAGCAGGCCGAAGCGCGGCGAGACTTTCTGCGAATCGTCGTTGGTCTGTCGCGTGACGACATTGTAGGTCGTGGCGTGGTCGTAGCGCAGGCCGGCGAGCAGGAAGAAGTCGTGAGGCAGCTTCACCTGATCCTGCAGATAGAACCCGTACCAGTTCTCGCGGAACGCCGTGTCATTCCTCGTCTTCGGATCGAAGGCGGAGGTCGGAAAGGACGTATGGACGGGCGCGATGAGATTGAGCGGGGGGATATAACAGAAGCAGGAAAAGTCGAGGCTCGGCGTCAGAATATGGCCGTTCACGTCGAGATGCTGAAAGTCGCCGCCGAGCAGGAGCGTATGACTCGTATCGAGTATATCGAACTTCCCGGTTAGATCGAGATTGGTGAAATAAGTGTGGGTGTTCCACGCCGGGAGGGCCACGGCGATGCGATCCGCGGACGTCGCGCGGCCCGGCAGGGGCAGCTTGAAGATGTTTATTCCGAGCTCGCCGGCGGTCTGGCTCGTCAGATCGACGAACTCCGCCTGGAAGCGATGCTTGATGTTCCAATCCTGGGCGAAATCGTGCGAAAAATGATAGCCGACGACGATATCGTCGGAATTGCCTCGCGACCAGGGATCGGAGGTGTTGAATCCACGGGGCAGAAACGACAAGGGTCGCGCGCCATAGGCGAGCGAGGCCGGCTGGCTGTTCACGAGGCCGGGAATCGCGTAGCCCTTGGGGAAATTGGCCGACTTATAATCCAGATAGACGTCGAGCTGCGTGCGCGCGTCGAGATTCCATCGCAGGACCGGCGCGATGAAAATGTTCCGGTTCCCGGAAAACTCGAAAAAGTCGTGATTGTTCTCATAGGCGAAATTGAAGCGATAGAGCAGCGCATCGTCCTTTGTGATCGGTCCGGTCGCGTCGACCGTCGTGCGATAGGAGCCCCACGAGCCGGCCTGCTGCTGCACGGCATAGAAGGGAGCGGCCTGGGGCTTCTTCATGACGAGATTGATGATGCCGCCCGGCTCAGCGCGCCCATAGAGAATCGAGGCCGGACCTTTCAGCACTTCGATCCGATCGACATTGGCGATGTTCTCGCCACCCGAGTTCTGCTCGATGCTGTTCATGCGCACGCCGTCGCGGTAATAGTCATAGGTCTGAAAACCGCGAATGTAGAACTGCTCGACGCCGCCAGAAGCGAGAGACGGAACGGCGATCACGCCGCTCACATTCTCCACCGCACGCGGAATCGTCGTTGCCTGCTCATCCTGCAAGACCTGCTGTGGCACGATCTGGATCGACGCCGGCGTCTCCATGATCGGCGTAGCGGTCTTCAGCGCTGTCGAGGCGCTTTGCGGACGATAGGTCGCCTTGTCGTCGGCCGGCGGCGCACGGTCGTCGCGCCGAGCGGCGCCGATATCGATGGCCGGCAAAGTCTCTTGCGCCCAGGCGGCAGATGAAAGCAAGGCGAGCGTCAAGGCGCCGGCGGAGGCGCCGCGCGACAGAATGGGGCTGAACATGGAACTCTCCTGATGCGGGCCGGAGGCGCTGCAAGACCGATAGAGGTGAGCAGAACGGCAGGGGCCGTTTTCGACGGTTCAGGAGACGAATGGCGGAGGCGCGCGCGAGGACCAGGAACTGGCGAAGCTCGCCGGCATGGCCGACGCATCGTCGACGAGCGGCGCCGTCCGCCGCGCCGTTTCGCGCGGCGGGACAAAAATTACGCTGCGCGGCGGGACGATCCGGTCCAGGGCCGGCCCGTGACTGCAGAACGGACACAGCGAACAATCTGCGCTATGATGGCCTCCATGCGAGGGAGCGCCGTCATCGCCGGGACTCTCGGCTTCGCATAATGGCGCGGCGACGAGCGAGAAGACCTGCCGGCTTTCGTGAGAAAGCGCCGCCGCGTTCGGGATGGCCGCCGCGGCAAAGATGCGCAGCAGGAACAGGCACAGGACCACTGCGCCGAAGAGGCTTCGCCGCCGATATGGCCTCCTCGCCTGCGTGCGCGACATGATCCCCGTTCGCTCCCTTCGCCGTACCGGTGCCGTCAGCAGTTCTACCGACCCAAGCTTTCATGAAGATAACATGGAAAGAACACGGATGTTTTTGCTGGCGCCGTGGCAATTTTGCTGCAATTCTTCCGATGCTCGCGTGGCGGAGCTCTCGGCCGGAGATCGGTTCGCGGCGATGAAATCGATTACCGCCGATGGCGAGCGGTCCTCGCGTTGGAGGATGATCGGATGCGGGTTCTGATGATCGAGGACGAGCCGGAGATGGCTCGCGTGATCGCCGCCAAGCTCGGGCGCTCTGGCTTCATCGCGGATCACATGCGCACGCTGGGGGAGGCGCGGGCCGCTCTGGCTGCGCACCGTTATTCCTTCGCGCTGCTCGATCGCCGTCTTCCCGACGGCGACGGCATATCGCTGCTCGCGGAGCTGCGCAAATCGCAACCGGGCGTTCGCGTCCTCGTGTTGACTGCCTGCGACGCGGTCACTGACAAGATCGCCGCCCTCGACTCCGGCGCCGACGACTACCTCACCAAGCCTTTCGGCGTCGACGAGCTGCTCGCGCGCCTGCGCGTCGCGCTGCGCCACGCGGCGGCCGCGGGTGCCGGCGGGGCGCCGCCGGTGTACGTCAACGGCGAGCTCGAGGTGGACCTCGCCGCCCGCCGCGTCACCGTGGCCGGACGCGAGGTCCACCTCACGCCCCACGAGTTCAAGCTCCTCGCCTTCCTCGTCAAGCACGCCGGCAAGGTCGTCACTCACAGGCAGCTCCTGCGCGAGGTGTGGGGGCCCGAGTACGGCGACGAGAACCACTACGTGCGCGTCTACATGGCGCAGCTCCGCCACAAGCTCGAGCGCGACCCGGCGCGGCCGCGCCACCTCCTCACCGAGCCGGGAGTCGGCTACCGCCTGCTCGAGTCGTAGCCCCCGCGCCGCTCGCGCGGTGTACAATCCGCCATGCCTGACCACGACATCCCGCTGGCGCTCACATTCGACGACGTGCTGCTGCTCCCGGCCCGTTCGGCGGTGCACCCGGCGCACGTCGACGTCTCGGCCAAGCTGACCGCCGACATTACCCTCAACATCCCGATCGTCTCCGCCGCGATGGACACCGTCACCGAGGCGCGGATGGCGATCGCCATGGCGCAGCACGGCGGCATCGGCGTGATCCACCGCAACATGCCGATCGACAAGCAGGCCGAAGAGGTCGACATGGTCAAGCGCTCGGAGTCGGGGATGATTGTCGACCCCGTCACCGTGCTCCCGGACCAGCTCGTCCGCGAGGCGCTCGACCTGATGGCGCGCTACCGCATCTCCGGCCTGCCGGTGGTCGACAGCCACGGCCAGCTCAAGGGGATCCTGACCAACCGCGACCTGAGGTTCTGCACCGAGTTCGACCGGCCGATCACCGACTTCATGACCAAGGAAGACCTGGTCACGGCGCCGGTCGGCACCACCCTCGACCAGGCCAAGGCGCTGCTCCACAGGCACCGCATCGAGAAGCTGCTGGTGGTCGACGACGACGGCGCGCTCAAGGGGCTGATCACCGTCAAGGACATCAAGAAGGCGCAGGAGTACCCGATCGCCTGCAAGGACCGGTTCGGCCGTCTGCGGGTGGCCGCCGCGGTGGGCTCCGGCCCCGACCTCGACGACCGCTGCGCCGCCCTCGTCGAGGCCAAGGTCGACGTGCTGTGCATCGACTCCTCGCACGGCCACAGCGAGGTGGTGCTGGCCGCGGCGGCGCGGATCAAGCAGCGCTTCCCGTCGGTGCCCCTGATCGCCGGCAACGTCGCCACGTTCGAGGGCGCGCGCGACCTGATCGCGCTCGGCGTCGACGGGGTCAAGGTCGGCATCGGCCCGGGCTCGATCTGCACCACGCG
>PQAN01000209.1:8974-9795 GCA_003105285.1 Methylocystaceae bacterium
GCCGACGGCGGCATCAAGTACTCCGGCGACATCTCCAAGGCGCTCGCCGCGGGCGCCGACACGATCATGATCGGCTCCCTGTTCGCCGGCGTCGACGAGTCGCCGGGCGAGCAGATCCTCTACCAGGGCCGCACCTTCAAGGCGTACCGCGGGATGGGCTCGATGGGCGCGATGAAGGAGGGCGCGGGGGCGCGCGAGCGCTACTTCCAGGGCGGCGAGGAGCCGACCAAGCTGGTCCCCGAGGGGATCGAGGGGATGGTGCCGTACAAGGGGTCGGCGGCGATGCAGATCACCCAACTGGTCGGCGGGCTGCGCGCCGGGATGGGCCTGTCGGGGTGCCGTTCGATCGACGAGCTGCACGGCAAGGCGCGCTTCATCCGCATCACCGCGGCCGGGCTCAAGGAGTCGCACGCCCACGACGTGGTGATCACCAAGGAAGCCCCGAACTACCGCGTGGAGCGCTAGAGAACCGGGGTCCGGGCTCCGGGGTCCGGAGCTCGGGCCCGCGCCGGCCTGACCCCTGATCCCTGGCCCCCTTCTCGTGGACAATGGCGCCATGCGTCGCACCGCCCCACTGCTGGCCATCGCGCTCCTCGTCGCGGCGGCGCTCGCGCTCTACCTCCCGGCGACCCGGCTGGAGCTGATCGGCGACGACTACCAGTGGGTGCAGCACGCCCACCGGGCGATGTACGAGCCGCTGCTGCTGCTCGCCGACTTGGACACGTTCTACCGCCCGGCGAGCACCTGGACGCTGGCGCTCGACCGCGCGCTGTGGGGGTTCGACGCCGCCGGGTACCACCTCACCAACGTGCTGCTGCACG
>PQAN01000210.1 GCA_003105285.1 Methylocystaceae bacterium
GCGGCGACGCGTAGGGCATGGCCGGCGAGGGACGGCCCGTGCGCCCCGTCGCCGACGCGAGCGCTCGCGACGGGACATAAGATGCCGAACGCCGATCTCATCCCGTCCTTCGTCGAGCTCACGGGGGAAAGCCCCGAGCAAAAAGTCGTGGACATCGGCGCGCGCCACATCAACGGCTCGCCCGTCTACGCGCCGCTATTGAAAGCCGGGAACGCCGTCGTCGTCGGTTTCGGGCCCGACGCCGGCGCCATCGCCGAACTCGACGCGCGAAAGAACCCCGGCGACATCTATCTGCCGCACGCCGTCGGCGACGGGCGACGGCATGCGCTCCATATCTGCGCGGCGCGCGACATGTCTTCGCTCTTGAAGCCGAACCGCCGAGTCCTTGAGCTCTTTCACGGCTTCCCCGTCTGGGCGGCGGTCGTCGCGACGGGAGAAATCGACACGGCGAGGCTCGACGACGTCGAGGCGACCGCCGGCGCGGCCTTTCTCCACAAGCTGCGCAACCGAGCGTAACGGGCCGAAGCCAGCCTGAAGCGCCCAGCCCGCGAATCCGCCCCCCTCATTGCGAGCCGAAGGCGAAGCAATACAGGAGTCGTGAGGCGGCCCCTGGATTGCTTCGCTTCGCTCGCAATGACGCCCGAGGTGAAGAGTATTTATTTTCGGCCAGGCCCTGGAGACTCGCATTCTAGCCGCGCCGCGCAGATCGTCTTGGTCGAGATTGATTTCCTTTTCGGATTTCCCGATAAAGAGAGTAGAAAACCTGAACTTGTCCATAAACTCCGCTCAAAAGGCCTATATGGCTGTCGACCTCTCGGCCCTCAGCGTGAAGGGCCTCTCCAAGACCTATGACGCGACCGTCGCGGTGAAGCCCTTGAGCTTCGAGCTCGCGATCGGCTCGGTGACCGGCCTGCTCGGCGGCAATGGCGCCGGCAAGACGACGACGATCGGCATGATCATGGGCCTCATCGAGCCGACGAGCGGCTCGATTCACGTCTTCGGCCATGATTTCCTCGCCGACCGCTACGCCGTCCTCGGCCGCATGAATTTCGAGAGCCCTTATGTCGACATGCCGCACCGCCTCACCGTGCGGCAAAATCTCGACGTCTTCGGACGGCTCTACGGCGTCGCGGACGTCGCCGGCAAGATCGGCGAGCTCGCCGACAAGCTCGCGCTCGTCGATTTTCTCGATCGCCCGAACGGACGTCTGTCGGCCGGGCAGAAGACGCGCGTCGCGCTCGCCAAGGCGCTCATCAACGATCCTGATCTGCTGCTGCTCGACGAGCCCACCGCCTCGCTCGACCCCGACACGGCCGATTGGGTGCGCTCGCATCTCGAGGACCATCGCGCGCGGCGCAATTGCACGATCCTGCTCGCCTCCCACAATATGGCCGAGGTCGAGCGTCTGTGCGATCGGGTGATGATGCTGAAGCAAGGCAGCCTCGTCGACGACGCGGCGCCGGCCGAATTGCTCGCGCGCTACGGACGCAGCAATCTCGAGGAGGTTTTCCTCGATGTCGCGCGCGGCCGCGCCAATGGCGAAACGGCGGCGGCGTCATGACCAGTTCGGCCTTCTCCTTCCAGCGCGCCGGCGCGATGACGCTGCGCTATTCCTATCTGCTTTGGTCGTCCTGGCCGCGCATGCTGGAGATGATGTATTGGCCCACGGTGCAGATGCTCACCTGGGGCTTTCTGCAGACTTACCTCGTCAATTCGACGACCGGGCCGCTCCCCCGCGACCGCGCGACGGTCGCCGCCGGCGCGCTCGTCGGCGCCGTGCTGCTGTGGGACATATTGCTGCGCGGCCAGCAGGGCTTCTCCTTCTCCTTCCTCGAGGAGATGTGGTCGCGCAACATCGCCAATCTGTTCATGAGCCCGCTGCGCCCGGCCGAGTTCATCGTATCGATGATGGCGATGAGCGTGATTCGGCTGCTCATGGGCATGGTTCCGGTGACGATCCTCGCAATATGGTTCTTCGGCTTCAATCTCTGGGCGCTGGGGCTGGCGCTCGCGGCCTTCTTCGCCGTGCTCATCGTCTTCGCGTGGAGCATCGGACTGTTCGTCTCGGGCCTCATCCTGCGCTATGGGCTCGGCGCGGAAAGCCTCGCCTGGTCGCTGATGTTCGTCATCCAGCCACTCGGCTGCGTGTACTATCCGGTGGCCGCGCTGCCGAACTGGCTGCAACCCTTCTGCTGGGCGCTGCCGCCGACCTATGTCTTCGAGGGGCTGCGCGCCGTGCTGATCGACCATACGCTGCGCATGGATTTGATGGCCCAGGGCCTCGCGCTCGACGTCGTGCTGTTCGCGGGAGCGGTCTTCGCCTTCGGGCGCTTGCTCGCGGGCGCGAGACGGGCGGGAAGCTTGTTGCAGACGGGGGAGTGAGGCGGCGCCGCCACGGCGACTCGGACCTCGAATTCCACCGTCACTTCTCGAGCATCGATGCGATCGCGGCGATTGCGATTTTCAATTTTGGCAATTCGTCGATCACCACGCCCCAGATCACCTTGTCGGAAAGCCCATGATATTCGTGGCGAAGAACATTGCCGATCGCCATGACCTTTCGCCACGGGATTTCGGGATGCGCGGCCTGCAGCTCGGCAGGAATACGGCGACTGGCTTCCGATATGATCTCGATCGCGCGTTGCACGATGTAGCGTAATTGCCAGCTGGCCTCGAATTCCGCCAACGTCTTGCCGCTCGTGACGCTCTCGACCCGCTCGATAGCCTCGAGAATATCGTGCAGCGTATGGTCGACCTTCCGCGCCATCAGAACACGCGCACCGCCGCCGACTCTATGTCTTTCTTGAGCATGGGATGGAGGCTGTCGCGGGTCGTCAGATCCACTCGCGAATGCAGCTCATCCTCGAGAAACAGCTTGATGCCGACGAGATCGAAGGCGTTGAAGCGGCTTTCCGGATCGTAATCGATGAAAAGATCGAGGTCGCTGTCCATGCGTGCTTCGTTGCGCGCGGTCGATCCGAACACGAACAGCGACGTCGCGCCCATCGCCCTGATGGCAGGCGCGAAATGTCTCAGTCTCGAAACGGCGTCGTCGAGAGTCATTGGGAAAATATAGTCCAAGGTCGACCATCTGTCGTCATGATTTCCGACCCCGCAGCATCGGCCTCGATCTGGCGCAGGCGCGGCCGATCGGCGGCCGCGTCCGCTGAGCGCGTCAGTCACCCCCGCCGCCGTCGCCGCCCGAGTCCCCGCCGCCCCAATCCCCGCCCGAGGAATCGCTCGAGCCGGAATCCGAGCCTCCGCCGCTCGACCATCCGACGCCCGCCCCGGCCCTCGCCGGCATCCTCGCGGCGATCTGGCCGACGAGGCGCGAGAAGGGCATCGACTGCAGCCAGACATGGCCCGGCCCGACGAGCCGCGCGAAGAAGAACCCTTCGCCGCCGAAGAACATCGATTTGACGCCGCCGACCGGCACGACGTCGAAGGAGACGCTCGCCGTCTGGGCGACGAGACAACCCGAGTCGACATGCAGCTCCTCGCCCGGCGCGAGCTCGCGCTCGATGACCGTGCCGCCGGCGTGGACGAAGACCCAGCCGTCGCCGGTGAGCTTCTGCATGATGAAGCCTTCGCCGCCGAACAGGCCGGTCATGATCTTCTTCTGAAAGGCGATGTCGATCGCGACGCCGGGCGCGCCGGCGAGAAAAGTGTCGCGCTGGCAGACGAGTTCGCCGCCGAGCCGGTCGAGACGCAGAGGGATGATCTTGCCGGGGTAAGGCGTGGCGAAAGCGACGCGCGCCTTACCAGAGCCGTTATGCGTGAACTGCGTCATGAACAGAGTGGAGCCCGACAAAGCCCGTTTGGCGCCGCGCCAGAGCTTGCCGAAAAAGCCGGTATCCTGCGTGGAGCCGTCGCTGAAGATCGTCTCCATGCCGATCGCCGAGTCCTTGAACATCATCGCGCCCGCTTCCGCGACGCAGCTCGCGCCGGGATCGAGCTCGATCTCGACGAATTGCATCTCATGGCCCTTCACCTCGAACCGCAAGGCGTCGGCCGGCGCGCCGGACCGGCCTTGATCGCCCTGGACTGTCGGCACGGAGCGATAAGAGCCCAAAATCCCGCCGCCGCCGAGAAAACCGCCGCCTTCACCTGAATTCATTGGAGCTTCCTTTTCCAGTTGGAAACAGCCGAGACAAAACTGGCGCGAACGGCAGTTCAGCAGCCTTTTCGGCTCGTATCAATGCGCACGACGCAGCCAGAATGGCGCTGGCCGGGACATCGCGACATGCGCCGCCGCACATCGGCCGCCGGCCAGCGACATGAAGACGCCGCGCGAGCGTCTCCCCAAACGGACCGGAAACCTGTAGAACGCCCTGCGATCATGCCCACGTCCCCCACACGCGCCGACGTCGCCCTCTGCGAGCGCGGCCTGTTCGAGAGCCGCGCCAAGGCGCGCGAGGCAATCCTCGCCGGGCTTGTCCATGTCGACGGGCGGAAAATCGCCAAGCCGTCGCAGCTCGTCGCATCCGATGCGACGATCACCGCGCAGGCGCCCTACCCTTGGGTGTCGCGCGGCGGCGTCAAGCTCGCTCATGCGCTGGAGGTCTTCGGCGTCGATCCGGCGAACCGCTTCTGCCTCGACATCGGCGCCTCGACCGGCGGCTTCACCGACGTTCTGCTCGCCAAGGGCGCGAAACATGTGACCGCCGTCGACGTCGGCCATGGCCAATTGCACGAGAAGCTCCTGCGCGACGCGCGCGTGACCTCGCTCGAGGGCCTCGACGCGCGGGCGCTCACGACAGCGCATCTGCGGGAGCAGCCCTCGCTCGTCGTCGTCGACGCGAGCTTCATTTCCCTGGCGCTGGTGCTGCCGAATGTGCTCGCCCTCGCCGCGAGCGACGGCGCGCTCGTCGCGCTCGTCAAGCCGCAGTTCGAGGCGGGACGCACGGCGGCGAAAAAAGGCGTCGTGCGCGACGAGGCCGTCCGATCCTCCGTCTGCGCGCGCGTCGCGAGCGAGGTGGAACGGCTCGGCTGGCGCGTCGGCGCCGTCGCGCCGTCGCCGATCGAAGGCGGCGACGGCAATCGCGAATTTCTCCTGCACGCGCGGCGAACATGAGCGGGCAGCGTCTCGTCATCGAACGTCTCGGCCATCGCGGCGAGGGCGTCGCCCGCACGCAGAGCGGCCTCGTCTTCGTGCCCTTCGCGCTGCCCGGCGAGACCGTGCTGGCCGAGACGAACGGCGAGCGCGCGCGCCTCGTCGAGATCGTCACGCCGTCGCCTGCGCGCATCCAACCCTTTTGTCCGCATTACGGAAGCTGCGGCGGCTGCGCCGTGCAGACGCTCGCGCCCGATCCCTATGCGCGATGGAAGCGCGGCCTCGTCGAGACGGCGCTGCGCAACGCCGGCCTCGAGATGGAGGTCTCGGGCCTCGTCGACGCGCATGGCGCGGGACGCCGCCGCGTGACCTTTCACGCGCGCATGGAAAAGGGACACGCCCGCCTCGGCTTCATGCAGGCGCGCTCGCATGATCTCATGGAAATCGACGCCTGCCCTCTGCTGGAGCCGGGCCTCGACCGGGCGCTCCCCGTCGCGAGGGCGCTGGCCGGGGCGCTCGCGTCGCGAGGGAAACCGCTCGACGTCGTCGTGACGAATACGCTGAACGGGCTCGATGTCGATATTCGCGGCGCCGGCGCCTTCGAAGAAGGCGAAACGCGCACTCTGATCGAGTTCGCCGAAACGCTCGACCTCGCCCGCCTCGCCAATCACGGCCGCCTCGTCGCACTGCGCCGCCCGCCCGCCATAACGATCGGCGACACGCCGGTCGTTCCGCCGCCGGGCGGCTTTCTCCAGGCGACGAGCGCCGGCGAGCTGGCGATCGCCGCGCTCGTCGAAAGCCTGGTTCCGCCGGGCGCCGCGCGCGTCGCCGATCTCTTCTGCGGCGTTGGCGCCTTTGCGCTGCGCCTCGCCGCCCGGGCCCGCGTGCTCGCCGTGGATGGCGACGGCGCCGCCGTCGATGCGCTGATTCGCGCCGCCCGCGAAAGCCGATCGCTGAAACCCATCGAAGCGGAAACGCGCGACTTGTTCCGCCGCCCTCTCCTGCCGGACGAACTCGCTCCTTTCGATGCG
>PQAN01000211.1 GCA_003105285.1 Methylocystaceae bacterium
GGCGACTGGATCGCCGCCATCCTCATGCGCGAGGGGCTGCCGATCACGCCGGAGGTGAAGGAACACCTTTGGACGGCGCTGACCTCACTGGCGTCCGCGCCGGTCGAGGAACGCACCATCACCGGCCTCGCGGTGCTGCTGCAATCCAACGATCTGAAACAGGCGCTCCGCCCGTTCTGCGTCGGCGGTGCCTATGGCCGGCTGCTCGACGCCGAGAGCGAACATCTCGGCTCGGCGGACGTGCAGGCGTTCGAGATCGAGGGCCTTGTCGGGACCGGCGCGGCCCCGGCCGTGCTCGCCTATCTGTTCCATCGCATCGGCGACCGGCTCGACGGGCGGCCGACGCTGCTCATCATAGACGAAGGCTGGCTTGCGCTGGACGACGAGGGGTTTGCCGGCCAGCTCCGCGAATGGCTGAAAACGCTGCGCAAGAAAAACGCATCGGTCATCTTCGCCACGCAAAGCCTGTCCGACATTGACGGCAGCAACATCGCGCCCGCCATCATCGAGAGCTGCCCGACGCGGCTGCTTCTGCCGAACGAGCGCGCCATCGAGCCGCAGATCACGGCCATCTATCGCCGCTTCGGCCTCAATGATCGGCAGATCGAAATCCTCGCGCGGGCCACGCCCAAGCGGGATTATTACTGCCAGTCGCGTCGCGGCAATCGCCTGTTCGAGCTTGGCCTGTCCGAAGTCGGCCTCGCGCTCTGCGCCGCATCCGCCAAATCCGACCAGACCGAAATCGCGCGCATCCATGCCGAACACGGACGCGACGGCTTCCTCGCCGCCTGGCTGCGCCATCGCGGCGTCGATTGGGCGGCCGACCTGATCCCGAACCTCACCAATCTTGCCGACCGGCCGGAATCCGCCGTGCCGGCCCGGCTCGATAGCCACCCCACGCAGGAGATTCATCCATGACCCATTCCAAGATCGTCGGGGCCTCGGCCCTCGCGCTGGCGCTCGCCGTGCCCGTCGCGCTTTCGCCCATGCTCGCAAGCCCGGCCCATGCGCAATGGATTGTCTATGACCCGACCAACTACGTCCAAAACGTGCTTACGGCAGCAAGGACGCTGGAGCAGATCAACAACCAGATTCAGAGCCTCCAGAACGAGGCGACGATGCTCATCAATCAGGCCCGTAATCTGGCGAGCCTGCCATATTCCTCGCTCCAGCAGCTTCAACAGAACGTCCGGCGCACGCAGCAGCTTCTCGGGCAGGCGCAGAACATCGCCTTCGAGGTCGGACAGATCGACCAAGCGTTCCAGCAGCAATATGGCAATGTCTCGCTTTCGGCGACCGACGCCCAACTGGTCGCGGATGCGCGCAGCCGTTGGGAGAACACGGTCGGCGGCTTGCAGGACGCGATGCGCGTGCAGGCGGGGGCAGTCGGCAACATCGACGCCAACCGCGCCGAGATGGCGGCGCTTGTCGGCCAGAGCCAAGGCGCAGCCGGCGCGCTGCAAGCCACGCAGGCCGGCAATCAGCTTCTCGCCCTCCAGTCGCAGCAGCTTTCCGACCTGATCGCGGTCATTTCGGCGAACGGCCGTGCCGACGCGCTGACAGAGGCCGAGCGCGCGACCGCCGCCGAACAGGGCCGCGAACAGCGCCGCCGGTTCCTGACGCCGGGCACCGGCTACCAGCCGGGCAACGCGCAGATGTTCAACAACGGCAACAACTGACGGGAGGGTCGCCATGGACGGCAAGATGCTGGCGCGGCTTGGGGCCGTTGTATTCATCGCCATCGCCGTCACGGCGACCGCAATCGACATGGCGCGGAAGGATGAACCTTCCGCACCACCCCCTGCGCCCGCCCTCCAGCCGCCGGCCGATCCCCTGCGCGAGAACCTGCGCCGTTGCCAGCAGCTCGGCGAGGCCGCCGCCAGCGATGCCGACTGCCTCGCCACTTGGGCCGAATCCCGCGACCGCTTCCTCGGCCGTGCCCGCAACGAGGCGCGCTGACCATGGGCAACACGGGCGTCATCGACAATTTCCTCGGGGTCTTCACCTCCTATATCGACAGCGGATTCGGCCTGCTCGGCGGCGAGGTCGCCTTCATCGCCACGACGCTGATCGTCATCGACGTGACGCTCGCCGCGCTGTTTTGGGCATGGGGCGCGGATGACGACATCATCGCGCGGCTGGTCAAGAAGACGCTGTTCGTCGGCGTCTTCGCCTACATCATCGCCAACTGGAACAATCTCGCCCGGATCGTTTTCGAGAGCTTCGCCGGCCTCGGCCTGATGGCGTCGGGCACCGGCTTTTCCGTCACCGACCTGATGCGGCCGGGCCGCGTGGCGCAGACCGGCCTCGACGCCGGCCGCCCGCTGCTCGACTCCATTTCCGACCTGATGGGCTGGATCGCCTTCTTCGAGAACTTCATCCAGATCGCGTGCCTGCTGTTCGCCTGGGCGCTGGTGGTGCTGGCCTTCTTCATCCTCGCCATCCAGCTTTTCGTCACCCTGATCGAGTTCAAGCTGACCACGCTCGCCGGCTTCGTGCTGATCCCGTTCGGCCTGTTCGGCAAGACCGCCTTCATGGCCGAGAAGGTCTTGGGCAACGTGGTGTCGTCCGGCATCAAGGTGCTGGTGCTCGCCGTCATCATCGGCATCGGCAGCACCTTGTTTTCGCAGTTCACGGCCGGTTTCGGCGGGGCAACTCCGACCATCGACGACGCCATGGCAATCGTGCTCGCCGCGCTGTCGCTGCTCGGCCTCGGCATCTTCGGCCCCGGCATCGCCAACGGCATCGTCTCCGGCGGCCCGCAGCTTGGCGCAGGCGCAGCAGTAGGAACCGGCCTTGCTGCCGGCGGCATGGTGCTTGCGGGCGGTGCGGCGGCCGGTGGCGGTGCCATGCTTGCCGCGAAGGGTGGCGCTGCCGCCCTGTCCGGTGGGGCGGCGGCCGTCCGCGGAGGCTCGACGGCCGCGGGAGCGGCGACCGCCGCCTATAGCCTTGGATCGCTCGGCCAGAGCGGCGCGGCCGGTGTCGCTTCCGGCCTTGGCGGCGTGGCACGCGCAGCAGGCTCGGCCGCTATCTCCCCGCTCAAGCGCGCGGCCTCCAGCGCAACATCCCAAGCAGGCGAAAGTATCAAGTCCAGCTTCGCCGATGGCGTGCGCGCCGGTTTCGGTGCGACCGGCGGCACATCCTCCATGGGCACGGTCGGCAGCACGAGCGCCGCCCCGGCAACCACGCCGCCGACCTCGCCCGGTGGTCCCCCGGCTTGGGCGCAGCGGATGCAGCGCCGGCAGGCCCTCAACCACGGCACCACCATGACAGCCCATGCCGTCCGCTCCGGCGACAGCCACGGCTCCGGTTCCTCCGTCAACCTTTCCGAAAGTGACCGCTCATGAGCATCTTCAAACGACCAGCAACCCACTACGGCAAATCGCCGGAACCCGAGACGCCCTATCAGAAGGCCGCGCAGGCATGGGACGAGCGCATCGGCTCGGCCCGCGTGCAGGCGAAGAACTGGCGCTATATGGCCTTCGGCAGCCTGATCCTATCGGCCGGCTTCGCCTCCGCGCTGGTCTGGCAGTCCGCACGCGGGACCGTAGTGCCTTGGGTGGTGCAGGTCGATAATCTTGGGCAGGCGCAGACCGTCGCGCCTGCAAACGCCGATTATCGCCCGACTGACCCGCAGATCGCTTTCCATCTCGGCCGCTTCATCGAGCAGGTCCGCGCGATCCCGGCCGACGCGATCATTGTCCGCCAGAACTGGCTTCGGGCGTATGAGTGGACCACTGATCGCGGCGCGGCGGCGCTCAACGATTACGCCCGCGCCAACGACCCGTTCACGCGCGTCGGTCGGCAGCAGATCGCCGTCGAGGTCTCGAGCGTCATCCGGGCGTCCCCCAACAGCTTCCGGGTAGCGTGGACCGAGCGCCATTTCGAGAACGGCCAGCTTTCTAGCACGGAACGATGGACGGCCATCCTCACCATCGTCATCCAGCCGCCGCGCGACGCCGAGCGCCTGCGCGCCAATCCGCTCGGCATCTACGTCAATGCAATTTCGTGGTCGCGGGAGATGAGCCAATGAGGACGATCACCCGCACCCCCACAATCGCGGCCGTGCTTCTTTCGGCCACCATGCTCGCAGGCTGCGCCACCAACCGGACGCCGCAATTCAGCTACGACGCCAGCGTGCCGCCGCTGCCGACCGTGCAGGCAGCCGTCACCGACAACACGCCCCGGCCTTTGCATGTCCCGCCGGCATGGAACGTGGCGCGGGGCGGTGAGGCTGCCGGCACACCGACCGGCCGCGTCGAGAACGCCAATGCCGCCGCCCGCGTCGAACCGCGCCGGGAAGGCTACTACAATGCGATCCAGATATATCCGTGGAGCGAAGGCGCGCTCTATCAGGTCTATGCCGCTGTCGGGCAGATCACGACCATTGCGCTGGAGCCGGGCGAGAGCCTGACAGGAGCGGGGCCGATCGCGGCCGGTGATACCGCCCGCTGGATCATCGGCGACAGCGAGAGCGGCAGCGGTGCGAACCGCCGTGTCCATATCCTTGTCAAACCCACGCGACCGGACATTTCCACGAACCTTGTCGTCACCACCGACCGCCGCACTTACATGATCGAGCTGCGCGCGCGGGAATCGCTCTACATGCCGGCCGTCGCATGGGTTTATCCAACGCCGCCAGCAGGCCAGCGCCAGAGCGTCCCGGCCGCGCCGACTATCCCGGCCGAGGCCGCGAGGAACTACCGCTACGGCCTGACAGGCGACAGCCCGCCGTGGCGGCCAGTTTCGGTCTTCGACGATGGCAGGCGCGTCTATGTCGTCTTCCCGGCCGGAATCGTGCAGGGCGAAATGCCGCCGATCTTCGTGCTCGGCACGAACGGCGAACCGCAGATCGTCAACAGCCGAGTCCACCAGAACGTCCTGATCGTGGACCGCCTTTTCGGCGCGGCCGAGCTGCGCCTTGGCAGCGGCGACCGACAGCAGGTCGTCAGGATCGTCCGCATCAACCCGACGCAGGCCGCCGCCGCGCAGCCCGCCAGTGCGACCGGAGACACCCCGTCATGACAGACAACACCATCACCGATACCGCCGCGCCCATGCGGCTGCGCGCCGAGCCGCCGCGCGTCACCCGCCTGTCTCGCAAGATGCTGGCAGGCGTCGGAGCCATCGCCTTGCTCGGCATAGGGGGTGCATTGATCTACGCCCTACAGACCCGCGACGGGGGACCGGGCGGCGAAGAACTCTATTCGACCGATAACCGCCCCACGGCGGACGGCTTGTCCGGTCTGCCGCGCGACTATACCGGCCCCGTGCTCGGCCCCGCGCTGCCCGGAGATTTGGGCCGCCCGATCCTCGACGCGCAGAACCGGGGGCAACCCGTCGCACCGCCTACGATGGCGACGCCCGCCGTCGATCCCGACGAGCAGCGCCGTCTCGCCGAGGAAGAAGCCGCGCGCTTGAGCAACGTCTTTTTCCAGTCCGGCCCGCGCACGGGAGCGCCAGCCGGAACGGCCATGCCCGGTCTTGCCGGTCTCGGCGGACGGCCCACAACACAGGATCGGCACACGGCATTTCTCAACGGGCCGGTGGACCGACAGACCGTCGCGCAGGATCGTGTCGCGCCGCCGGCATCGCCCTACATCCTTCAGGCCGGGGCCGTGATCCCGGCCGCACTGATCACCGGCATCCGTTCAGACCTTCCGGGCCAGATCACCGCGCAGGTGACGGAGAACGTCTATGACAGCCCGACCGGCACCCTGCTCCTGATCCCGCAGGGCACGCGCATCATCGGCCAATACGATGACGGCGTGACCTTCGGCCAGCGCCGCGTCCTGCTGGTGTGGAATCGCCTGATCCTGCCCGGTGGCCGTTCCATCGTTCTGGAGCGCCTGCCGGGCGCGGACGCCAGCGGTTATGCCGGCCTTGAGGATGGCGTCGATTATCATTGGTGGGATCTGATGAAGGCCGCAGGGCTGTCCACGCTGCTCGCAGTCGGCACGGAGCTGGCGACCAGCGACGAGGACCGGCTGATCCGCGCCATCCGCGACGGGGCGCAGGATACCGTCAATCAGGCGGGCCAGCAGATCGTCCAGCGCCAGTTGCAGGTCGCGCCGACGCTCACCATCCGGCCCGGCTTCCCGGTCAGGATCATCGTCACCCGCGACCTTGTGTTCGAGCCGGCAGGAGGTTGACCATGACCAAGCTGAAACTCGGCCCGCTGCCCGACGACAAGCCCGTCAAGGTGACGGTGGAACTGCCCGCGCCGCTTCACCGCGATCTGGTCGCTTATGCCGAGGTGCTGGCCCGCGAAACAGGCCAGCCCGCCGCCGATCCAGTGAAACTGATCGTGCCGATGCTGGAGCGGTTCATTGCCACGGATCGCGGCTTCGTCAAGGCGCGGCGCTCGGCTGGCTGAACCCGAGTTTTTGAACGGGACTGACAATCGGATGACTATCGCTCTCTCGCATGGCCCTCATATTCGCCGCCGATCTTGCGTTCGAACAACACGCCTTCCTGTCGCCGCAGCGCCGCCGCAAGTTCGTCAGACAGCGACAGATTGATTGTCGCAAGCCTGATCGACTTTTTTCGGCCAACCACATCGGCAATGACGTCAATCTCGTAGGAGCCGGGTTCGAAGCGGTAGCCGGGTTCATGAACGGACAGAACGAAATGGTGGTTGGCGGCGAGGCCGGTTCGGCTGATATGTAGTCCGCTACCGGCCGATAGCTTTTCCGTTTCGCCATAGCCCCAGAAGCTGAAAATCCGCTCGTCCTTGCCGCGACGAACTTTGGCATACATGCCTTCAACGACCTGTCCACGTGTGGCCGTGCTGTATAGCAGCGTCCGCAAGAATACCTTTGGTGTCGGCTTGGGAACCTCGTCGAAGCCGAAGAACACAATAGTCGGCTTCGTCATCCTCAGACGCCCGCGATCCATGAAAGCGAGCCAGAACGTGCCAAGCGAGATCGCCAGCGATACGAGCGATATGGGGATGCTGATATATTCCATGTCGTTACATAGCGCGAAACTCGATTCGACAGGAACAGCAATGAAACAAGCCGCATCTGCCGCTATGCTGAAACGATGACCCGATCAGCGCCAGAATGGTTCAAGCTCAACGAGGAAGCTACTTCGCAGATCATGCGCCGCATCGCTGATGCCGTATCGGCCAACGAGATGACCCTGCAAGTAAAGTCAGCGCCCATGCTGGCTCACTGGTTCATCCTCGATACGCTTCTTCTGGCGAACCAGGCGAACCGCGATGGAATGCACGCCAACGCGCTCGCGCTAACACGTCAATGCGTTGAGGCAATCGGTGTTGTCGAACTGGGCGTGTGCGGCCATCCTGACGCCGAAGCGACGTTGCTCAAATGGGAAGCGGACGAACTGACGGCTGGTAAGCTGCGGGCATGGCTGCAAGCGCACGTTTGGCCGGGTTACGGATCAGGGCTTTGGAACGAGCCTTGGTTCACATTCATGCGAGAGTTTGCCGGCGCGGTCCAACCCTACGCGCACTACGGTCGCGGCCTCGCACAATGGCAATTTCGACTTCATCGCTTCCAAGACGCGGACGAGCCGAACGCGGACTCCCATGCGATCATCGAGATGCGGCCGCGTGCCTATGATGCTCAGAAGGCAACTCGCATCACATTGTTCCACGCTTTGCTTTCTTACGTGCTCGGCCGAATTTGGCAGGCGGCGAACCCTGCCGATGCAGAGTTCACCGCTCTGATGGCGCGGCTGGGCTTGGCGCTCGGTAAGTCGCGTTACCTCGACGGACACCAAACCGATTGGAGCCGGCAGTTCTGGGCGATGGTCTGGGAACGCGGCGGCGGAACGATCCTCGAATAGCTCCAATAACATTGCGGCGGCAATCAAAGCCTCCTCGTTTCGCAAGTGTCTATCTCGATCAAAACCTGCCCCTGACAGCGGGGTGCCGCCAGCGCATCAACGCAAATGCGGCACGCTACAAGACCGCCGACTGCCCTCCATGGTTCGCATAATTCCGGGGCCTTGAGCGCCCCGGAATCCACCAGAACCAAGGAGGATTCCATGTGCGCAGAGCGCCGCCGCGCCCGTAAAGGGCGACCTCGACAGCCGGTCCCCGAGACACTTCCCGACGATCTTTTCGACTACGCCGACGAACCCACGCCGGACGGCTGGGAGCGCCGCAGGTCGCCGCTTCGCATCGTCGATGTGGAGTCGTTGCCCGTCATCGACGACTGGCCCGAGAAGGTGCCGATCACCGAGGAAGAACTGCAAATCTTCGAGCGGTATTTCGGCGACGTGCTCGACCGGCTGTTCGGCCCAATCGACGATCCCAACAATCAGGGCTTGCCACAGTTAACATCAGATGGTAACAGTAAGTCATGAGCGAGGATCGTGACCCGAGCCTCGACACGCTTCTGGACCTCGACGGACAGGTGCTCGTTGTCGATCCCGAGGGCGGCCATTGGGTGAAGTTCGTTGTCACCCGCGTTCCGGTCTCGCCGGAAAAGGCGCACGGCCTCGATTACTCGCTCACGCTTCATGGGCCTTCGGGCGAACGGCTGGTCGGCTTTGACAACGCCCATCCGGTCGGCCGAGGCAGACGCGGCGAGCCGATGGACCATCGGCACCGTCTCCAGACCGTGAAGCGCTACGCCTACGAGGATGCGGCCACATTGCTGGCCGACTTCTGGCAGGCGGTGGACGCGGTGTTGAAGGAGCGAGGCATAATATGACCACCCTGAAAGTCGGGATTGCCGACTACGACGAAATGAAGGCCCGCACCATGCGGGTCGCACGCGGCGAGGAAAAGCCGGCGGCGGACGATCCGAAGGTTTGGTTCACATCCACCGAATCGTTCGCGCAAATCCTTTCCAGCGGGAACCGTGAGCTGCTGCGCGTCATCGACGAACAGTCGCCCGGCTCGCTGGAGGAATTGTCGCGGATCACCGGACGGACGAAGCCCAGCCTGTCCCGAACCCTCAAGACGATGGCGAGCTACGGCCTGATCCGCATGGACCCCGGCGAAGGGCAGAAGGTCGTGCCCAAGGTGCTGCATGATCGCGTCGAGCTGGAATTGCCCTTGCTCGAACGCCGCGCGGCGAAAGGAGACCGGCCATGAACATGCAAAGCCCCCATGTCGCCCTGCGCGCCGCCCTCTACCTGCGCGTTTCGACGGCGCGGCAGGCCGAGCATGACGTGTCGATCCCCGACCAACGAAAGCAGGGCGAAACCTACTGCGCCTCGCGGGGCTACCAGCTTGTCGAAACCTTTGTGGAGGCCGGCGCATCGGCCACCAACGACCGCCGCCCCGAGTTCCAACGGTTGATCGAGGCAGGCACCAGTAAGCCCGCGCCGTTCGACGTGGTGGTTGTTCACAGCTTCTCGCGCTTCTTCCGCGATCACTTCGAGCTGGAATTCAACGTCAGGAAGCTCGCCAAGAACGGCGTCAAGCTGGTCTCCATCACGCAGGAGATGGGCGACGATCCCATGCACGTCATGATGCGGCAGATCATGGCGCTGTTCGACGAATACCAGTCGAAGGAGAACGCCAAGCACGTCCTGCGCGCCTTGAAGGAAAACGCCCGGCAAGGCTTCTGGAACGGCTCGCTGCCGCCCATCGGCTACCGCGTCATCGACGCGGAGCAGCGTGGCGCGAAAATGAAGAAGAAGCTGGAGATCGACCCGCTGCACGCCGACACCGTGCGCCTGATCTTCCGCCTTGCAACGGAAGGCGACGGCACGTCCGGCCCCATGGGCGTCAAGAACATCGTCAGCCACTTGAACAGGAATCGCATGTTCACCCGTAGCGGCGGGCGTTGGGGCATCGGCCAGCTTCACCGTATCCTGACCCGCCGCACCTATATCGGCGAACATCGGTTCAACCGCCGCTCCAAAAAGGGAGAGGTGAAACCCGAGGAAGAAATCGTCACCGTCGCGGTGCCGCCGCTGATCGACCTTGAGATTTTCGAGGCGGTGCAGAGGCGCTTGCAGGTCAACAATCCGAAGGTGACGCCGCCGCGCGTCGTCAGTGGCCCGAACCTGCTGACCGGCATTTGCCATTGCGGCAATTGCGGAGGCGCGATGACGCTGCGCACCGGCAAGAACGGCCGTTATCGCTATTATGCCTGCTCAATCCGGGCGCGGCAGGGCGAAACCGGCTGCAAGGGCCGTGCGATCCCCATGGACAAGCTCGACCGCATCGTGGTCAGCCATATCGAGGAAAGGCTACTCGACCCCGAGCGGATCGAAGAAGTGCTCGCCTCGCTTCTGGATCGCCGGCAGGAAAGCGTAGAGCGGCGCGGCCAGCACATCGCCGAATTGAACCAGCGCGCGGCCGAGGCCGACATGCGCCTCAAGCGGCTTTACGACGCTATCGAGGCCGGTTCGCTCGACCCGGCCGAATCGGCCCTTGGCGAGCGGATCGCGGGTCTCACCGCGCTACGGGATCAGGCACGCGCCGACACCGAGAGGACCGAGGCCATGCTGAAAAGCTCTGCCCATCAGGGCCTCACCGGGGCGGCCGTGCGGGAATTGGCGAGCGAAGCCCGCACCCGGCTCCGGCTTGGAAAGGGCGGCTATCGGCGGGAACACGTCCGAGCCTTCGCACAGCGCGTCGAGGTCGCAGACGACGCGATCTACATCAAAGGTAGCAAAAGCACTCTGTTGAGGACGCTAGTAGCCACCAAGGGAGGGAAATCGGCGGGAATCGGCGTTCCCGGTTTTATACCGAAGTGGCGGAAGGGGTGGGATTCGAACCCACGGTGGAGTTGCCCCCACGGCGGTTTTCAAGACCGCTGCCTTAAACCACTCGGCCACCCTTCCACTGTTCCGCCCGGCTATAACACGGGTTTCGCCTTTTCGGGGAGCGGCTTCGCCTGCATTTTTCTGCGCGGCGCGGGTCGCTCGCCGGCGCGCCATGCGCTATGAGCTGGGGCGCTTTTCGAAAGGCTCGCGGTTTCATGCCTCTCTATTTCGCTTATGGCGCCAATATGGACGTCGCCGCCATGACGACGCGTTGCCCGAAGTCGCGGCCGCTCGGCCTCGCTCGGCTCGCGGGGCGTCGCTTCATCGTCATGGAGGCCGGATATGCGAGCGTCGTTCGCGATACGCGGACCTTCGTGCATGGGCTGTTGTGGGACCTGGCCCTGTCCGATACGCCGGCGCTCGACCGCTACGAAGAGGTGAGCCATGGTCTCTACAGAAAGGCCGTCCTGCCGGTTTCCCGCAGGCCCGCGGGCTTTGTCCAGGCTCTGATCTATATCGGATCCTCCGCGCGCGAAGGAGCGCCGAAGTCCGGCTATCTGGAAAACGTCATCGCCAGCGCGCGTGCGCTCGGCCTGCCGGCCCTCTATATCTCCCATCTCGAGAGCCTATTGCCCACTCGCTGTTGAGGTTTCAGCGTCCATGAGCATCGTTTCCGCACCGATTCCGTCGGTCCACTCCATCGCCGAGCTGCGCCGGCGCGTCGGCTCCTGGCGGGCGCGCGGCGAGCGCATCGGCTTCGTGCCCACGATGGGCGCGCTGCACGAGGGACATTTCTCGCTCGTCGACGAGGCGAGGCGCCGGGCCGACCGCGTCGTCGTGTCCGTCTTTGTCAACCCGGCGCAATTCGGGCCGAGCGAGGATTTCGACAAATATCCGCGCACGCTCGAAGCCGATGTCGAGAAATTGGCGAGCGCCCGCGTCGATCTCTGCTTCGCGCCGTCGGTCGAGGACGTCTATCCGCCGGGCTTCGCGACCAGCGTCAAGGTCGGCGGTCCGGCGGAGACCGATCTCGAGGATCGTTTCCGGCCGACGCATTTCGCCGGCGTCGCCGTCGTCGTCGCCAAGCTGCTGAACCAGGCGGCGGCCGACGTCGCCGTCTTCGGCGAGAAGGACTACCAGCAATTGCTGATCATCCGGCGTCTGGCGCGCGATCTCGACATCTCGACGGAGATCGTCGGCGCGCCGACGCTGCGCGAGAGCGACGGTCTCGCTATGTCCTCGCGCAACATCTATCTCTCCAAGGAGGAGAGAGCCGCGGCTCCGGCGCTCTACCGCGCTTTGACCAAGGCCGCCCGGCTCATCGGCGAGGGCGAGCCGATCGGCCATGTGATGGGCGAGGCGCGCGAAGACGTCGCGGCGGCCGGATTTGCGATCGACTATCTCGAAGCCCGCCACGCGGAAACGCTGGCGCGCATCGCGCGACGGCAGGAAGGTCCGGTGCGGCTTCTGGTCGCGGCGCGCATCGGAACGACCCGGCTCATCGACAATATCGCGGTATGAGGCGACACCCATGGAGAGCGCCGAACGCCGCATCGTCCGAATTCGCGTCGAGGGCAGAGTGCAGGGCGTCGGCTTTCGCGCCTTCGTCACGCGCGCGGCCGCACGTCTGCGGTTGATCGGCTGGGTGCGGAACCGCTTCGACGGCGCCGTGGAGATCGTCGCGGCCGGCCCCTCCGAGGCGATCGAGGAGCTCGAGCGCGAGGCGAAGCGGGGGCCGGCGGCGGCGCGCGTCGACGCCTGCCGGCTCGAAGAGGCGGATGAACAGGACCTGCAGGAAGCCGGCGGCATAGCGGGATTTTTCGAAGCGCCGACTCTATGACGCGAGAATCGTCTCGCCGAAAATCTCTTCGAAGGCGCGGCGCAAAGCGGTGTCCACGGCCTCCATGCCGACATCGACGCCGAGATCGGCGAGACTGGTGACGCCGAGGTGGGACTGGCGGACGCCGCAGGGCGCGATGCCGGAAAAATGCGCGAGCTCCGGCGCGACATTGAAGGCGACGCCGTGGAACGTCGTCCAGCGGCGTACGCGCACGCCGAGCGCGGCGATCTTGTCCTCGGCGATCTCGCCCGCCGGCCCGCGCGGCTTGTCGGGCCGCGGCGTCCAGACGCCGACGCGCGCCTCGCGACGCTCGCCCGCGACGCCGAACGAGGCGAGCGTCGCGATCAGCCACGCCTCCAGCGCGCAGACGAAAGCGCGCACGTCGCGCCGGCGGCGCGTCAGGTCCAGCATCACATAGGCGACCCGCTGGCCGGGACCGTGATAGGTGAACTGGCCGCCCCGCCCCGTCCGATGCACGGGAAAGCGCGCGTCGAGAAGATCGGCCTCCCTGGCCGAGGTGCCGGCCGTATAGATCGGCGGATGCTCGAGCAGCCACACCCGCTCGCGCGCCGCGCCAGCCGCGATTCGCCCGGCGAGCGCCTCCATCTCCGCGACGGCGGCCTCATAGGCGACCAAGCCGTCGCTTGCCGTCCATTCGACCGGCGGCGAGCCGGCCTGCGGACGGAAGGAGACGGCGCAGGCGTCGCGAGGAAGGATGGGCGAGGACGGCATGCGAGCATCTTACACGAAGCCCGCCGATATTTCTTTGCATTCCGATGATCCACCCGCATCGGCGCCTTGTCAGGGGGGAGCCGATTTGTTAGACGGGCGGCCTGCCGGCGCTTCTGTTTCGACTGAAGCGCCCGGCGCGGTCGTGGCGGAATTGGTAGACGCGCTAGCTTGAGGTGCTAGTTGGGCAACCAGTGGAGGTTCGAGTCCTCTCGACCGCACCAAGCCTCGAGGGCTTGAGCTTTCTTTTCGATCTGTAGGCGTTGGCGGACCGCGGCGAATATGCGCAGGGCGGCGAACGCGCTCGCGCCTATTCGCTCGGCCGTCTGTCGGTGGCGCGTAATGCTCCGGAGTTCGCCGCCGAACCGGCGTCATCCGCTCCGGCTGGCGGCGCTCGGAGCGCCGCCAGCGCCATTGCTCCGGAGCCGCCTCACGCCGGCGGCCGATTCTTGATCAAGTCCTCCACCACGCTGGGGTCCGCGAGCGTCGACGTATCCCCCAGCGCGCCGAATTCGTGCTCGGCGATCTTGCGCAGGATGCGGCGCATGATCTTGCCGGA
>PQAN01000212.1:0-192 GCA_003105285.1 Methylocystaceae bacterium
GATAATCGTCCATCTTGTCATGCTCTGATCGGATTGTTGAAATTGATCGTCGGCGGGAATCGAAACCGCATTTCTCGTTCAGTTCGCCGATAGGCGACCAGCCATTATTCCATGACTCATATTCGCTGCGCGACGTGCATCGAAAAGCGGCTCGACCTCACGGAACATAGAAAGGATCGACAATCACGATGT
>PQAN01000212.1:405-3796 GCA_003105285.1 Methylocystaceae bacterium
GGACCCGGCCGCCGAAATCCTCGGTGATCATGATGTCGATGGTGGCGGTCAAACTGTCGCGGCGCCTCCCGGCGGGAAGGATCGCCGCGCCCGTGCGCAGTTCGGCCTCGCTCACCGCGCTGAAAAACAGCTTGGTCGAGTCCTGCGCGGCGAACCAGTCCAAGACCGCCTGCGCGGGCTTGGGCCGCATCAGCTCGGAGACGACGTTGGTATCGAGTAGGATGACGGCCTCGTTCATGAGAACGATGGCGGTTCGCGCATCGGGCCGCGCGCGGGAAGCTCCAACTCCACGCCGCCGATGGCGGCGAAGCGGGCGTGAATAGCCTGGCCGAGATTCTTCGGCGCGACGATGCCGCTGATCGCGCGGCGCAGGATTTCCCGCGCTTCTTCCTCCATGGAGCGGCCATGTTCAGCTGCTCGCATGCGTAAGCGGCGCTTCAAATCGTCGTCCAGATTGCGGATTGTGATGCTTGCCACGACAGCCTCCAGCGTCGTCAGCAAAATAGGCAATGATTGCACTGCAATCAAGCTCGCTGGCGAGCCCTCGAGGGTTCGGCCGCGGGAGCGAGGCTGTGGTGCAGCACGTCTAAGCGTTAAGGCGGTCGCGATCGCCAACTTTGGCCGTCGGGCACGAGCATCACAGGGGAGACGATCTTTTCGCGGCGACGGCATAAAGGACGTTCGTCTCGATCGACGTCGCGCCGCTCGCGCGCAGGAGAGACAGATTTGTCTCTCTGACACGCGAAAAAGTCTCGAAGTCGAGTTGCGCGAGCGTCCCGCGATAGCCGCTGCCCATCGCGATCGCCCACCAATCGTCCGGCGACTGGAAGGGATGACGGCCTGCTTCCGCCACTATGTCGGCGCCGCTCACGCCAGCCTCGGCCAGCATTTCGCGCAGGCCCGCCGGTTGGGAAATGCGATCCCATGGATTGAAGCCCCGATAGAGATCGGGGCGCTCCTGCCGTATCGCGCTCCAGAAGGCGCTGCTCGCGGGCTCGAACAGGTCTGGGCCCCAAGTCGTGATGGCGAGCCGGCCGCCCGGACGAACCATGCGCCACAGCTCCCGGACCGCCGCGGTCATATCGGGCACGAAAAAGACGCCGAACACGCAAATGACCGCATCGAATGAGTCGTCCGGATAGCCGAGGGCGAGCAGGTCGGCGACGCGGAATTCGATATTGTCGAGGCCTTTGCCCTGCGCCTTCGCCGCAGCCAATGCGATCAAGCGTTCAGCGAGATCGACGGCGATCACTCTACCCTTCGGCCCTACGCGCTCGGCGGCCGGCAAGGCCGAGCCGCCACTGCCCGAGCAGACATCGAGCACGCATTCGCCGGGACGAAGATCGAGACGATCGACGGTCTCTCGTCCGAAGCGATGCCAGAACGAGCTGACGGGGTGGTCGAAATAGTCGGCGGCGGCATTGTAGGCGGCGGCGGCTTTCGCCTTTGCTGCTTCTAGTTCGTTCATCCGATTTCCCCGATCTCGCTATGCGCCGCTCACGCGCGCGAGGACGCGCCGGCGTTCTCGTACCATGTCCGCGACCGGCGGACGATATGGACGACGGAGAGCATGACCGGCACCTCGACCAGCACGCCGACCACGGTCGCGAGCGCTGCGCCCGATTGGAAGCCGAAGAGGGCGATCGCCGTCGCGACGGCGAGCTCGAAGAAATTGCTGGCGCCGATCAGCGCCGAAGGGCCGGCGACGCACCATTCGACGCCGAGGCGGCGGTTGAGCAGATAGGCGAGGCCGGCGTTGAAATAGACCTGAATCAGGATCGGCGTCGCCAAGAGCGCGATGACCAACGGCTGACGCATGATCTCTTCGCCCTGCAAGCCGAACAGAATGACGAGCGTGAGCAGCAGCGCAACGAGCGAGAGCGGGCCGAGCACGCGCAGCGTCGCGGCCAGCGCCGCCGCGCCGCCCTTCGCCAGCAGCGCGCGGCGCCAGAGCTGCGATGCGATGACCGGCGCGACGATATAGAGGCCGACCGACAGCAGCAGCGTCCCCCAAGGCACGGTGATGGACGACAGGCCGAGCAGCAGAGCGACGAGCGGCGCGAAGGCGACGATCATGATCGTGTCGTTGAGCGCGACTTGCGACAGAGTGAAATGCGGCTCGCCGTCGACGAGATTGGACCAGACGAACACCATGGCCGTGCAGGGCGCCGCCGCCAGCAGAATGAGGCCGGCGATATAGGCGTCGATCTGGTCGGCCGGCAAATAGGGCCGGAACAGATGCGCGATGAACAGCCAGCCGAGCAGCGCCATCGAGAAGGGTTTGACCAGCCAATTGATGCCGACCGTGACCGCGATGCCGCGCCAATGCTCGCGCACTTGTCCGAGCGCGGAGAGGTCGATCTTCAGCAGCATGGGGATGATCATCAGCCACACCAGCGCCGCGACCGGGAGATTCACCTGCGCGATCGTCGCTTCTCCAATGGCGTGGAAAACGATGGGCGCCGCCTGGCCGAGCGCGATTCCGACGATGATGCAGAGCGCGACCCACAGGGTCAGATAGCGCTCGAAAACGCCCATGGCGGGCGCTGCGGATACTTTGCTTCGATCCGGCTCCATGGCGGCCGGAGTTGCGCGCAGTTCCATCGGATTTCCTTTCGGTGAAATATCAGGCGGCTTCGACGGCGTGGCCCGCCAGTTCCAGAAGGCGGGGAACGCCGACCGGCTCTTCCTTCAGCAGCGGGACGATCGCATAGCGCCGCGCATGCGTGGCGGCGACGGCGTCGATCTCGCGTATCTCATTGCGCGCGCGCTGACGCAAAAGCGGCGAATGCGGACGCGCGGCGGCGACGCTATTGTTGATGATCCACGCCCACGGCTCGATTCCGGCGCGCAGCAGATCGGCCTGAAGGCCGGCGGCTTCGAGCGCGGGCGTCGTCTCGGCGAGCGTCACCAGCAGAACCTTGGTCTGCCGTGGATCCTGCAATTGCATCATCGGCGTCGTGTAATGCGCGCCTTTGGCGTCCAATTGGCGCGCGACCTCGCGATGATAGGCGCCGGTCGCATCCAGCAGCAGCAGAGTATGGCCGGTCGGCGCCGTGTCCATCACCACGAAACTCTCGCCCGCCTCGCGGATGATGCGCGAGAACGCCTGAAAAACGGCGATCTCCTCGGTGCAGGGCGAGCGCAGATCCTCCTCCAGTAGCGCACGGCCGGCGACGTCCAGCTTGGCGCCCTTGGCGGCGAGGATTTCGCGACGATACCGCTCCGTTTCCGCGTGCGGATCGATGCGGCTCACTTTCAGATGTTCCAATGATCCATGGAGTGTTTCCGAAAGGTGCGCGGCTGGATCGGAAGTGGTGAGATGCACGGGCAGTCCGCGGCGCGCGAGCTCCACGGCGACGGCGGCCGCCAGAGTCGTCTTGCCGACGCC
>PQAN01000213.1 GCA_003105285.1 Methylocystaceae bacterium
GCGCCGCTCTCTCGCACTGCAAAAAAATCGTTCTTGAATTATATGAGCTTACGTTCTAGCCTTTATAAGTGACGTTTTGCCGCCAACAACTGATGTCTGAAGCATGATCACCGCCGCTCAACTGCGGGCGGCGCGCGCCCTTGTCGGCCTGGACCAGCGCAGGCTCGCGGAACTGTCGGGACTGTCGCTGCCGACCATTCAGCGGATGGAAACCAGCGAGGACGTCATTCGCGGCAATGTCGATTCCTTGACCAAGCTCATCGCCGCGCTCGACAGCGTCGGGGTCGAGATCATCGGCGAGGGAGCCGTCAGCCAGGTGGGCGGGCGCGGCGTTCGCCTCAAGAGAGCCGGCTCGCCGCGCGTCGCGCCCGAAGCCGCGCCGGCGAGGAATGACGCCCTGCCGGTCGACAAAGGAAAGTAGGAGCCGATGCCGCTGCTGGTCTCCCTCTGGAGCGTCGCCGCACTGCTCGGCGCGGGGGGACTGGCCGTCGCGCTCGGACGAAACGCCGCAGTCAGCCGAATCGTCTACGGCCTCTGCGCCATCCTCTGCCTCGTCCTGTTCGCCGCCGCCGTCGTGCCGCGCGGCGCCACGTCGCTGCAGACGACGTTGCCGCTCGGCCTGCCGTGGATCGGCATGCATTTTCGCATCGATTCTCTCAGCGCCTTCTTTCAAGCGGTCGTCGACCTGGGCGGCGCCGCGGCGAGCCTCTATGCGATCGGCTATGGCGCGCACGAGAAGACTCCGTCCCGCATCCTGCCGTTCTTCCCGGCCTTTCTCGCCGGCATGAATCTCGTGCTTCTCGCCGACGACGCCTTCGCCTTTCTGGTCGCCTGGGAATTCATGTCGCTGTCCTCTTGGGCGCTGGTCCTCGCGCACCATCATGTCGACGAGAACAGGCGAGCAGGCTTCATCTATCTGCTGATGGCGAGCTTCGGCACGCTCGCCCTGCTGATGGCCTTCGGCCTGCTCGCCGGCTCCGTCGGCGGCTACGCCTTTTCATCGATTCGCGAGGCGGCGCACGGCCAATGGACCTCCGGCCTCGTGCTGGCGCTGGTCCTGCTCGGCGCGGGCTCGAAAGCCGGTCTCGCCCCTCTCCATATCTGGCTCCCGCTCGCCCATCCGGCCGCGCCGAGCCATGTCTCGGCGCTGATGAGCGGCGTCATGACGAAGGTCGCCATCTACGGCTTCATCCGCGTCGTCTTCGACCTGCTCGGACAACCCGCCTTCTGGTGGAGCCTGCCGGCGCTGACGCTCGGCGCGGCCACCGCCCTCCTCGGCATTCTCTACGCGACGATCCAGAGCGATCTGAAGAAGCTGCTCGCCTACAGCACGATCGAGAACATCGGCGTCATCTTCGTCGCGCTCGGCCTCGCGCTGGCGTTCAAGGCTCAGAATATGGGCCTGCCGGCGGCGCTGGCCTTTACCGCCGCCTTGTTCCACGTGTTCAACCATTCGCTGTTCAAGAGCCTGCTGTTCTTCGGCGCGGGCGCGGTGCAACATGCGACCGGCGAGCGCGATATCGAGCGTCTCGGCGGGCTCATTCACGCCATGCCACGCACGGCCTTTCTGTTTCTGGGCGGCTGCGTGGCGATCTCGGCCCTCCCGCCGCTCAACGGCTTCGTCTCGGAATGGCTGATGTTTCAGGCCATTCTGCTCAGCCCGTCGCTGGCGCCTTGGAGTCTGAAACTCGTCATCCCCGCCGTCGGCGTCGCTCTCGCCTTGAGCGCGGCGCTGTGCGCCGGCTGTTTCGTGCGCGCTTTCGGCGTCGCCTTCCTCGGCCGCGCCCGTTCGCTCGCCGCCGAGACGGCGCATGAGACCGACGCCTGGTCGCTCGCAGCCATGTCGGTAGCGCTGGCGTTGTGTCTGCTTGCGGGCATTCTGCCGAGCTTCATGATCGACACGATCTCGCCAGCCGCGAGRGCGTTCGTCGGCGGACATATGCCGACGCAGGGCGGCATTCCGTGGCTGTCGATCGTGCCGATCGCCGAGAGCCGCAGCTCCTACAACGGCCTACTGGTGTTCGTCTTCATCGCCTTCTCGGCCGTCGTCGCATCGCGCGTCATTCATCGATTCGGCTCGCGCGCCGCGCGGCGCGGGCCGGCATGGGACTGCGGCTATCCCGACCCGAGCCCCGTCACGCAATATACCGCCAGCAGCTTCGCTCAGCCGATTCGCCGCACCTTCGGAGACGTGGCGTTCGTCGCGCGCGAGCATCTGGACATGCCGCCGCCCGGCGACACGCGCCCAGCCCGCTTCGACGTCGAAATCCGCGACCGCGTGATGGAAGGCGTCTATGCGCGAATCGCCACAGCGATCGATTTCTGCGCCGGCCGGCTCGACCGGCTGCATTTCCTGCCGATTCAGGGATATCTCGCTCTGGTGTTCTCCGCGCTCGTCGCCCTGCTTCTGGTGATCGCGATATGGCGCTGATTTTCGATCTCGCCGCGCAAAGCGCGCAAATGGCGCTGGTGCTCCTGCTGGCGCCGCTGCTCGTGGGCTTCACGCGCAAAGTCAAGGCGCAGCTCCTTCGCCGGCGCGGAGCCTCGATCTTTCAGCCCTATCGCGATCTCGTCAGACTGCTGCGCAAGGAGGTCGTCCTCGCCGAGAACGCCTCCTGGCTGTTTCGCGCCGCGCCCTATGTGATTTTCGCCACGACCTGGGTCGCCGCCGCGCTCGTGCCGACATTCGCCTCCGGCCTGATGTTCAGCTGGTCGGCCGATCTCATCGCCATCATCGCGCTTCTGGGCAGCGCCCGATTCTTTCTGGCGCTCGTCGGCATGGATGTCGGAACGAGCTTCGGCGGCATCGGCTCGAGCCGCGAAGCGATGTTCGCCTCGCTCGCCGAGCCGGCGATGATCATGATCGTCTTCGTCGTCTCGCTCATCGCCGGATCGACGCAATTATCGGAGGTCGCAGCGCATATGTCGTCGCATGTCGAATTGCGCGTCTCCAACGGCCTCGCGCTGATCGCGCTGCTCATCGTGGCGATCGCCGAGAACGGCCGCATCCCCGTCGACAATCCGGCGACCCATCTCGAGCTGACGATGGTGCACGAGGCCATGGTGCTGGAATATTCCGGGCGTCATCTGGCCGTGATCGAACTGGCGGCGGCGATGAAGCTGCTCCTCTATATCTCGCTCGTCGCCTGCATTTTCGCGCCCTGGGGCCTCGCGCCGGAAGACGCCGACATCGGCGCCATGGCCGTGGGCGCGGCGGCCTATGCCGGCAAGCTCGCCATCGGCGGCTTTCTGCTGGCGTTCTTCGAAACGTCGACCGCCAAAATGCGCGTGTTCCGCGTGCCCGATTTCCTCGGCGCGGCGCTGATGCTCGGCCTGCTCGGCACACTGCTGCTGTTCGTGTCACGGAGCCTGTAAGAGATGGGCCACCTCTCCTTCGACATCGCCCATCTCTTCGCCGGCGGGCTGGTCCTGGTCAGCTTCATGCTGCTCTATCAGGACAGAATGTCCGGCCTCATCAACATCTTCACGCTGCACGCCGTCGTCCTGTCGCTGTCGGTCGGCTGGCAGGCCTACACGCAACATGCCCCGCACCTCTATCTGACGGCGGGGATCGCCGTCGTCTTCAAAGCGCTGCTCATCCCCTTGAGCCTGCAGCGCATCATCGTGCGCCTGCGCATTCACCGCGACATTGAAATCATCGGCGGCGTCGGCGTCACCATGCTCGTCGGCATCGGTCTCGTCGCCCTCTCGCTCGTCGTCATGCTGCCAGCGACCGCGGCCGCCGATCCGCTGGCGCGCGAGGATTTGGCCTTCGCGCTCTCCGTGGTGCTGCTCGGTCTGCTGATGATGGTGACGCGGCGCAATGCGGTGAGCCAAGTCATCGGCTTCATGTCGCTCGAGAACGGGCTCATTCTGGCGGCGACCGGCGCCAAGGGCATGCCGCTCGTCGTCGAGATCAGCGTCGCCTTCTCGGTGCTGATCGCCTTCATCGTGATCGGCATCTTCCTGTTCCGCATTCGCGAACGCTTCGACACGGTCGACGTGCAGGAACTCGATCGCGTGCGCGGAGACTCCCGATGACGTCCCAATCTCTCGCGCCGACCGGCCTGCTGCTCGCCTTGCCGGCGATCTCGGCGATCTTCCTCGCCTTCATTCCCGGCTACAGGATGACGTCGCGCCTCAATGTCGCTGTCTCGGGCGCGACCTTCGTTTGCGCCCTCTGGCTGTTGTACGACCGGCCGGCGGCAGGAAATTATCTCTTCGTCGACGATCTGAACATCGTCTTCGTCGTGCTCTCGACTTTTATCGGCTTCACCACCAGCGCCTATAGCGCGAGCTATATCGGGCACGAGATCGAGACCGGCAAGCTGACGCCCGCCTATGTGCGCTTCTATCACGCCATGTATCAGTCGCTGATGTTCGCCATGAATCTGGGCCTGCTGGCGAACAACATCGGGCTGATGTGGGTGGCGGTGGAGCTCGCCACTCTGACCACCGTGCTGATGGTCGGCATCTATCGCACGCATGAGGCGCTGGAGGCGGCCTGGAAATATTTCATCCTCGGCAGCGTCGGCATCGCGCTGGCGCTGTTCGGCACGATCCTCGTCTATATGTCGGCCGAGCCCGTGCTCGGCGAAGGCTATGACGCGATGGTATGGACGTCGCTGATGCGGCACGCCGCCGATTTCAGCCCGCGCCTGCTCAATGTCGCCTTCGTCTTTCTGATGCTCGGCTATGGCACCAAGGTCGGCCTCGCGCCGATGCACGCCTGGCTGCCCGACGCCCATGCGGAAGGTCCGACGCCGATCTCGGCGGTGCTGTCGGGCCTSCTCCTCAATGTCGCGCTCTATGCGGTGCTGCGCTTCAAGATGCTGCTCGCCGCCAAYGCCGCGGCGATCGCCCCCGGCCCGCTGATGATCACGCTCGGCCTCGTCTCGCTGATCTTCGCCGGCTTCATGCTCTACCGGCGCGACGACGTGAAGCGGCTGTTCGCCTACTCGTCGATCGAACACATGGGCATCATCACTTTCGCGTTCGGCATGGGCGGTCCGCTCGCCAATTTCGCTGGCTTGCTGCATATGACGATGCACAGTCTGACGAAATCGGCCATCTTCTTTTCCGTCGGCCATATCTCGCAGGCCAAAGGCACGCAGAAGATCGCCGACATTCGCGGCCTCACCGAGAGCCATCCGTTGCTCGGCTGGAGCCTCGTCGCCGGCGTCGTCGCCATCGCAGGACTGCCGCCGCTCGGCATCTTCATGAGCGAATTTCTGGTCGTCACGTCGACCTTCGCGCGCGAGCCGCTGCTCGCCATCCCGCTCGTGTTCGGC
>PQAN01000214.1 GCA_003105285.1 Methylocystaceae bacterium
CTGCTTCCCTATATGGAGGCCAATAAGGAGACGCGCTCCAGCGCCGGCAAGATCTTGCTGGCGACCGTGAAGGGCGACGTTCACGACATCGGCAAGAACATCGTCGGCGTCGTGCTCGGCTGCAACAACTTCGAGATCATCGATCTCGGCGTGATGGTGCCGTCGGCCAAGATTCTCGAGACGGCGAAGCGCGAGAAGGTCGACATCATCGGCCTGTCCGGCCTCATCACGCCGTCGCTCGACGAAATGTGCTTCATCGCCGCCGAATTGGAGCGCGAAGGCTTCGACGTGCCGCTGCTCATCGGCGGCGCGACGACGAGCCGCGTGCATACGGCGGTGAAGATCAGCCCCAATTATGTGCAGGGACAGGCCGTCTATGTGACCGACGCGTCGAGAGCGGTGGGCGTCGCGCAGAATTTGCTGTCGGCGACGACGCGCGAATCCTATGTCGCCAAGACGCGCGAGGAATATGAGAAGGTCGCCGAGGCGCATGCGCGCGCGCAGGCCGACAAGCAGCGCGTGCCGCTCGAGACGGCGCGCGCCAATGCGCTGACGCTCGACTGGGTCGCCTATGAGCCGCAGAAGCCGAAGTTCCTCGGCTCGCGCGCCTTCGCTACTTACGACGTCGCCGAGCTCGTTCCCTATATCGACTGGACGCCGTTCTTCCAGACCTGGGAGTTCAAGGGCCGCTTTCCCGCGCTCTTGGACGATCCCGAGCGCGGGGCGGCGGCGCGTCAATTGTTCGAGGATGCGCAAGCCATGCTCGCGCGCATCGTCGAGGAGCGCTGGTTCAATCCGAAAGCCGTCATCGGCTTCTGGCCGGCGAATACGCGCGGCGACGACATCGTGCTCTACACGGGCGAGCAGCGCGCGCAGGAGCTCGCCGTGCTGCACACGCTGCGCCAGCAGCTCACGCGGCGCGACGGCAAGCCCAATCTGGCGCTCGCCGATTTCATCGTGCCCGAGGGGCTGGGCAAGGCCGATTACATCGGCGCGTTCGTCGTGACGGCCGGCGCGCAGGACGCGAAGATCGCGGAACGCTTCGCGCGCGCCAATGACGACTATGGCGCGATCATGGTGAAGGCGCTCGCAGACCGCATCGCCGAGGCCTTCGCCGAACGCATGCACGAGCGCGTGCGGCGCGAGTTCTGGGCCTATGCGGAGGAGGAGAATATCTCGTCCGATCAGCTCATCAATGAGGAGTATCGCGGCATCCGCCCCGCGCCGGGCTATCCCGCGCAGCCCGACCACACGGAGAAGGCCACGCTCTTCAGACTGCTCGAGGCGGAAAAGCGCACCGGCGTGAATCTTACCGAGAGCTACGCGATGACGCCGGCGTCGTCCGTCAGCGGCCTCTATTTCGCGCATCCGCAAGCGCATTATTTCGGCGTCGCCAAGGTGGAGCGCGACCAGGTCGAGGACTACGCCCGCCGCAAGGGCGTCCCTGTGGAAGAGGTCGAGCGCTGGCTCGCGCCGGTGCTGAATTACGAGCTGGCGAAGGCGGTGGTCGAGCCAGAGCCGGCGGAGTGAAGGCGCGAGGCGCCTTTCCCTCTCCCCGTTTACGGGGAGAGGCCAGGGTGAGGGGCCGGGGGTTGATCTACAATTTTGTCCGACCGGCGAGAGCAACGAAAATTGTCTCGCAAACCCCGTCGATATTCTTGAAGACCTCCTCATTCGTCGCCCGCACGATCCGAAGACCTGCCTCGTCGAAGAATTTCTCTCGACGCTTGTCGTATGCAATTTCGTCGTCCGTCGAATGAGTCGCGCCGTTCCGCCTGTCCGTTACCGAATGGGAAAGAATGGCGCAAAGCGAAACTCGAACCCACGCGCTACGCCTGGACGGCAAGCTCGGCCGCATTATCTAACCATCTCGGCCGCGGCGGCGAACCCGCTCACACGGCGTATGATCGGCTGAAAAATTGCGTGGAGGTGAAACTGTCCGACGATCGCCTTCCCAAGGCCGCCCCCGACGTCGAGCACGAAAAACTGGGGCGCGAGGAATTGCTCGCGCTCCTGCGCGACGTGACCGAGCAGCGCGACCAAGTGCTCTCCCAATACGAGGCCATGGCGCTTCAAGTCGACGAGTCGACTCGGGAAATCGACGACGCTCAGCTCGAGGCGCAGCACAACGCCAAAAAGGCCGAGGACAGCGAGCATCTCGCGGAGCAGGAGGCCGCGCGCGCCAACGAGCTTTCGCGCCAGCTCGACGAGGAGCGCCGCAAGAGGGCCGAGATCGCCGCGCGGTTCGCCCGCTTTCGCGATGCGATGACGCATGCGCCGGTCGAAGATCCGTGGGGCGTATTGTGGCGCGCGATTTCTCAGATCGTCAGCGATTGGGTCGCCTGGGCGCGGGCGAAAATCCCGCCGGAAAGTCCGCTATTGCCCTGGTTCGACCGAGCGGTCGCGTTTGCGAAGACAGCGGGACGCTTGGCGGTGAAATGGGGTAGGGCGTTCTTCGAATGGGCGAAACCGCGCGTCATCGACTTATGGAAGTGGCTCGAGAGCTTATGGAAAAGGCTCGAGAGCGAAGTCGCGCGGCGCGTGAGCAAGAAATAGCGCGCATGGAAAGGAATGGAATTCCGCGAGCAGGGCCTCTTGATGTTATGCGGATTTTATTCCTAAATTTGCCTCGCCGGCGCGCTTGCGTCTGGACGCGGCGCGCGCATTTGGAATATTTCTGGTAGATCGTTTTTTTTGGAAAGCCTCGGCGGCTCGGCTCCGGGCGGCCCCGAGAGCCGGAACAGCAAGGTCGCGCAATCAATGTCCATCTCGCTCGCGTCGCCCGGCCGCAACATTCCCTCGCTTCTCCTCTGGCTCGCCGTCACCGGCCTCGGCGTCTTCGCGCTGTTCACGCTGGCGACGGCGCGCGGCGAGCCGGTCAATGCGCTCTGGCTCGTGACCGCCGCCGTCTGCGTCTATCTCATCGGCTATCGCTTCTATTCGCTGTTCATCGCGCGGCGCGTGCTGGGGCTCGATCCGAACCGCAAGACCCCCGCGCACCGTCACAATGACGGTCTCGACTATGTGCCGACCGACCGCTATGTGCTGTTCGGCCATCATTTCGCGGCCATCGCCGGCGCCGGCCCGCTCGTCGGTCCGGTGCTCGCCGCGCAGATGGGCTATCTGCCGGGCACGCTGTGGCTGCTCACTGGCGTCGTCTTCGCCGGCGCCGTGCAGGATTTCGTCGTCCTGTTCATTTCCACGCGGCGCGACGGGCGCTCGCTCGGCGATCTCATCAAAACCGAATTGGGCGCGATTCCGGGCGTCATCGCCATGGTCGGCATTTTGACGATCATGATCATTCTGCTCGCCGTGCTGGCGCTCATCGTCGTCAAGGCGCTGGCCGACAGCCCGTGGGGCTTCTTCACCGTCTTCGCCACCCTGCCGATCGCCGTGCTGATGGGCGTCTATGGCCGCTTCATCCGGCCTGGCCGCATCGGCGAAATGTCGGCGCTCGGCTTCGTGCTGCTCCTCGCCGCCATCGCCTCGGGACGCAACGTCGCCGAAACGCCGGCGCTCGCCGCGCTCTTCTCGTTCAAGGGCGAGGCGCTCGCTTTCATGCTCATCGGCTACGGTTTCGTCGCCTCCGTCCTGCCGGTGTGGCTGCTGCTCGCGCCGCGCGACTATCTCTCGACATTTCTGAAGATCGGCACCGTCGTCTCGCTCGCGCTCGGCATTCTCGTCGTCATGCCGTCGCTGCAGATGCCGGCGATCAGCCGTTTCGTCGACGGCAGCGGCCCGGTGTTTTCCGGCAGCCTCTTCCCCTTCCTGTTCATCACCATCGCCTGCGGCGCGGTGTCCGGCTTCCATGCGCTCGTCTCCTCGGGCACGACGCCCAAGATGATCGCCGACGAGACGCAGACGCGCTTCATCGGCTATGGCGCGATGCTGATGGAGTCCTTCGTCGCCATCATGGCGCTCATCGCCGCGAGCGTGCTGGAGCCCGGCGTCTATTTCGCCATGAACAGCGCGCCGGCGATCATCGGCGCGACGGCGGATTCCGCGGCGCAGGCGATCTCCTCCTGGGGCTTCGCGATCACGCCCGAAACGCTGTCGCAGACGGCCGCGCAGGTCGGCGAGAAGACCGTGCTGTCGCGCACCGGCGGCGCGCCGACGCTCGCCGTCGGCATGGCGAAGATTTTGTCGAGCGCCATCGGCGGCTCGGCGGCGATGGCCTTCTGGTATCACTTCGCCATATTGTTCGAGGCGCTGTTCATTCTCACGACGGTCGACGCCGGCACGCGCGTCGCGCGCTTCATGATCCAGGACCTCATCGGCACGTTCGCGCCGCGCTTTCGCCATACGCGGGCATGGATTCCCAATCTGGCGGCGACCGGCCTCGCGGTGACGGGCTGGGGCTATTTTCTCTATCAGGGCGTCATCGATCCTTTGGGCGGCATCAACACTTTGTGGCCGCTGTTCGGCATCGCCAATCAGATGCTGGCGGCGATCGCGCTGACGCTCTGCACCGTTGTGCTGTTTCGCATGAAGCGGCAATCTTACGCCTTCGTCGTCGCGGCGCCGGCGGCCTGGCTCTATGTCTGCACGCTGACCGCCGGCCTCGAGAAGATTTTCCACGGCAATCCCAAGATCGGCTTCCTCGCCCATGCCGCGCGCTACGTCGAGGCGGCGGCCAAGGACCAGCTCCTCGCGCCGGCGAAATCGGCGCTGGAGATGCGGCGCATCATCTTCAACGATTATGTGGACGCCGCGCTCTGCGCCGTGTTCATCATCCTCGTTCTGTCGATGCTGATCTTCGGCCTGATCTCGATCCGCGACGCCTTGCGCGCCAAAACCGTCACCACCAAGGAAACGACCGATGAGCTGCACGATCTGCGGATTGCCCGCGCTTGATCTGCGCCGGCTCGGCGCGAGATTGCGCGACGGCGCGAAGCTGATGGTCGGCCAGCCGGATTACGACGTCTATGTCGCGCATCGGCAGACCAACCATTCGGATCAGCCGGTCATGACGCGCGAGGAATTCTTCCTCGAGCGACAGGCGAGCCGTTTCGGCGAGGGCGGCAGGCGGGCGTTACGCTGCTGCTGAAGGCTCGCATAGGCGAGCCCGGCGCCTTATAGTCCCGCCATGTCCGCCGAGGCCGCCACCGAACGACAAGCCCTCGCGGCGCTGCTCGACTGGTATCTGGCGGCGGGCGTCGACATAGCCGTCGACGATGCGCCGCACGACCGTTTCGCGGAAAGCGAGCGCCCGGCGGCGGCGACAGCGCGCGAACCTGCCGAGCCGGCCGTCGCCTCGGCCCCCTCTCCAGCCCTGCAACGACCCGCGCGCGCCCCGTCTGTCGGCCCCGGCGCCGCGGCC
>PQAN01000215.1 GCA_003105285.1 Methylocystaceae bacterium
CGCTTCGCCGACATCGACGCCATCGATCGTGACGATGGCGCCGGCGCGGCATACGGTCTGTCCGGGGAGCGCCAAGACATGTTTCAAGAGCAGCACGCTTTTCGGCAGGAAGCCGCCGTCAGCGAGGAAGCTCACGATGGGTTTCGGCGGGCGGACTGCCGCCAGCTGCATGGCGCGGAGTCGGCCCGTGGCCTGAAGCGCATAGAGCCCTGTCGGCGCGCTCGCCGTGGCGTTCCATACGAGGCATGGCGTGACAGGAACCAGGGACTGGCCGCCGATCAGCAGCACAGAGGAGAGCGTCGCCGTGACATAGCCGAGGCGGGTCATGGCGTGACGCTCCGGCGCTTCAGCCAGGCGTCATGCTGCTCGCGCGTGTAGGCGCGCGGCTCGTCGCCGACGGCGAGACGGTTGTGCAAATGACGCCAATAGGCGGGGGACGCGTCGGCGGGATCGACGCCGATCGCCTCTATGGCGTCGATCGCCTGGAGCGCTCGTTCGACCATCGGCCAGGCGTCGACGCGGAGCAGGATCTCGCCGCCGGGCCGAACGAATGGGAGCGTCTGATAGCGCTCGCTGGCGCCGACCGCGCGCACGATGTCCATCCGCGAAATCACCGTGCCATAGTCGTTCGACGCCCATCGGACGAAGCAGAAGATGCTGCCGGGGGCGAAGCTGGCGATGCGGCGGCGGCGATCGAGAATCATATTCTCAGCGCGATGACCGAAGCGAATTCGGAACTCGATCTTCTTCTCGATCCATGTCAGCTCGACATGGGTGAGAAGCGCGGCGCCGTGATGCGGCGGCGCTTCGATGCGAGCGGATTGCGGCTCGTTGTCGTTCATGATGTTTCTCCGGGATCATCGGGGAATTCGCGCGCGAGCAGGTCGCGCAGCATGTCGGCGACGGTGACGCCGCGCCGAAAGGCGGCAACCTTGATGCGGCCGCGCTGCGCCGGCGTGACGTCGATCGTCAGGCGTGCGGTGAATCCGCTGGCGTCGTTCGCGCGTCGGGCGGGAGCATCGGCCGATCTGATCCAGCCCTCGGCGTCGCCGGGACGCGCCGCGAAGCCGCGCTTTGCAGGGCGCTCGTTCATGCGGCGCCTCCGTCATCGATCGGCGAATCGCTGCGCACGACGTTCGCGAAGATCGTCATGGCGTGATCCTCCCGACCTCGGCAGCGAGCGCGACGATCTCGCGCGCCGCTGGCGTGTCGTCGGCGAGCTCGCAGACGAGTCGTCCGGTCTGCGCCGCGTCGGCGAAGGCGATGCGCTGGCCTATGGTTGCGGAGAGCGCCGGCGGATCGTGATCGGCGAGCGTCTCGACCGTCTCGCGCGCGATGACGGTGCGCGCGGCGTAGCGATTCAGGACGAAGCGGGCGACGAGCTGCGGACGATAGATTCGCGCCTCGCCAAGCAGAGCCAGCATCTCGGCCGACGCCCAGCCGTCGAAGGGCGACGGCTGCACCGGGATCAGCGCCAGATCGGCGGCGAGCAGGGCCGAACGCATCAATCCGGCGACACGCGGCGGACCGTCGATGACGAGATGGTCGACGCCGCGCGCCAGCTCGGGCGCCTCACGATGGAGCGTGTCGCGCGGCAGGCCGACGACGGTGAACAGCCGCGGGAGGTTCTCGCGCGCTCGTTGCTGTGACCAGTCCAACGCCGAGCCCTGAGGATCGGCGTCGATCAGCGTGACGCGCTTTCCCTGCCGAGCCCATTCGCCGGCGAGATGCAGCGCGAGCGTCGTCTTACCGACGCCGCCCTTCTGGTTGAGCAGCGCGACGATCATGACGCGCGTCCTTCGCTTTCGCCGAAAGGAAGAGGCGCTTCGGAAGTCGCATCGTCCGTAAAGCCGGATTTACGGAAAGTCGTATCAGGCGTATTCTTTTCAGACGGAAGTTTCGGTTTGCGCGAACGCTCCGATGAGTTTTCCACGCTCGCTGGGCGCAAACAAAAGTTAGAGTCTATGTTAGACTCTAAGTTAGCAGCGCGGATTTTTCCTTCGGGCCAGAGGGTTAGCTGCCTTCCGCGCGCCCGAAGTCCCGATAGGGCCGCGCCCGAAGTCCCGATACCATGCGCGCCCGAAGTCCCGAGTGTTTCCACAGGTTTATCCACAGAGGCTGTGGATAAGTCGATCGGCAGGATGTGCAGCAGCTCGCGCCGACCCTCGTGCTCGATCCGCAGGCGATAACCGGGGAGCGGTTGCCGATGGACGATGAGCCGGATATCGATCGCGAAATCCCTGAGCCTCGCGAGGCTGCCGGACTTTTGATGCAGATGCGGGATGTCGAAGATCCAGCCCTGCATTTGGCGGCCGGCGTGCTTGCGGGCCACGCGATAGAGCCAGCGTTCGACGCCGCCCGTCAGCCGGAAATAGGCGGGGTCTATGGCGAGCACGAGAGATCGGTCGACGACGCCGCGGTAGAACCATTCCGGGAGAACGAATTCCATGCCTTCGACGCGGCCGTCGCGCGTCACGCATTCCTCCCATTCGTTGATCCAGGAGAACTGGCTGCGGCGCCAATGCTCGCCGTTGCGAATGGTGGTGCAGATGACCGTCGATTGCAGGCGGGTGAGCGCGCCCTTCAGTAGCTTGTATTCGCGGGCGCCGGTCGCGCGTCCGACTGCCTTGAGGAGCTGATAGGGCGTGAAGCGGAGAAACCGGGAGGTCGTGAGGCCCTGGTTCTCGGCCTCGACGATCTGGCTCGCCGCCCAGATGAGCACGTCGGCGTCCCATATGGTCGCCATGCCATGCTCGGGCATGGCGAAGACTTCCACGCGCGCGCCGGCCGCCTCGTAGAGGATCGGGGCCGTGCGCTTTGCCTTGGCGAGCGAGAAGAACGGCCGCTCCATGAGATCGCGCTGATCGCGAGGGGATGCGTCCCCCGTCGCGATGACAAACGGGTGGAGCCGGCTTCGCTCGCTCGAGATGACGGGGAGGCGGCGCGACATGGCGGCGTCGCCTCAGCGGTGGGAGTTCGGGCGGGCGATGCGCGCGCTGGTGTCGACGCGGACGGCGTCGCGCGCTTCGACATATTGCGGATCGGACGTGGAGCGGCAGGCGGCCCCATCGGCCCATGCCTGCAGATCCTCGATCGCGTAGACGACACGCCCGCCGAGCTTGCGGAACGTAGGGCCGCCGCCGTGACAGCGGTATTTTTCGAGCGTGCGCGCGGAGAGGCTGAGCATTCGCGCGGCTTCATGCGTCCGGACGAAGCGCGTGGCGCCTTCGGGTGATTTGTCGCGCAAGAGACGCCTCCGTAGCGGTGAGGTGTGCCGCAGGGAGGTCGCGGCGTTTCGAGATCACCGTGGCGGAGAAGAGAAGCGCAGGGGGAGGACGAAGTTTTGAGCCCGTTCCGTGTCCCCCCTTCCGCGAGGCTCACGCTGGGATGTCCTAAGAAACGGAGAATGCGGAAGGTTCATCAGCCGCCGCGCAGCAGCCGCTTGTAGCCGCCGTTCATGAGCGCGAGAGAATCATGGATGAGACGGTTCGCCTTGCGGCGCGTCGCCGAACTCTTCCACTCGAGCGCGGGAAGCGCAGCGTCCTCGGCGTCGATCAGGGACGCGGCGATGTCGCGTGGCCCCGCGCCGCCGAGCCGGAAATCCAGCGCGTGCAGCAACAGGATGAGACGCGCGCGTCGCTGCGCGGTCAATTGCAGCGCGCGAGGAAGCGGCCCTGCCGCCCCGCCCTGAAGGAGCCGAACGAGCCGGGACGCGCTTTCGAGCCGGATTTCGAGCGACGCGTCGAGCGGCAAGATGATCGCTGGATGGCGCGGCGCGCCTTCGTTCATCCAGACATGAATCTCGCCTCGGGCCTCGCCGATCACGACCCGCCTGTCGCGGTCGTCGAACCTGTCGGCGACGACCTTGCCGAAGGCGGTCGGATCGAAGGTCCCATCCGCCGCGAAGCGGGGCGGCGCCGAAGCGATGATCAGCGTGCCGGGGTCGATCTCAGGGAGCCAGAGCGCAGGTTCCCTTCCTGCCGGAGTTTCTGGGTCATGAGCGAAACTGCAACCCCCAGCGACGCGCGAGGCTCGAAAGCGCGGTCGCTTCGTCGACGAGGCCGCGTTCGATCCGCCTCCGCGTCTCGCGATATTCCTGACGATATTTCGGATTCCGGCGCAGGAATTCGAGCGCGAAGCTGGAAGGGTCCAGGTCGTTCAATTGCTTGACAGAATCAGGAGATTTCCAGAAATTCGTCGGCATGAAGCGCTCCTCGGCTTGGCCTCGTAGCTCGAGCGGCGACTTCGACGATTCCGGAATGGCAGAACCAAAACTAGCCCAAAGGGTTGCATCGCGTGCCGCGAGCGCCCGTGACCTTTTTATGGCAGGCGAGAAGAGAGACTATTGCGCGCGCGTGCCCAAAAGCTGCCGATAGCCGGCTGCGGACATCCATCTCGCTCTGGCCAAATGGCTTTCATGGATGATCTTCGCCCGTTCCGGCTCGCGCTCCGAATCGATCCCGAAAATCACCGCGACGACCTCGCGCCAATCGGCGCCTTCTTCGGCGGCGTCCAGCAGTCGCAGATAGGTCGTGAGGTGACGTTCGTCGTATGCGTTCACGTGCTCGGTGAGGGGTGGACGATCTTCGAAGGCTGGCGTGCTCATTGCGGACCTGCCTGTCGCTCTATGCCGGCGAATTCATGGCGAGACAGCGGGATTATATCCCAGGATTGGTTGGCGTTCTATTCCAACGGTGATGCAATCGGCGCATCGCGTTGTTCGCTGGACATGCTGACTCACAGGTTCGGCAGAGGCCGCGCGTAGCATGGTCGCCGACGAATAGGAATGTTCGTTCCTGGAATGAACGTTCTTGACTCGGCTTCCATGCCAGCATGGAAATCGAGGAGGTCATAGCGACGAATGTGCGTCGCCTGCGTAACGCCAGGAAGTGGACGCAGGAAGCGCTCGCCGAGAAGGCGCAGCTGAGTTCTCGCTATGTCGGTGCGATCGAGCGCGCCAATGTGTCGGCGAGGGTGAACATTATAGGGCGGATTGCTGATGCATTCGGCGTCGAGCTCGCCGATCTTCTCAAGCGCAGCAAGCCGAAAGGTCGTGGCTGATGGTGTGGACGGCCTC
>PQAN01000216.1 GCA_003105285.1 Methylocystaceae bacterium
TTCTCCTCGAGATCGGCGGTGAAGTCGAATTCGACATAGCGTGTGAAGAAGCTCTCGAGAAAGGCGGTGACGAGGCGGCCCTTGTCCTCGGGCACGAGACGCTTCTTGTCGAGCCGCACATAGTCGCGCTCGCGCAGCACGGCGAGCGTCGAGGCGTAGGTCGAGGGGCGGCCGATGCCGAGCTCCTCCATGCGCTTGACGAGCGTCGCTTCCGTGTAGCGGGGCGGGGGTTCGGTGAAATGCTGGCTCGCCTCGATCTTCTCGCGCGTCGCCGGCTCGCCGGCCTGCATCGGCGGCAGGCGGCCGCCATCCTCGTCAGCCTCATCGTCGCGGCCTTCCTGATAGAGCTCCAGAAAGCCGGAGAAGCGCACGACCTGGCCGGATGCGCGCAGCTCCAGGGCGCGCGCGCCGACCTTGGCGTCGATGTCGACGGTCGTGCGCTCGAGCTCGGCCGACTCCATCTGGCTGGCGATGGTGCGCGTCCAGATCAGCTCATAGAGCTTGGCCTGATCGGGCTCGAGATGCTTGGCGACATGCTTGGGCAGGCGCGTCAGATCGGTCGGCCGGATCGCCTCATGCGCTTCCTGGGCGTTCTTCGCTTTCGTCGTATATTTGCGCGGAACCTTCGGCACGAAGCGCTCGCCATATTCCTTGGCGATGACTTTGCGCGCGCTGGCGACGGCCTCTGGCGCGACGTCGACGCCGTCGGTTCGCATATAGGTGATGAGGCCGGCGGTCTCTCCGCCGATGTCGACGCCCTCATAGAGCCGCTGGGCGATGCGCATCGTCTGCGCCGGCGCGAGGCCGAGCTTGCGCGAGGCCTCCTGCTGCAGCGTCGAGGTCGTGAAGGGCGCGTAAGGGTGCCGCTTGACCGGCTTCGCCTCCACCGAGCGGATGGTGAAAGCCGCCGTCTCCAGCGCTTGTCTGAAATCCTCCGCCTCCTGGCCGGAGCCGATGTCGAGGCGCGCGATCTTCCTGCCGTCCGCGCCGACGAGGCGCGCGGTGAAGGGGTCGTCGCGCTTCGTTCTCAGATGGGCGACGAGCGACCAATATTCGCGCGAGACGAATTTTTCGATTTCCAGTTCACGGTCGCAGACGAGGCGCAGCGCCACCGACTGCACCCGGCCGGCCGACCGCGCTCCCGGGAGCTTGCGCCACAGCACGGGCGACAGAGTGAAGCCGACGAGATAATCGAGCGCGCGCCGGGCGAGATAAGCGTCGACCAGCGCCTGGTCGATTTCGCGCGGATGCGCCATCGCCTCGCGAATGGCGTCCTTGGTGACGGCGTTGAACACGACGCGCTCGATGCGCTTGCCCGAAAGCACCCGCTTCTTTTGCAAAATATCGAGCAGGTGCCAGGAGATGGCTTCGCCCTCGCGGTCCGGGTCGGTCGCCAGAATGACTTTTTCCGCGCCCTTGACCGCCTCGGCGATGGCCGAGACGCGCTTGGCCGATTTGGCGTCGGTCTCCCAGATCATCGCGAAGTCGTCGGAAGGGTCGACCGAGCCGTCCTTGGGCGGCAGGTCGCGCACATGCCCGTAACAGGCCACGACGTTGAAATCGCGTCCGAGATATTTGTTGATCGTCTGGGCCTTGGCGGCCGATTCGACGATGACGACGTTCATCGACATGATCCTTGCAAATCCGTTCGTTGGCGCTCGCGCCTTTCAGGCTCTGGCGGGAGATATCCGGCCCGTTGTCGGGCGCGAAGATGGGCAAAACAGGCCCGGCCTGTCAAATCGGGGCCCCGTAGAGGGGGCTGTGGGCCATGCCCTCCGCCCCGCCGATGCTCGAAGATGGGGCGGGCAGGCCGGTTCGGCAAAGGGGCGCGGCCGGAGCCGAACGAGCGCCGCCGAAACAACGGGGCCGGGCGCGGACTTTCGTCCGCCGCCGCCCGGCTTGTGACGGGACGCACATTATTTTGCTTGGATCGGGCGCTTTATCCTGAAAGTCTTCGAGACGGTGCGAGTCTTCCGCAAGGGCGGATCGCGTCGGCTCGAAAGCCGGATTTCTCGTTTGGACAAGGAAAATCTGATGTCCGTCAGCCGATTCGAAACCGATGACCTGACCGCCGCCCTGGAGGCGGGCGTCATCGACGCGCCGACCCATGAGCGGCTCGCGCGCTTTCTCGACCAGCGCGACCACGCGGCCGGCAGGAAAACCGCCGCGTCCGCGCCACGCTTCGACGTCGTCAACGTGCTCTGGTACATGGGAGCGCTGATCGTGCTCGGCGCGATGAGCCTCTTCAGCACCACCGCCTTCGGCCTGTGGGGCCCTCGGGCCCTGGCCGCGACATCTCTCGCCTATGGGATCGCCTTCACCCTCGCCGGCGGATATCTGTGGCGCCGCCGCGGCCTGCGCACGCCGGGCGGATTGCTCGTGACCTGCGCCGTCGGCATGGTCCCTCTGCTGGTTTTCGCCATCCAGCTCGCCTCCGGCCATGACCCGACCGACACGACCTCCTACAGGGACTTCTATGTGTGGGTTCGCTCGAGCTGGCTGCCGATGGAGCTCGGGACGATCGCTGCGGCGCTGACGGCGATCATCTTCTTTCCTTTTCCCTTCCTCGTCATGATCGTCGCCTTCGCGCTGTGGCTGATGTCGATGGACCTCACGCCCTGGCTGCTGCAAACCGACCATTTCACTTTCGAACAGCGCGCCAATGTCAGCCTGTTGTTCGGGATCGTCATGATCGGCTTCGCCTGGCTCGTCGACCTGCGGCGCTGGCGCAGCGGCGATTTCGCCTATTGGCTGCATCTGTTCGGGCTCCTGACCTTCTGGGGCGGCCTGACGGCGCAACACAGCGGCGACGAGATCGGCAAGGCCGTCTATTGCGCGGTCAATATCGGCCTCGTTTTTCTCTCGCTGGCGCTGATGCGCCGCGCCTACGCCGTGTTCGGCGCGATCGGCATCTCGCTCTATCTCGGCCATCTGGCGAGCGAGGTGTTCCAGGATTCGATTCTGTTTCCCTTCGCGCTTTCGGCGATCGGCGTGGCGGTCATCGCCGTCGGATTGGCGTTTCACCGCTACGGCGATCGGCTGGCCGCTCTCGTCGACGGCGTCCTGCCGGAATATGTGCGGGATCTGCGTCCTGTCCATGCACGGGAACAGCCGTGAGTGGCCTCGCTCTTCGATTGCGCTTCGGGCTCCGGCGCGCTATATCAGCGCCAATCCCCAGCATGGTTGTTGAAGTTTCGAGGCCGGAGCCTCGGCCCGGCGGCGCGGGCGCCGCGGCTTTTTCTCATGTCTCCGTCTCGGAACGCAAAAGGAGAACAGATCGATGAGCAACGCTCCGCTCATGCCCAAGGCGACCGCCGTCTGGCTCGTCGAGAACACCTCGCTGACTTTCGACCAGATCGCCGACTTCTGCAAACTGCACCCGCTCGAGGTCAAGGGCATAGCGGACGGCGAGGTCGCCGCCGGCATCAGGGGGCTGGATCCGATCACCTCGGGCCAGCTCACGCGTGAGGAGATCGCGCGCGGCGAAGGCAGTCCCGCTCACCGCCTGGCGCTCTCCGTCTCGAAGGTGAAGGTGCCCGAGGTCAAGCGCGCGAGGGGACCGCGCTATACGCCGCTGTCGCGCCGGCAGGACCGGCCGAACGCCATTCTCTGGCTGGTGCGCAACCATCCGGAGCTCAAGGACGCGCAGATCATGCGTCTCGTCGGCACGACGAAGAGCACGTTGAAGGCCGTGCGCGAACGCACGCATTGGAATTCGGCGGCGCTGGCGCCGATGGACCCCGTTACGCTCGGGCTCTGTTCGCAGATCGACCTCGATTTCGAGGTCAATAGGGCGGCCAAGGATCGCCCCGCCGCTCTGGAGGAGCAGGGCCAGACGCTGCAGCCGGCGGAAATCACCACCGCGCCCCATCACGAGCCTGTGGCGAGTGAGGAAGACGTGTTCGGCAAACGCGCTCCGGTCCCGGTCGAGGACGACGATCATTTCGACGCCGACCGGGTGTTCGGCAAGCTCAAGAATCTCGATTTCGAGGATTGACGCTGCGTTTGGACGATCGGTTCGGCGAAGGACGCGCGCCTTTTTCCGCGATGCGTTTATCTTCTCCCGATGGGAGCGAGGAGCCGCATATGCGCGCCGCGACAATCTGGCGCATTTACCAATGGCCCGATTTTGTGGTCTTTTGGCTTGGCGAACGAGGAAATCATCTGGCCGGTGTCCAGGCCAGAAAATCGTAACGCCAGCGACGGATGCGCCGCTGGCGTTACGGACGTGCCGAAAGCAAAAAATACGCGAAGCGGCGGATTTCGTTTCCAATCGGCGCTTCTGGACGTGTCCTTAGACCGCGTCGGAACGGGCTTATTTGAAATAGAAGCCCAGAACGCCGCCCGCCAGACCGCCGACCACGGCGGCGGAGAGGGTGTTGGCGACGCCGCCGAGGCCCGCCGCTCCGAGGGCGCCCAACAACAGGGCGCCGACGCCAGCGAAGATGTAGACATTGGTCGTGAGGTCGAATTCTTTCTCAGCCATGGTGTCACTCCTTTTGGTTTCCGGAGCGTCCCGCCTTATCGTTCGTTCTGGTGACGAGTGCGCTCCCGCCCCTTATGCCGGGGCCGTCTTTTCGACGCCGACGAAGGTAACATAACCTTGTCGACTGTCTAGCTCGCTCGAGACGTTCGGACGTCCTCGAAACGCAGGATTTTTCCGGCCCTGCGGCCGTTCGGCGGAGCCTTCTCGCGAACTCCCCGCAATTCAATGTCTTGTCGGAATCGGCGCCGAAACCGCGGCCGTTTTGCAAAACGGCTTGGAGCGGTCGCGGCTCGAGCGCTATACCCTCGGCATGACCGGCGAGACCGCTTCCACCAAATCGCAGGGCCGCCTGCGCCGCGCACTGGCTCCGCTCCAGCCTCTGTTCCCCTACGCCTACCGCTATAGGGGGCGAATCGCGCTGGCGATCGTCGCCCTCATCGTCGCCTCCATCGCGACGCTGACCCTGCCGCTCGCCGTGCGCGGCATGATCGATCACGGCTTTTCGTCGGAGGACGCGAGCGCGATCAATTCCTATTTCGGCGCGATGATCGTCGTCGTCGCGATTTTGGCGTTGGCGTCGGGCTCTCGCTACTATCTCGTCATGACGATCGGCGAACGCATCGTCGCCGATCTGCGCGCGACGCTCTTTCGTCATCTCACTCGCCTCGACGCCTCTTTCTACGATGCGACGAAAACCGGCGAGCTGATGTCGCGTCTCACGGCGGACACGACGCAACTGAAGGCCGTCTTCGGCTCGTCCGCCTCGGTGGCGTTGCGCAATCTCTTCATGTTCGTCGGCGCCGTCGTCATGATGGCGGCGTCGAGCCCGAAGCTTTCCGGCGTCGCGCTCGCCGCCATTCCGCTGATCGTTCTGCCGCTCATCGCCTCGGGGCGCGTCGTGCGCCGCCGTTCGCGGCGCGCTCAGGACACGTTGGCGCAGGCCAGCGCCTATGCGGCGGAAAATCTCGCCGCCGTGCGCGCCATGCAGGCCTGCAACGCGCAGGACGCCGCCGGCGAACGCTTCTCGGCGGCGGCGGAGGGCGCCTATGACGCGGCGCGGGAAGCGACGCATTTGCGCGCCATCGTCACTTCGGTCACGATCTTCCTGGTGTTCTCCAGCGTCGTCGCGATGCTGTGGCTCGGCGCGAACGACGTCCTGGCGGGGCGCATCACCTCGGGCCTGCTATCGCAATTCGTGCTCTACGCCGTCCTCGCCGCGAGTTCGCTCGGCGAGCTCTCGCAGGTCTGGAGCGAGATCGCGGCGGCGGCGGGCGCGGCCGGCCGTATCGGCGAAATCCTCGCCGTCCGACCGGCCATCGTCGCGCCGGCCGATCCCGTTCGCCTGTCGAATCCGCCGCATGGACGGATCGTCTTCGACAATGTGAGCTTTTCCTATCCCGCCGCGGGAGCGGGCGCGGCGATCGACCATTTGAGCTTCGCCGTCGAACCCGGCGAGCGCATCGCCATCGTCGGCCCGTCCGGCGCGGGCAAATCGACGGTGTTCCAATTGCTGGAGCGTTTCTACGACGTGTCGGGCGGCGCGATCACGCTCGATGGCGTCGATTTGCGCGATCTCGACCCCGCGGATTTGCGCGCGGCGATCGCGCTCGCGCCGCAAGACCCTGTCGTGTTCGGCGCGTCGGTCGCCGAGAACATCGCCTATGGGCGAGAGGGCGCGCCGCGCAGCGCGATCATGGAGGCCGCCCGCCGCGCGCAGGCGGACGACTTCATCGAGGCTCTGCCTCGAGGCTATGACACGGAGCTCGGCGAAAGGGGAATCACCCTGTCGGGCGGACAGCGCCAGCGTCTCGCCATCGCCCGCGCCATCCTCGCCGATGCGCCGATTCTGTTGCTCGACGAGGCGACCTCCGCGCTCGACGCGGAGAACGAGGCGCTGGTGAAGGAGGCGCTGCACGGCGTGATGGCCGGGCGCACGACGCTCGTCATCGCCCATCGTCTCGCGACGGTGCTGGAGGCGACGCGCATCCTCGTCATGGATGCGGGACGCATCGTCGAGCAGGGCACGCATGGGAGCCTCGTCGCGCAAGGCGGCCTCTATGCGAGGCTCGCGCGCCTGCAGTTCGACATCAGTGCCGAGGCGGCGCAAAGCGAGACGGCGGCATAGGCGCGACGCCCGACCGCGGCGTGACGGCTAGGCGCGAGCCTGAAGGCTCGCATCGGGAAGGGGCGGGGTCTTTCCACAGCCGGCGTCGAGAGATTTTGCCTTCTGTCATATTGGTGCTATGAGCACGCGCCAACCCGAAGACGGCCGCTTCGCCGTTTCACCTGCCGTCCGGCCTCGAGAGATCGGCCGGGCCCGCGCCCTTGAGGAGTTGGCTCCATGAATTCTTCCGCACGACCGGCGCTGCACGAGGCTCTGACCTTCGACGATGTGTTGTTGCGTCCCGGCCATTCGCTGGTCATGCCCTCGCAGGTCGATATTTCGACGCGGCTGACCCGCGACATCACGCTCAACCTGCCGATCGTCTCCTCGGCGATGGATACGGTGACGGAAGCGCGGCTCGCCATCGCCATGGCGCAGGCCGGAGGGCTCGGCGTCATTCATCAAAATCTGACGCCGGCCGCGCAGGCTGCCGAAGTGCGCAAGGTCAAGCGCTACGAGAGCGGCATGGTCGTCGATCCGATCACCATCTTCCCTGACGAGACGCTCGCCGACGCTCTGGCCTTGATGGCCCGTCACGGCATTTCCGGCATCCCCGTCGTCGAGCGCGGATTGTCCGAAAAGCCCGGCAAGCTCGTCGGCATCCTCACCAATCGCGACGTGCGCTTCGCCGACGACAAGCGCCAGCCGGTCGCCGAGCTGATGACGAAGCAGCTCATCACGGTGCGCGAGGGCGTCGATCAGGAAGAGGCGCGCCGCCTCTTGCATCAGCATCGCATCGAGAAGCTGCTCGTCGTCGACGCGGACTATCATTGCGTCGGCCTCGTCACCGTCAAGGACATCGAGAAGGCGACGCTCCATCCTCATGCCGCGAAGGACGCCGAGGGCAGGCTGCGCGTCGCCGCCGCCTCGACGGTCGGCGATCGGGGCTATGATCGCGCACTGCAGCTCATCGACGCCGGCGTCGACCTCATCGTCATCGATACGGCGCATGGGCACTCGCAGGCGGTGCTGGACCAAGTCGGCCGCATCAAGAAAATCTCCAACAAGGTGTCGATCGTCGCCGGCAACATCGCGACGCGCGAGGGCGCGAAGGCGCTCATCGACGCCGGCGCCGACGCGGTCAAGGTCGGCATCGGGCCCGGCTCCATCTGCACGACGCGCATCGTCGCCGGCGTCGGCGTGCCGCAGCTCACGGCCGTGATGGACACAGCCGAAGAGGCGCACAAGGCCGGCGTGCCGGTCATCGCCGACGGCGGCGTCAAATATTCGGGCGATCTCGCCAAGGCGATCGCCGCCGGCGCCGGCGTCGTGATGATCGGCTCCTTGCTCGCCGGCGCGGAGGAAGCGCCGGGCGAAGTGTTCCTCTATCAGGGCCGCTCGTTCAAATCCTATCGCGGCATGGGGTCCGTCGGCGCCATGGAGGCGGGTTCGGCGGCCCGCTATTTCCAGCAGGATGTGAAGGAGAGCTTGAAACTCGTGCCGGAGGGCATAGAGGGGCAGGTGCCATTCCGCGGTCCCGTCGCGCCCATCCTCTATCAGCTCGCCGGCGGCCTGCGCGCGGCGATGGGCTATGTCGGCGCGGCGACGATCGCCGAATTCCAGGCGAAGGCCGAGTTCGTGCGCATCACCAACGCCGGCCTGCGCGAGAGCCATGTCCACGACGTGTCGATCACGAGAGAGAGCCCGAATTATCCGACTGGGGCGTGACGCGGGAGTCACGCCGGCGGTCCTGCCTCACCGGCACGAAAATCGCGTAACCGCGTCCTCCCAGCCGGATGGCAATCTCCTTGCCGCCGGCGCCGACAGCGAGGACAGGAACCATGACCGATACGAGCGAGAGCTTCTCCAAAGTCGAGGAAAAGCTCATTGCCGACGCGCGGCGGACGTTCGGCGGTTTCTTTCGCTGGGTCGATTTCTTGGACGAGATGATCAAGAAAGACATCGGCCCTCAATACGGCCTCGTCGTCGGTTGTCTCGAAGCCGACGCCGTCGAGCAGAAGGTGAGCGGCGCGCTCGACGTCTCGAGACGCTTCAAGGAGCCGATGGCGATTCCCTTCCTGATCCAGGGCGAGACGATCGCCCTATCGCATCCGAAGTTCGAACGAGAAGACGAAGCGACCGGCGAAAAGTCGAATGTCTTCGACCTGGCCACGATCCACGACGTCAATCGCATTCTGGGCGATGTGATTGAGGATTACATCCGCTGACGGCGGCGTTTCGGCCGCCGGGTCGATGGTACGGCAATTGCCTCGTCGCCACGGCAGAAGGCAATGCGAGGTCATGGACCCGTCTTTGGAGACCGAACATGCTCCCACAAGTCGTCTTGGTCGACGGCGTGCCGAAATGCGTGATTCGCCCGACCGACAAGAAGGATCTCGATCGTTTCGTCCGTAACGGGAAGAAATGGCTTCAGGCCGGAAACACGGACGCGAAATGCACATGCCGGCCCGCCGACGAGTTGGAAACGGCGAGATGGAAGGACGCCTTCGCCTTGCACCTCGCCTGGGGCGGCGAGGAGGAGGGGTTTTTCGGAATTCCGCTGGCGTCGCCCGCTGGGGCGACGTCCGCGCCGCCACAGGAATAACCCGAGACGTCTTTTGTCCGGATTATGCGATCGAGGCGGTCCTTTCGGCGGGAACCGCGCTCAAAACGCTCAATTGGCTCCGCAGCGGATTTCGGCCGCCGGGGACGGCGCGGTCTGCTGCGCCTCGGCGGCGGCCATCGCCAGCGGACAGCCGGCGCAATCATGCCCGACGCAGCCGTTGCAGCCCGTCGGCATGGCCGCGTGGTCATGCGCCGCCGCCGCCGATACCGCGGGCGCAATCTCCAGTTCTGTCGGAGGGGCGGCGAGCGCGGACGCCGCGCTCATGAAGAGCGCGGGCAGGAACAGCAGAATGGCGCGGCGGTTCGACATCGGGAATCCCTCGTTCAATGAGCGCCCGGCGAGAGCTTCACGCCGCGCCGTTCAAAGGTGATGTAAGAGAGCAGGGCGGTCATCTTCGGATCGTCGGCGGCGAGATTTGCGCCCTGCAGCGGATTGCGAATGCACCAATTCACCATCTCGAACAATTGCGCGACCCTGCCGAGCTGCTTTTGAAATTTCGGATAGGTCTCGGGATGCGTGTTGGCGGCGTTCGGATGGCATTGCGCGCAGGCGACGCCATTCGTTCCGAGCGCGCCGCTGGTCCAGAGCGCGCGGCCGTCGGCGGCGACTGTTTCGAATGCTTTCTGGTATCGATCGACGTCGGCGCGCGTAAACTCGTCGGCGAGCGCGCTCTGACCGACGAGGGCGAAGCCGAGAGCCAAGACAGTCGTGAAGCGACGCATCGTGATCTCCTGATCAATAATGATTTTGCGGCAGGCGGCGCTGCGTCGGCTCCTGATAGGCGACGTCGACCGGATGGCCGGCCTTGGCGTCATAGGCGACGGTGCGCGGGTCGTTGTCCCAGAGCTGATAGCGCGCCGTGACCCGGCCCGAGCCGATGTCGATCAACTGCCAGCCCGTGGCGTCGCGCTCGAAGAACGGATCGGCGCGATTCATCGGAATGGTCAGAACCGGCAAATAGCTCTGCGCCTGCGCATAGGTCTGCGGATAGGGCCACGGCCAAGCGGTCGACATCACCGAATTGAAGCTGATGTTGCCGATCTGATTATATTGAATCTGGTGAACATGGCCGTAGACGACGGTGACGTTCTTGAACGGCTGCAGCAGCGCCTGCACGTCTTCCGCGTCGTCCGTCCAGAAGTTCCAGCCCTTGTAGATTTTCTGCAAGGGCGAATGCGAGAACACGACGATCGGCGTGTTCTGATCGACCTTGGCGAGATCGTCGCGCAGCCACTGGCGCTGCTTGTCGCCGACCATGAACGGCGAGCCGTTGGGATTGTCGAGCCCGGCCATTTCCAACATGCGCTGCTCTGCGCTCGGCCAGCGGTGGAACGTCCATTGGTCGCTCGTGAGAATCGAGTTGAGCACGACGAAATGCACGCCCTTGTGGTCGAAGCTGTAATAATGCGGACCGTAGAGCTTGCTCCAATATTCGCCGAGGTCGAGGTAATAGTCGTGCTCGCCCATGACGGCGTAGAGCTTGCCTTTCAGATGGGACAATATCTCGGCGCCGTGATCGAGCTCCTCGCGCTTGCCGAGCTGCGCGAGATCGCCGCCGAAGATGACGAAATCCGATTCCGGCTTCACCAGATTGGCTTCGGCGACGGCGCGGCGCAGGCCCTGATCCCAATTGCGGACGAAATTCGCGCCCTTGATCTGCTGGATATGCGCGTCCGAAATATAGGTGAAGGTAAAATCCTCGCGCGTTCCGCCGAACGCCAGTGTGACCATGCTGATCGGCAAGGTCGTCAGCGCCGCGCCGGCGCCGGCGGCCGTCAATACGCTCCGCCGCGTGATCAGTTCGCTCATGGCTTCCTTCCCTTCGCAGACTTGCTCGTCCGGCCCGTCCGCCTCTGGCGCCGTTTTCGACGCTTCCTTGGTTATTTCGTCTTCGCGCCGAAATAGGCCGGCGTCGTCAGCGTCTCCATGAAGGCGACGAGGTCGTCCGTCTGCTGCTCGGTGAGCTGCAGCGGACGAATGCCGCCGCTGAGATAATCGTTCACGACCGCCGGATCGCCCTCGCTCCTGCCGCCGTTGTTGTAATGTTTGACGACGTCCTTGAGCGTCTTGAGCGAGCCGTCGTGCATATAGGGCGCCGTCACCGCGACATTGCGCAAGGTCGGCGTCTTGAAGGCGCCGACGAAGTCGAACTGATTGGTCACGGCGAAGCGGCCGAGCTCGGAGGTCTTGGGATCGGTGAGGACGGCCTTGTCCACATCGACGCCTTGCGCCTTGGCCTTCAAAAACTCCGCCGAGAGCCTCGGCACGTCGAATTGGGCGCGATTGATGCCGACGCCGATATTGTGGAAGCGATTGTCGGTGAACAACGCCTCGTTCTGTTCGACGACATGGCAGGAAACGCAGCGTCCCTGGCCGACGAACACCTCGAACCCGCGTTTCGCGGCTTCGGAAATGGCGTTCGTCTCATGCTTGAAATACCAGCGATCGAAGGGCGAGTCGCCGGCGATGATCGTCCGCTCGAAGGAGGCGATGGCCTTCTTCACCTCCTCCATCGTGACGTCGGAGCCGCTCTTGCCGAAGGCTTTCTTGAACAGCTCGAGATAGAACGGATCGGAGCGGACGATCAGCAGGATCGGCTCATGCGTCGGCAGACCCATTTCGACCGGGTTGAGGAATGGATGCTGCGACTGATCCTCGAGCGATGCGGCTCGACCGTCCCAGAACAGCGTCGAGAAATAGGCTGCGTTCAGCACGGTCGGCGCGTTGCGCGTGCCCGTCTTCTTGCCGATGCCTTCCGACGTCTTCAGCGGACTGTCGGTGAAGGCCTTGTCGTCGGCATGGCAGGTGGCGCAGCTCACCGTGCCGTCGCTGGAGAATCTCAGATCGTGGAAGAGGCGGTTGCCGAGCGCGATCTTGTCGGCCGATTGCGGATTGTCGGCGGGGATGGGAACCGGCGGCAGCCCCAGAGGCTCCGCAGAAGCGACGTCCAAAAGGCTGCAGATCGCCGCCAGCGTCGTCGCGACGCGCGTGAGCACGGCCATGTCTCCCTCCCCGATATCCGCGCCAGTCGGACATATGCCGCTTCTGTTTCGGCGCGATTGCATGTGATCTTGCCCTCAATTTCGAGAGCGGGCAAGGCTAGATCGGAACAAAATGCGCATATAGGCGAGATAGGTTTTCGATTATTCAGAAATCGCCATTGTGCGATGCGAAATATGCGCTCGCATGACACGCTCAAATCATGAACATAACTGTAAGCAAATCATGACCGTAACTGCAAGAATGGCGAGATTGTCAGAAGCAGGGTTTCGTAAAGCTGAATTTTATTATGGCTGTGTTTGAGCTATAAACCGTTGAAGTTCTCGCAGTTTAATGCACAAACATGAGCCCGGCCCTTTGCTCGACGGCTCCTGTTGTGGTACGCGGGCTGCGCTTCGGGCGGCCCGTTCGCAGCGCACGCTCGATCCCATCGCAGGAGCCTACGAATGTCCCGTTCCTTCATTGCTTCGCTGAGCGCGATGCTGGCGCTTCCGTTGACCGCCTTGGCCGGCGATCTGAGACAAGACGCCAACGCCGTGTTCGCTCCGATCACGCCGGCCGCCGTTTCAGGCGCCGTCAAGAACAACGAATTGACTCCGGCCAAGATCGAATTGGGTAGAGAGCTGTTCTTCGACCCGCGTATTTCGCGCAGCCAGATCATCAGCTGCAATTCCTGCCACAATCTGAGCCTCGGCGGCGTCGACGCCGGCTCGACCTCGATCGGCCATGGCTGGCAGAAAGGCCCGCGCCGCGCGCCGACGGTGTTGAACGCGGTGTTCAATGTCGCGCAATTCTGGGACGGACGCGCCGAGGATTTGAAGACGCAGGCGAAGGGCCCGGTGCAGGCGGGCGTGGAAATGAACAACACGCCGGCCAATGTCGAGAAGACGTTGAACAGCATTCCGGACTATGTGACGCAGTTCAAGAAGGCTTTCCCGAGCGACGCGCAGCCCGCGAACTTCGACAATTTCGCCAAAGCGATCGAAGCCTTCGAGACGACGCTGATCACGCCCAATTCGCGATTCGACAAATTCCTGACGGGCAATGATACGGCGCTCGACGGCGCCGAGAAGAAGGGCCTGCGGCTCTTCCTCGACAAGGGCTGCGCGTCCTGCCACGGCGGAATCAACATCGGCGGCAACGGTTATTTCCCGTTCGGCGTCGTTCAGAAGCCCGGCGCCGACATTCTGCCCGTCGCCGACAAGGGCCGACAAGCGGTCACGAAGAGCGCGTCGGACGAATTCGTGTTCCGCTCCGCGCCGTTGCGCAATGTCGCGCTGCGCGCGCCCTATTTCCACACCGGCCAGGTCTGGACGCTGGAGGAGGCCGTCGCGCTCATGGCCGCCGATCAGCTCGGCGTGACGCTTACGGCCGACGAAACGGCGGCGATCGTCGCCTTCCTCGGCTCGCTCACCGGCGAGCAGCCGCGCGTCGAGTATCCGGTCCTGCCGGCGCGCACCAAGGACACGCCGCGTCCGCAGTAGCCTCTGGTGGCCTTGCGCCTTCGCGCCCGGCAAGGCGCGAAGGCGCGTCTCGGTCGGCGCCGCCGCCGGCCGATGACGGATTCGACTTTGCCTTTCAGATGTCGTTGTCGACAGCGCGCGGTCGCATAAGGTCCCGCATCGCAGCGGCGGAAAAATATTCTTCACTCCCCTGGGCGCGACGCGATGGGCGCGCGAGCGCCGTCTCGTCGCCGAGCGAGGACGGAACGCAGTCCGCGCGCCGGTCACGGGGCTGCGAGCTTGACGAAGCGTGCGGCGCGCACTTTCCTGAAGGGCGATCCCGATTTCACCGGAAAGCTTCGAATGTCCGCAACGCGTCCGCCGAACAGCTCGTCCATATCCGACAGTCTCCGCGGGTCGCCGCTCCATATCGATTGTCGTCGGCGCGCCTTCGAAGCGCGGCGCGAACTCGCCCTCGTCGCGATGCTCTTCATCGGCGCGGCGTTCTCCCTCTCCCGTGTCGACGCCCAGATCGTTTCGGCCGCATTGTACCCGGAGGACAAGCGGCGGATGATGACGGAATCGGACCCCGGCCGCTTCGCCGGCGCCGGCGTGCTGATGTGCTACACGGATTTCGGGACCCTGGAGCGCGCGGCCGCCGCCTGGCTCGTCGCCGCGCAGGATCTCGTCGTTCTGAACGCGCATAATTTCGTCGATCGCCATCTCGCGCCGACGCATCCGGTGACCGACTGCTTCTTCAGGATCGCGGGCGGCGACTATTACTTCGACGAGACGAGCTTGCGCATCGGCGCCTCCGTCGAATCGAAGAGCCTGCATATCACCGACGACTGGGCGCTGCTGCGCCTCCTGCATCCGACGCCCGAGACGGTCGAGCCCCAACCCGCGCCGGATGCGAGCGACATTGCAACCGGCTCGCACATCAAAGTCGTGATGGTCTCTCCGGCCGGACATTCCAACACGCGTTTGGCCGCCACCACCGAGTCATGCGATATCCACCGCGTCGACGAACCCACCGAAGACCACATCCGGCGCGCGCGTCATGATTGCAATGACGGCTACGGCGGCTCCGGCTCCGGCCTCTTCACCGAGAACGGTCGCCTCATCGCCATGCATAGCGCGTCTCTCGACATGAACCAGAGGCGCCCTTTCGACATCGAGACGCATTATGGCTCTGCGCTGCTTTTCGAAGGCGAGCTCGCCGAGGCGATTCACGAGGCGGCGTCGAAGCCCCGCTAGCTCATTCCTTTGGTCGGATGGTCCGCATCCAGGCGACGAGCGCGTCGAGATCGTCAGGCGACATCTTGGAGAAATGCGCCTTGGACAGCGTCGACATCGGCGGCCTGAGCTGCGTCCCGTCGCGCGAGACGCCCTGCGTGATCGCGCGTTTCAATTCATCGTCCGACCATGCGCCGACGCCCTTTGACGGATGTGAGGTGATGTTGGAGCCGACGGCGACGCCGGCGGCGTTACGGAAAACCTTTCCGCCGGCGCCGAAGCGATTTTCGTGATCGGGCGCGCCGTCGACCTCGCCGCTGTGACAGGACATGCAGCGCGCGAGCGAAGCGACATAGAGGCCGTGCTTCGACTTGTCGCCGAGCGCGGCTTCGTCGAACGCGGTCTCTGCCCCGGGGACCGGATGCGGAGACCATTCGCCGCGTCGTTGTTGCGGCATCGCGAGGGACGCGCGAACGGGATTCGCCGAACGCAGAAAAGCGATGATCGCGTCGAGATCGCTCTTCGTGAGCGGCTTGTACGAATCCGAAGGCATGACGGGCGCGAGACGTCCTTCCCGGCCGACGCCGTCGACGATGGCCGCGCGCAGTTCCGCGTCGGTCCAGGCGCCTACTCCCGTCTCCTCGTCCGGCGAGATGTTCGAACCGCGCACGACATAGGTCTTGTCCGAAAAGGTCTGTGATCCGCCGGAAAACCGCGCAGCGGGATCATAACCTCCGGCGCCGCGCGGCGTATGGCAATTGTCGCAGGCGGCGAGCGCCTCGACGAGATATCGCCCGCGCTCGATATCGCCCGCGCGAACCGGAACGACGGACGCGCCGACGACGGGCGCGGCGGCGAGGACGAAAGCGAATTTCGAGAGCAGGACGAGGCTGGCGCGCATGACCGGAACGAGACGAGAAGTGGTCGACGCGACGGTCATAAGGCGACGCGGCTTTCGCGTCCTGCGGAAATAGTCTCGTTCACATCGGGAATGATCGGCGGGCCGCCCGAGAAAGATCGACGCACGAGCGTAGGATCGGCGTCGTCCGTGACTGTATGATCCGATCGCCCCCCGTCACGAGCGCGCCGGTGAGCGTTGCGCCGGGTCGAGGCGGCGGGACAGCCGGACCGCATGATCGCGTCGGGGATCTGGCAATCGACCGTGCTTTCGTCCTCGCCCTCGGGAGAAGCGGCTCGATCACGAGACGTTCCTGGCCGGCGACATCGATATGATAATGTAACACCAGACGGGTACGCTTCCCAGGCGCGGCCGGAGTCCATATGAAAACTCCGGCGGAAGCCTCGGCAATCGCGCAGAAATCATGCGGATTGCCGCCGAGCAATCCCTCTTCGAACGGCCTCTGAAATGATGAATGACAGTTTTCTTCGTGCGCTCGCCGCCTCGTCCGTCCTGCTCTGCGCCCCGTCCTGCGCCCCATGCGCAGCGCGCGCTCAGGAGGCCGCAAATCCTTTCGCCAAGATCGAGCACATCGTCGTCATCTTCACCGAAAATCGCAGCTTCGACAATGTGTTCGGTCTGTTTCCGGGCGCCGACGGCCTCGCTCTCGGCGCGGACCGATTCGCGCAGGTCGATTTCGACGGCCGGCCGTTGCCGAGATTGCCCCGCGTGCGCTTCGAGAAGCATATCGACGAGCGTTTCCCGGAAGCTCTGCCCAATGCGCCTTTCGCTATCGACGCCTTCGTTCCGAACGCGGAGAAGACCGGCGACCTCACGCACGATTTCTATCAGGAGAAGGAGCAGATCGACGGCGGAAAAATGGACCGCTTCGCCGCGGTCTCCAACGCCGGCGGCCTCGCCATGGGCTATTACGACGGCCGCAACCTCCAGCAGTGGAAGCTCGCGGAAGAGTTCACGCTCGCCGACCATTTCTTCCACGCGGCCTTCGGCGGGTCGTTCATCAACCATTTCTTCTTGATCTGCGGCTGCGCGCCGGTCTTCCCCTCCGCCCCGCAGAAATTGATCGCCGAGCTCGACGAGCGCACCGGCCTTCTCGCCAAGGCCGAGAATTCGCCCAAGAGCGCGCTCGACGGACCGCCGGCCTGGCGCAAGCCCGGGAAGGTGACTCCGGACGGGTTCGCGACCGGAACGCTTCAGCCCGCCTATCCGATTTCGCCGCGCGACGTCGCCGATCCGGAAACCGCTCTGCCGCCTCAGGCCGCGCCGACGATCGGTGATCGCCTTTCCGAGAAGGGCGTGTCCTGGGCCTGGTACGCGGGCGGTTGGAACGACATGCAGGAAGGCCGGATCAAGCAGCGCGAGGCGCCCGATTATTTCCAGACCCATCACCAGCCCTTCGTCTATTTCGCGGCGTTCGCGCCTGGAACCGAGGCGCGCAAGCTCCATCTGAAGGATGCGAGCGAGTTCTTCGACGCGGCGGCGGCGGGCTCCTTGCCGGCCGTCTCTTTCTACAAGCCGGTGGGCAAGTTCAATCAGCACCCGCTGTATGCCGATCTCAAGAGCGGCGACGAGCATGTCGCCGATGTCGTCGCGAGGCTGCGCGCGAGCCCGAACTGGAAGGACATGCTGATCATCGTCACGGCCGACGAGAACGGCGGCGCCTGGGATCATGTCGCGCCGCCCGCGATCGATCGCTTCGGTCCCGGGGCGCGCGTGCCGACGTTGATCATTTCGCCTCTGGCGAAGAAGAGCTTCGTCGACCACACGGTCTACGACACGACCTCGATTCTCAAAACGATCGAGACGCGCTTTGGTCTCGCGCCCCTCACGGCGCGCGACGCAAAGGCCCATGACCTTCGCAATGCGCTGGAGACGGAACTGCGCCCGCAGGTCGAGAGCGCCGCGAAGTGACG
>PQAN01000217.1 GCA_003105285.1 Methylocystaceae bacterium
CAGATCCATGGGCCTGCTCGGAAACGGAGAACCGCTCAAAGAGGTCGGCTGTATCGACTGTCACATCGGCGTGAACAAGGACCACGGCCAGCACAAGACCGAGTTGAAGATGCCGGACGCGGCGGCCTGTGGGCAGTGCCACGTCAAGCAATTCGCGGAACGCGAATCGGAACGCGACACTTTCACATGGCCGCAGGGCCAGTGGCCCAAAGGCCGCCCGTCTCATGCTCTGTCGTACAAGGCGAATGTCGAGACGGCCATATGGGCCGCCATGGAACAGCGCGAGGTCGCGGAGGGTTGCACCTTCTGTCACACCACTCAAAATACCTGCAACAGCTGCCACACGCGCCATGAGTTCTCGGCGGTCGAAGCCCGCAAGCCGCAGACTTGCGCGATGTGTCATAACGGCGTCGACCACAATGAATTCGAAGGCTATATGTTGTCGAAACACGGGACTATTTTTCAGACCCGCGGCGACACATGGGATTGGAACGCGCAGCTTGCGGACGCCTTGGAAAAAGGCGGCATGAACGCGCCGACGTGCCAGTTCTGCCATATGGAATATCAGGGCAAGTTCAGCCACAATCTGGTCCGCAAGGTCCGCTGGGCGTTCGAGCCGACGACGAAGATCGCGGAGAATCTCAAGCATCCTTGGTTCGAGGGCCGCAAAGAGGCCTGGGTCGGCACGTGCTCGAACTGCCACTCGGACAGCTTCAGCCGCGCCTATCTCGACTTCGTCGACAAAGGCACGATCGCCGGCATCAAGATCACCGAGGACGCCAAGCTCGTCTTGAACAAGCTGTACGAAGACGGGCTGTTGCCGGGTCAGAAGACCAATCGTCCCGCTCCTCCCGCGCCCGAGAAGGAGAGCGGCCCTGGCAACTTCTTCAATCTGTTCTGGCAAAAGGGGAACAATCCTTCGGCGGTCGAGTATGAGTTCGCCGAGATGTGGGAGCACCACAAGATCAAGCACTATAAAGCGCTCGCGCATGTAAACCCCGGCGGCTACACCTACTCGGAGGGGTGGTCTCAACTGGTCAAGAGCGCCGTGCGCATCAACGACGAAGATGCGCGGCTGCGTGAGTTCGCCGAAATCAAGGCCAAGCTGAAGGAGCTTCAGCCGCCGAAAAAGAGCGGAGACCTGCTGCACTTGGATACGCCGCTCCAGCGCGCCATGGTGGGCGGCGCGGGCGGCCTCATCCTGCTGGCGGGCGTCGTCTTGCTGGCGAGATCGCGTCGACGTCGAGACTAGCGCGATGATCCTCGACGAGAACCATCAACGCTCGCTCCACCGCGAGCGCCCTCGCCCGAGGAGATCGGCTGGTCATGGATAATGTGTTCCTACAGGAGACGGAGACGCCGAGATGATGCGACTATTGTCTGGAACACTGATGGTCGCCGGCGCCGCAATCGTTGCGCTGGCCGCGAACTCGGCCTTCCAGCCGGCCGAGGCTCCATATGAATTCCGCATGTCGCACGCATCTCCAGACGCGCTTCCCGATCTGAAGCCGCCGGGTGTCGAACTGGCGCAGCTCGAGCGTCTCGAATGGAAGACGCCCGGCGCCAGGACGGCGGTTGCGACCGCGATTGTGATGCGGGACGCCGACGGACGTCTCGTGCCTCTCGACTGGCAAAATGCGGTGACCGAACCCGTATTCTTCTCGGATATGTGCGCGGCGGAGACATCGAAAGTCTTGACGGCGATACGGGAGCATGTGCCGAGCGACGCCGTCGTGCTGTCGTGGTGGGATCTGTCGCGAAGAATTCGTAGCGTCGCGCAACGACAGGCGCCTCTCGATGATCCGCTCGCCCGTGGCCTGCTGACGCCGGCGGCGTGGAGCTCGGGAGATTTCGCAAGCGACAGGCAGCGGACCTTATGGGGCGCCGGCGTTCCGGTCGGCGATGGCGATGTTTTCGCGAAGTTCATCGACGCTCTGCTGCTCGATGAAGAGCGCGGAGCCGCCGTTCTCACCGAGATATCTGGTGGCAAGACGGCCTATGTCGCGGTCCATTTGTCCGACATATCGAAAGCGGCCGCTGTGCGTCCGGATATCGTCTCTATCGCCTATCGCGATTTCCCGAGCGCCGGGCACTCTCACAGCGTGATGAAGACCGTGCGCCAATGGATGCAGGAAGAGAAAATCGAAGGCGCCTATGCCGTCGAGCCGATGGGCAACGCCCTCCGGCTCCATTATCTGCTGCGCAAGTCGAATTCCGATCTCCTGCTCACGCGGCTCCTGCCATTCTCGACGTCGAATCCCTTGCGCCTCGATCATCTGCAACTCGTCTATCAACACAAGGGATACTGGATTTACAAACTCGGCCCTGCGAAAGCATGAGGCGTCGAGGAGTTTGCGGACTTGGAGCGTTTCCAGCCGAAGTGGAAACCGGTTCGGCGTCGGAAACGCGTCGAAACAAGAAGACGCGTTTTCGGGTGGCGCCGACCGTCGGCGCGGAGCATCATCCGCCCCATGCGCGACCAGACCGCCCGTTCGACGACCGACGCCGCCTCGCTCGCTCCCGAGCGCGGATCTTCCGCCGAGGACTACGCCAAGGTCGCGGAGGCGATCGCTTTCCTTCAGGCGCATTGGCGCGACCAGCCGTCCATCGAGGCGGTGGCGCGCGCCATCGGCCTCTCGGACCAGCATTTGCGCGCGCTGTTCCGGCGCTGGGCGGGGCTCACGCCCAAGGCTTTCCTCGAGGCGCTGACGCTGCGCCACGCCCGCGACCTGCTGCGCGAGCAAACGCCCCTGCTGGAGGCGTCCCTGGAGCTCGGCCTCTCCGGGCCGTCGCGGCTGCACGATCTCTTCGTCACCCATGAGGCGGTGACGCCGGGCGAATTCAAGCGCGGCGGAGCGGGTCTCGAATTGCGCCACGGCTTTCACGCCACCCCCTTCGGAGAGGCCGTGCTCGCCGTCGCGCCACGCGGCCTCGCCGGGCTCGGATTCGTCGACGGCGACCGCGACGCGGCGCTCGCCGATCTGCAGGGCCGCTGGCCCAACGCGCGCTTTGCGCCGGACGAGAGCGCGACCGCGCCTTACGCCCGGCGCGTGTTCGATCCCGAGCAATGGAGGCCGGACCGGCCGCTGCGCCTCGTCCTCATCGGCGCGGAATTCGACGTCTCGGTCTGGGAGAGCCTGCTGACGATCGAAATGGGCCACGCGACGACCTATGGCGCGATCGCCCGCCGGCTCGGACGGCCGGGGGCGGCGCGCGCCGTCGGCGCGGCCGTCGGACGCAACCCCGTCTCCTTCGTCGTCCCCTGCCACCGCGTGCTCGGCGCCGGCGGCGCGCTCACCGGCTATCATTGGGGACTGATCCGCAAGCAGGCGATCATCGGCTGGGAGGCGGGGCGCGTTCAGCGCTGATCGACCCCGTCACTCGCTCGGCCTCTCTCTCGAGAGAGAGAGCCTCTTCGCTTCGGCCGACGCGCCGCGTCAGCGTCGGCTCTTGCGCGGCTCGGCGAAATGCGCCTCGGCCTCTTTCGTCAAGCGCTCCTCATGGATCTTCCAGTAGCGCCAGAGCGCCACGGCGCCGATCACCGCCGCGCCGAGCGCCAGCCAGCCGAGCGGCCCCGCGACCTGCTTGATCGCGACTCCGAACACATAGCCGCCGAGGCCGAAGACGAGCGACCAGACGATGCCGCCGGCCGCGTTGTAAAACAGAAATTTCAGCGGATCGAGCCGATTGGCGCCCGCGAGCACCGCCGCCAATATGCGCAGCAGAGCGATGAAGCGGCCGAAGAAGACGATCGCCCCGCCCCAGCGCATGAAGAGATACTGCCCCAAGCGCAACTGCGGAGGACCGATACCGATATAGTCGCCGTAGCGCATCAACAATTTGACGCCGAATTCGCGGCCGACCCAAAATCCGATATTGTCGCCGACGATCGCGCCGGCCGCCGCCGCCGCGATGATGCGCTCGATCTCCATATTGCCGGACTGGCCGGAATAGATCGCCGCGCCGACCAGCATGGTCTCGCCCGGAACGGGAATCCCGGAACTCTCCAGAGCGACGACGACGAACACGGCCCAATAGCCGTATGTCGTCAGAATCGAGACAATTTGAGCTTCATCGAGCAAATGCGGCACGGTCCGCCCTGACGACACGACGAGGGCGGCATTTTCCCGCCGCAGGCGACGCAAGGCAAGCGCGTCGGCGAATTCTTGCCCACACCCTCGCTTTAGAACGCCTGCAGCCGGGCGCGATGAAGACGACCCATTCCGTCGCACGACAGGCCGCGACCGATGAACTGCGAACCGAAATCGGACGCGCCGTCGTCGAAGAAGATAGCGCCGTCCTCCAGCGCCGCCTCGACGACATGTCGCAATCCGTTCAGGATCGGCTGATCCGAACCGGCGATCCTGCGCGCCAGCGTCCCCCGCGTGTCATCGTCGGCGCGCAGGGCGAAGTCGCGCACGACGATCGCCACGAACCGCCCGACGCTCACTCCGCATTCGCCCGCCGCCGCGCGCACCCGCTCGGCGAAAGGACCGCCGATGCAGGTCACGGCCGCCTGCGCGACTTTGTCGTTCGAACATGAATGGATCAGATCGGTGACGAGCATGAGATTCTCCCCGAACGTCGAACGAATTGCTGGAGCCCTGTCATCCAAAGACATGCGCAAAATCCGTGCTTGCCCTCGCCCTGCGGTCCGTTCGTGAGACGAAGCGAAAAGCGTCTCGACCGTCCTTCGACCACGCGCCGCCGCGACGAGATCACGCGCCCATGCAAAACCGAGGCCCCTCCACGATATGTGCTTCGAAATCGCCGCACGAACTAGCGAGTTAAAACGGCGTAAGCGTGGCAATGGCGCCGTTTTCATCGAAATCGCTCTGCAACCATTCCATTTTCGCAAAAAAATTCTCCGACAATGCAAAACATCGATGATTTTTCTCTCACCCATTCTCTCGCACCCGCGAACCACGGGCCGCGCCACGAAAGCTAAACGCGAGAAAGAAAAAAAAGTTTCACGGCAAATGTCTCGGGGGCGGACATGGACCGTTCCGTCGACGACTTGTCTGTGTCGGTCGTCGGCCAATCATATGAAGGCCGTGGTCAGGTTCGCGCGAGGCGCCCACCGCCCACTGCGAAGGGGAGATCCCGCAATGCAACGACGCGCATTCTTGAAATTCATATTCGCTGGCGCGGGCGCCGCGGCGGCCGTCGCCGCATCGACCACGCCGTCTCTGGCTCTGACGACGCTCGCGCCGCTGGAGCCGCCGACGGGGACGCCGCACGCCGCGCCCGAATCCGCCGTGGCGACGCAAGAGGACATGGAGCGGGTCGAGATCGAGAAGAGCTACTGGGGCTACCGCCGGCGCTATTGGCGTCCGCGTCGCCATTATTGGCGCCGCCACTACTATCCCGTGTATCGGCGCCGGTATTGGCGTCCGCGCTACTATCGTCGCCGATATTACTACTAGAGCGTTTCCAGCCGAAGCGGATGCCGGTTCGGCGTCGGAAACGCGTCGAAACAAGGCTCTAGTGAGAGCGAAGCCCTGCTCCGGCCCGGCCCCGGCTCTCCTGTCCCGGCGCCTCACCAGACGCCGACATTGGGCATGGAGAGCCATGGCTCGGCCGGCGGCAGCGGCGCGCCCTTCTGCAGAAGCTCGATCGAGATGTCGTCCGGCGAGCGGACGAAGGCCATGTAGCCGTCGCGCGGCGGACGGTTGATGACGACGCCTTCGGCGCGCAGACGCGCGCAGACGCCGTAGATGTCGTCGACGGCGAAGGCCAGATGGCCGAAATTGCGGCCGCCCGCATATTCGCTCTCGTCCCAGTTATGGGTCAATTCGATCAGCGGCGCCCCGGCGCCCCGCGCGGCCGGCAGATCCTCCGGCGCGGCGAGATAGACGAGCGTGTAGCGTCCCTTCTCGTTCACCGAGCGGCGGACCTCGACGAGACCGAGCGTGTCGCAGAAGAAATTCAGCGAGCGGTCGAGATCGCCGACGCGAATCATCGTGTGGAGATATTGCATTTTTCCTGGCCTCTTCTTTCCTGGCCTCTTCGAGTTGCCGTTCGGAGAAGTCTACCGCCGCCGGGCGTCCAACGCACGCGGCGAGCGCAGGTTCCAGGGCAGGCGCCGCCGGCGGAGCGCCGAGGGGAATTGCCGCCGGAGCGCGGGCTTGCTAAGCCGAAAGGACGATAGACGCGAGCCTCCTCCGCCCCCACACCGACCATGCAAGAATTCGGCAGCCTCGATCAGGACGCAGCGACGCGCAAGACGACGGCCGCCAAGGCGTCGATCGCCGCCAGCGCGGCCCTGACCCTCGCCAAGCTCGCGGCCGGGCTGTGGTCCGGCTCGCTCGCTCTGATCTCCGAGGCCGGCCATTCCGCCGCCGACGTCGTCGCCACGCTGCTGACTTATTTCGCCGTGCGCCAGTCCGGCAAGCCGGCGGACGAGCGCCATCATTACGGCCATGGAAAATTCGAATCTCTCGCGGCGTTGATCGAAACCGGCTTTCTGTTCGGCCTCGCGCTCATCGTCGCCGGCGAGGCGGCGCAGCGCCTGGGCGAAACGGATGTGACGATCGACGCCGGCTGGCCGGTCTTCGCGGTGCTGGTCCTCTCGATCGTCATCGATCTCGTACGCTCGCGTCAGCTCGGCGCGATCGCCGAGGAGACGCAGAGCGACGCGCTAGCGGCGGACGCTCTGCATTTCGCCAGCGATCTCGTCTCCTCGGCGCTCGTTCTCGTCGGTCTCGTCGCGACGCGCGCGGGCTTTGCGCAGGGAGACGCGCTGGCGGCGCTCGGCGTCGCCGTCTTCATCGGCGTCGCCGGTTTTCGGCTCGGCCGGCGCACCATCGCCACTCTGCTCGACGCCGCCCCGCAGGAGCTCGTGCCGCGTGTGGAGGACATCATCCGCCGGACGCCCGGCGTCATCTCGATTCAGAGTCTGCGGCTGCGCACCGCCGGGCCGCAGGTGATGGGCGAGGTGGCGATCGGCGTTTCGCGGACGCTGCCGCTCGAGCGCGCGGCGCGCATCAAGGAGGAGGTCGGCGCGTCGATAAAGAAGGAGATTCCGGGCGCGCAGATCACGCTCACCACCAATCCGATCGCGCTCGACGACGAGACCGCGCTCGAGCGCATTCTCCTCGTCGCGGCGCGCCGGCGCCTGCAGGTTCACCACATCATCGCGCAGCAGGTCGGCGAGCGTCTGTCGATCACGCTCGACCTCGAAGTGGACGCCGCCATGCCGCATGGGCGCGCCCACGCGGTCGCGACGAGCCTCGAGCAGGCGATCCGCGAAGAGTTCGGCGAGGCGATCGAGATCGAGACGCATATCGAGCCCCTGGAGCCGCATCTGCTGATCGGCCAGGACGCGGAGCCCGAGACCGCGCGCATGATCGAGCAGGCGCTCGCTCGTCATTCGCGCCATCACGGCAAGGTGACGAATATTCACGACGTGCGGGCGCGCGCGACGCCCGACGGGCTGGTCGTCAACTATCATTGCTGCGTCGATCCGCTGGCCTCCGTCGAATCGACGCATGCGGCGGTCGACGAGATCGAGCGCCGCATGCGCGCCGAGTTTCCGACGATTCTCCGCATCGCCGGACATGCCGAAATCACCGATCACCCGTGAGCGTCCGTTTCGGACGCCGGCTGCGGCATATTGTCTTTTTCGCGGATTGCCGTTATCCGTTAGCGGTTGCTTAGTGGATTGTTTTTTTCGAGGCGCAAATCATGTCGAACGTCACGGGCAAAGCCTATGGAATGAACGTCATCACGCCGATGAAGCCGTGGCGGACATGGTTCAATCTGTTCAGCTTCATGATTTCCAGATCCATTCCGTCGTCGCTCGGCGGTCTGCTCGGCCTCTCCTTCATTCACTTCGCGCGCTGGGCGATCGTGAAGCGCGACAAATGGCCTGACATCGGGCAGGGCAAGCAGAAGCTGCAAAACGACTATCTGCTGTTCTGCAGCAATTTCAACGGCACATGGGATCAATATATCGACGCGTTCGCCGACGGATTGCCGAACGGCCTCGATCTGCTGTGGTACACGAGCACGAAATATCCGCATTCGGTGCCGATCACCCCGTTCAAGAACTATATTCGCGCCAATCAGATCGATACGAATTACTATTATAATTCGGTTCCGGGCGCCGCGCAGACCGACGTGAAGGCGGCTTTGCGCGTGCGCCGCGCGCTTCTCGAACTCGCCGAGCGCCACGGCGCGCTCACGCCGGAAGAATTCCGCAAGCTCTATGTCGAGAAGCTCGTCGCGATACAGAACGATCTCGGCTATCAGGGCGTCGCGCCTGTCGCGAGCAACGACACGGAAAACGCCGAGAAGAACCGCAAGGAGTATCTGCGGACCGCCGGCGAACTCGCCCATAAACTGCGCTGAAATTACAAAAAAATCCCGGGAGAGGCCGTCATGCCGACCTTCGATAGCGGAGCCTATTTTCTCACCACGCTCATTCCCATTCGCACCGATACGATCGGCGACGACGGCGCCGGGACATCGCCCATCCACGCGCTGCGCAAGACGCTCTCGCTGCTGCCGCGCGGCGAACGCAGCCTCTTCGCGAGAAATACGCGCAATCATTTCGCGCGTTTCGTCATCGTCGACGACGTCGCCTACAACGGCCGCGAGCAGCCGAACACGCTTCTCGTGTCGCTCGGCGAATTGCTGCCGTTCGAATTTCTCGACAAATATCGGAAACAACTCGATCCGGTCGTCGCGCAACCTCAGGACCACCTGTCGAATCCGTTTCTGTTCTTCTCGTCGGACTTCGACGCCGACAGCGGCGACGACAGCCAGCGCGACTCCTATCTGCGAAAGCTGTGGGAGACGTCGCAGGAGGAATTGAAGAGCATTTTTCAATATTGCGTCGGCTTCGAGAGCCGCGTGACCGACGGGGCGTCCTTCGCCAGATATATCGCCGATTGCCAGCTCGAAACGACGATGCCGTTCCACGACTATTGGCTGGACGGCGTTCCCGTCGACAAGCTGCCGAGCCTGTCGCTGCAAAAGACCGGCGCGCTGTTCGCAGGCGTCGCCTTCGTGGTCTTCGCGCTGCTCTATTGGTGGCTCTTTCCGGATTTCCTGCGCGGCCTATGGCTGCTGCTCGCGCTTCTCGGCGGCCTGGCGGCCGGCGGCGCGGCCGTTTTCTATTACGTTCTCGAATTGGGAAAGAAGCCTTTTCCCGCGGCGCCGAACTCGACTCTGCCGGAGGTGTTGAAATCGCTTCATCTGCGGCGCGCGTTCACGCGCTTCGCCATCGACAATCAATTCGCTTCGGTCGGCAAGGACGCCGCTTCGGCGCAAGGACTCTACGACACGTTCAAGCTGTTCGTCGACGCGAACAAGCCGAAGGACATCGACGGACCCACGCAAAAACCCGGCGCTATCGGAATTTAGGGGCACATTATGGCTGTCGCGCTCGACCTCGCTGATATTCAAGGCAATATTCTCGCAGCCTACGGAAAGCAGGGCTATCCCACCGGCAGATTCATTCTGCTCCACATCGACGGACGCGACGAGACGGAAAGGGCCGCGAACGGCAGGCGTTTCGTCACGCAGCTTCTGCCGCGCGTCACCACCGCGCTTCGCTGGACGACGGGCAGGCACAGCAGCCCGGACGAGTTTCTCGTCGA
>PQAN01000218.1 GCA_003105285.1 Methylocystaceae bacterium
AGGGTCTGCGCTTGCGGCTGGTCGACCTGAAAAGGCAGGTCGAAGCCGCGATTTCCGATCCGGGAGAGATTGACCGCGGGGAACAGGCGCTCGCGATGATGCATGAAATTGCGGCCGACGCGCGCGGACTTCTCCAGCCGCCGCGCGATTACGATTGGGCGCCGGGAGGGCCGGGTTGGTGATTTTGTTCCTGGACTTCGATGGCGTTTTGCATCCGCATCCGAACGATAGCCATGCGTTCTCGTGCGTTGAGCGCTTGTGGGAGCTTTTGCGCCGTCACGACGAAATCAGCGTTGTGTTCAGCACAGGCTGGCGGTTTGAGCACGATCTCGACGAGCTGCGCGAGCTTGTGAGCGCTGGCGGCGGCGAAGACCTGGCGGCGCGTTTCATCGACGCGACCCCGCTCCTGCGGCACGCCGACGAGGCTGGAAGTCGCGAAAAGGACTGCCGGGCATGGCTCGACGAGCGCGGGCACAAAGGGCCATGGCTGGCCCTCGACGACATGCCGGGCCTGTTTCTGCCCAAATCGGCCAACCTCTACCCGGTGAATGCAAAACGCGGTCTGATGCCCTACGACGTGGAACGGATCAGCGCACGCATAATCACCCGATAACATTGCTATTTCTGGCGAAAATCGTCCTTTTTTGGCGCGGCCCGCCAATGATTATTCCTGGTCGACGAGCGGGCCGGGATGGTGAAGTGTCTTGCCGACACGAGAAGTCGCGGGCAAAACAGGAGAACTCCATATAGATGTCGCCGAGTGTCTCCAATCATGCGTGTTTCCGATGTCGCCGAATCAAACAGTTCTTCGAACGAGGGCGCTCCTCGTGACGCCGCGGCCGCGGCCGCCCGGCGGAAGACGTCAGGACATGAAGACGTGCGCGCGCTGCTCGACGAGCTGATCGCGGTCTTCCCGGCTTGCTTCAAGCCGCACCTGACACCCGGCCTGCCGCTTCTCAAGGTTGGCGTTCGCGACGAACGCCCGCGTGATTGCAGCTTCGGGCGGTTCTCGTTCGGTTCATCCCCGCGCGTGCGGGGAACGCCCGGGCCCGCCATCAAAGACAACATCGTCCAACGGTGTGAATCGGCATGGAATAAGGGCTCTGACGCAATTTTGGTGCAGTTTGTCGTCAGTCGGCTCCGATGAGCCGTGCCTCCAGAAGATCGAGTTTTGCGCGCCCGTACATCTGACGCTTGATCAGCTTCAGCCGGGTGATCTGGCCCTCGGTCTGTCCGTTCGACCACGGGTTCGTGATCGCCGCCGCGACGGCGGTGCGGTCTTTGATGACGCCGCAGGCGAAGGACGCCAGAAGTCCCGCCTTTGCGCGTTCGATCCAACCGTCGAGGGCGTCCCCGGCCTTCTTGCGGATCATCGTGTGGAATTCCTCGACAGCGGCGCGCGCGTCGACAAGCTCGGGGACGTTGTTCTCGATGGCGACAATCGTCAGCGTCTCGGCCTTCGACAGCGCGTCCCGGCCGGTCGTCATCAGCCTTGCGATCGTCCTCGCCGACGGCGTTCGGCGCAAGCCCGCCGCGTCCATCTTTTCGGCGCGTCGCCGCCGGCCGGCCCATTCGGAGACGACGCGCAGGGATCCGCGAAAGCCCGAAGTCCGAAGGCGCCGCCATAGTTCGGCGCCATTGCGACAGCCGGCAGCCCATTGCGCATCGAGCCACGGCAGATGCCGCTCAAGGGAACTCTCACGCGTGCGGAAAATATCCGAGCGCTGACCGCGCAGGATTTTACGCACCAGCCCCCGACTGTGCCCCGTCTCCCGCATGATCTCCTTGATGGCGGCGCCGCCCGCGGACCGTGCGAGAATGACTGCGTTGGCTTCTTCGCGCCGCAGATAGCCCTCGTATTGCAGCTTCTCCGCGGCGGTGAGCAGCGCCGGGTCGACGAACGTCGCGCCGAGCGCGGATCGGATGCCGCTCATCGACTTGCGCACGGCGGCGAGAAAGGCGGCGCTGGCGTTTTCCATCAGATGCCAGCGATCGGCGACCTGGAGCGCCCCGGGGAGCGCCTTGCTGGCGGCGAGCGCGAAGCCGCCACCGCGATCACGCGCGACGATGACGATTTGCGGCTGTCCGGCGAGCCATTCCCGTGCGGTCGCGGGCTCCCGATCGGGAAGCAGCTTGATCGGACGATGGCGCTCGAGGTCGCAAATGATCGCCCCATAGCGCTGATTGCGCTTCCATGCCCAGTCGTCGATGCCGATGACGTTCGGCGCCAGCGCCTCCAGCCTGCCTTTCCGGCGCACGACCCGGAGTAGCGTGTCGTTGCTGACCGGCATCATGAGGCGCCGGGCGAGACCTGCCGCCGGCCGGCCGCCGAGCGCCAGGGCGAGATGATGGACGAGGCCTTCGAGGCGCGCCGTGCGACGAGCATGCGCGGCGAGAATGTCGTCACCGAAGCGCTCGGTGAAAATCGATCGGCCACAAGTCGGCGTCATGCACCGGAACCGCCGCGCCGTCAGAGAGATGCGGACCACGCGTCCGGACAGGGGCAAGTCGGCGAGGCGTCGTCGATAATGACTGTGAACGCGCGCCGAGAGTGAGCCGCAGTCCGGACATTGCCCGAACGCCGCAATCGCCGTCGCTTCAATGGTCGTGGTCTCGCCGTCGAACGAAACCCGCTGAGCCCGCAAGCCGCGCGGAACAATCGCTGAAGGTCGCAGAGCTGTGGTCATGGCGCTGATTCCCCTGTGAAACCAGCGCAAGTCGGCGCCGTGACTGCATCAAAAATGAGTCAGAGCCCTTATTCCATGCCGATTCACATTGGACTTCGTGCATCACCAGTTCGCCTGGAGCGATAGGAGAGGATCAGCGTGGACGAGCAGCGCGATGACATCGAGGACGAGGGCGATTCCGCCGCAGCGGCGTTCGAGGAGTTGCGGGCCGAGGTGTCGGCGCTGCCGAGCGCGATCGACGCCATTCTAGAGCGGTTTCTTCTCAAAGCGGCTCATAGCCTGCCGCGACAAAGAAGTTGGCGCATTCGGTTGGCGTGAACGCGTTGAGCAAGGCGCCGATCCTGTTCCACAGAGCGTCGACGCTGCGCTCGGCGGCCTTTCGCAGGAGCGCCTTGAGCTTCGAGAGCGCCTTCTCGATCGGGTTGAAGTCGGGACTGTAGGGCGGCAGGTAAAGCAGCGTCGCGCCGGCGGCCTCGATCGCCTTGCGCACGCCAGCGCCTTTGTGGCTGCCGAGATTGTCCATTACGACGATGTCTCCCGGCGCGAGCGTCGGGACGAGAACCTGGTCGACATAGGCCTGAAACCAGACGCCGTTGATCGGCCCGTCGAGAACCATCGGCGCCGTCAGGCCGGTGAGCCGCAGTCCGGCGACGAAGGTCGTGGTTTTCCAGTGCCCGTGCGGAACGCTGGCGCGCAACCTCTCGCCTCTCGGGGCGCGTCCGTTCTTGCGGGCCATGTTCGTGCTCGGTAAGCGCTGTTCTGGTCCCACCTGTTTTGAACGAGTGGGAGCGACGATAATCGGAACGATAGGGGCTCCGACACATGTCGATTTCAGAGCGTAAACATATGT
>PQAN01000219.1 GCA_003105285.1 Methylocystaceae bacterium
ATACGGAATATTTCACAGAATCAGAGGCCGTCAACGAGATTCCTGCCGCTCTTCTGTATCGCCTTGGTGGCCACCGTTGGCGCTTTGCCGTCAAACGGAGAAATCATCGGGCAATCCGTTCCCCGTGCAGTCAGCGAAGACCAGATGAAGGCGTCGTTGCGTCAAATCGAACTCGTCGACGAGAGCGGCGCGACATACGATCTCGCCGCGCTCCTGGCGAACGGCAAGCCGACGCTCGTCACGCTTTGGGCGCATTGGTGTCCGAACTGCCAAGCGGAGACGGCGGGGCTGAAAACCATCGCCAGGACATGCGCGAACAAATGGAACGTCGTGTTCGTTTCCTCCCGGTTCGGCGATTACGCCGAGGATCTGACGAAGTTCAAGCGCTTCGGCCTGCCATGGAAGATGGAAGGCGGCGACCTCTTTCGCGATCGGATGACGGCGATCAAACCTTAGGGCCCGACTCGAAATTCATGCTCTCTGAGATGCAAGCCTGGCCGACCTATGCAATGAGTAGGAAAGCGAAGGCGACGAGCAGCCACGCCAGCGAGAACTTTATGGTCGTCTCTGAGTCCTTGGCGAGGCGGCGGGCGCGGTTGATCCAATCGAACGTCCGTTCGACGACCCATCGCTTCGGAAGCACGACGAAGCCTTTGACTTGCTTGTCTGTTCGCCGACATCACCTACATCGCAATTGCCGTGAACGTGCTGCGAACTGGCAAGAGCAAGGACTCCTTACGAATGCGCCGCAAAGTCGCCGCTTGGGACGAAAAAACCCTTGCCCGATACATCGCTGCATAACACCTTCAGTCGATTCCCCTGCAGGCGGTCAAATCAGCAGCCTGACCTCTATCCGGCCCGAAGGGCCCACTCCAAGTTCTTCCGCAGATCGAAAATCCGCCCGGAAACCGGGGCCGCCAGAGGGCGGCTCCCGGGACCGGGGACGTCGTTCTTCGGAGATCAAGAACACCGAGATCGTCCCGTACGTAGAACGCGCCGAGCGCATCAGGAACGTCAACGCCGTCACGCGCAGCTCGGGCGGATATGGACGCGCCTGTCCCGGCACGGATATCCTCTGCTTCCAGGTCGCGCCAGCGCCGGCGGACGCACCGTGAAGGAGCTGGCCCGACGCCGTTACCTGCCGATCCGCCGCGTACTTTTCGACATGGGCTTGCGCGCCCTCGTCGATCGCGCCCGGTGAAGCGGATGGCGCACGCTATGGAGCGCGGGGGAGGAAGACTTTCCCGCGCAGAAACTCACCGTAAAGCTGAGACGAAGCCCTCCACGCGCATGCCCCATTCGGGGGCAATTTTCTAAAGAAATCGGCGGCCCGCAGTTCTGGCGGTTGCGGCTGGCTCAAAATCCCTCTTCCCGGCGGAGCCGTTTGAAGAAACGCAGGTGATCGAAACTTGCGATCCTGTCGCGCAAGTCACTGAACGTCAGATAAAGGACGGAGTGGTATAGAGCGTCAACAGCTGGCTGACGAGAAGCCCGCCGACGATTGCGATCCCCAATGGACGGCGGAGTTCCGCTCCGTCGCCGAAGGCGGCCACGAGCGGAATCGCCCCGAGCAGCGCAGCCGCCGACGTCATTATGATCACGCGGAAGCGAAGCCGGCAGGCTTCGACGATGGCGTCGTAGGGGCTCAGGCCGCGCAAGGGCAGCGCGTCGAGGGCGACGCGAAGGCCGAGGGGATCATGTAATCGGGAAGCGCGCGAGCGCCGCGCGCAGCTCGGACGTCTCCAGCGCCGCTCCCGTACCAAAACTCAGGTCCAGACGCTATGTGATCGAAATTGTGAAGCAGGTTTGCGAGCCTTTGGAGCCGCCCCAGGAATAGCGCCTTGTCCGTACATTGTCCGTATGATATGAAGTTCCAGTAGGAGAACCGTCATGTCGACCGCCGAAGCCAAGTCGGAGCGCATTGAGGTGCGCACCACGCCGAGCCTGAAAGCACTGCTGCAGCAAGCTGCCAGCTCTTCGCACAAGAATGTCACCGAATTTCTGCTCGAAGCGGGGATCAAGGCAGCCGAAGAGACGCTGCTCGATCGGCGTGTGTTCCGAGTGAACGAAGCACAATGGCAGACTTTCCAGGAGATACTCGACCGTCCAGTGACGCATAAGCCCCGCCTGGCCAAGCTCCTCACGGAAAAGAGCGTTCTTGAGTGACGGCGGAGAATGCAACCTACTCTGCCGTACAAAAACTCGACGCCTCCCACGACGTCAGCGCGTTCGATTGCGGCAAAGAGCCTCTCGATCAATTTCTGAAACGCTATGCTCTCGTCAACCAGAAGGCCGGCAGCGCCCAGACCTATGTCGCGTGTCGGAGAGAGCGGCATGTCGTCGGCTACTACAGCCTCACGGTTGGGGCGGTCGAACATGCCGATGCCACCGTCCGCGTGAGCAAGGGGCTGGCCCGCCACCCAATCCCGGTCATGCTTCTGGCCCGCTTGGCGATCGACCAGTCCGAACAGCGCCGTGGGTTGGGCAGAGCCTTGCTGAAGGATGCGTTGCGCCGCACGGCTCAAGCCGCCGATATCGCCGGTATCCGCGCGCTGCTCGTGCATGCCAAAGATGACGAAGCGCGCTCTTGGTATGAAACACTCGAATTCGAGCGAAGCCCGACCGATCCCTATCACCTTTTCCTGCTGATGAAAGACCTCAGGTCGCTGCTTGGCGATTGAGGGTAGTCGCGCGTAACGCTGCGGAAGATGTCAGCCGGACACTTTTCGCTGACCGGATTGGCGGCAATCGCCAGCCTGGCGCCGTGGTTGCCGATGTATGGACAAGCGCTCGACGGCTATGGCGGCGTGGCGAATTATGTCGTGAAGAGGCCGACCCGACCGACGAGACCTTCGCGACCGGCATCGCGACGCTCGGCTCATTCGGCGTGCGCCGCCTGACTTTCGACGTCAATGCGCCGCTGAGCGACAGCAAATATCTTCTTTTTCGCATTACAGGCTCAACCCAGACCGTCGGCAGCTTCGTCGATTTCGTGCACAGACGCGGCTTCGACATCGCGCCGGCCCTAGATGTTTGATCCCGGGATTTAATGGTGCAATCTTTTCCGCCGAATGGAAGGATGCGCTATGGGCCAGGTTTTACACGGGGGCGCCCGCACGACAGAGGCGGTGCGTCGTCACCTCACCGTCAATCGAAATGCGGTCGACGCCGAACACCGGCAAATGATTGCTGAAGGTCGCAGAGCTGTCGTCATGGCGCTGATTCCCCGTGAAACCAGCGCCACTCGGCGCCGCAACTGCATCAAAAGTGAGTCAGAGCCAGATATTTGCACGCCGAATAGCACCTGACCTAGCCTATCGGCGCCATCCTCCGAAATTACGTTGGACTGTCAAAACAACTCTACTTGGCCTACCTCTCCTTTCGCCATGTTGTGGCTTGCTTAAGCCGCCCCGC
>PQAN01000220.1 GCA_003105285.1 Methylocystaceae bacterium
GACGACGGCTTTCCGATCGTGACCTCTGACGGCAACGGCCGCACCGACATGATCGACCCGCACGCTTATGGCGCCGTGGACGTCCACCGTGGTCCGTCATCTGCGATGTTCGGCAATCACGCTTATGGCGGCGCCATCAACTTCCGCACCCGAAACGGCGCCGAAATCGACGGCGTCGAGACAGGCTCGGAGTTCGGCAGCCTCGGCTATATCAACAACTTCGTCAACGCCGGAAAGAAGAGCGGCGCTTTCGATCTCGCTCTGTTCGCCTCGGATTTACGCGGCGACGGTCATCTGCTCCACAGTGCATACAACTATCAGACATTGAACTTTCGCGGGACGTGGACGCCGACCGAATCCGATCGGTTCACACTGAAATACATCTTCAACAATACCTTCTCGCAGCTCTCGCAAGCACTGCCGATTCTGAATTATTATCTCAATCCATTTCAATTCGGATGCGCCTTCGCCATCGCGAACAATCCCTACTGCGCAAGCATTCAGCAGCCTGCCAACGGCGTCGCCGGCGCGCTGGCTCGTCAAAGCTTCTCCCAGCTCGGGGCGCATCAGCATCTCAACCGTCATGTCGCGGGTTTGAGATGGGAGCACGATTTCGACAACGCCACGACGCTGCGGACGCAGGTCACATATAACAACCTCGATTACATCAATGGCACCGTCATTCCGCCACGCTTTTCCTTCGGGGGACCTGTGCAAGTGCGGGGGCCGGCCGTCGGTCTGAACGTGACTACCGACATCACGAACCACGGTGCGCTGCTCGGTTTTCCGGTCACGCATTTTCTGGGATTTTTCTACGACAACACCAAAGCGACCAACCCCGCTTTCGTCCAGGTTCCAAACGTGTGGGATTGGGGAATGCCCGGCGGCGGTGCCGGCAAGGTCGATTCTTACCATTCAAATATAGGGCTGAAAGCACGCGAAGAAATCGCGATCGCCGAAGGATTGACCGGCGTGATCGGCTTCAGCTCGAACTGGAACAGAGTGTGGGGCGTCAATACGGTCTACACATATAATGCAGCAAGTGTGTCGACCACTCCCTATCAGGTCGCGCTCGACCGGGCATTTTGGAATACCGCGCCCGAGGCGTCGCTCACCTACCGATATAGCCCCGAATGGCAGTTCCGAGCCCGTTACGCGGCGGGCTACGGCACGCCGAATTTCACGATGCTCACGACGAGTCCCTCGGGGACCAGCGCGATAGCCAATTCGACGCTCAAACCGCAAACCAATATGGGCGTCGACCTCGGCGTCGACTGGACGCCGAGCCCGAATCTGAGCGTCAGCCTGACAGGCTTCAACGAATGGTTCCGCAACGAAATTCTCACACTTTCGACCGGCGCGCCGCTCCTGCTCAACTATTCGCTCAACATTCCTTCGGCGATTCATCGCGGCGTCGAGCTCAGCGCCAATTGGCGGCCGTTCGAGGGCGTGGGGCTCACTGCCGTCTACTCCTTCAACGACCAGTTCATCACCAATATGATGGAGGGTCTGCCATCGGGCGGCTCGCCATCGGTGTACCTCAACCGCGGTGGGAAGAAGATTCCCAACGTGCCGCCGCACACGCTCACGACGCGCGTCGGATATGACGTCCCTTCCGGCGATCTCAAAGGACTCGGCGCCTTCGTCGAGTATGTCCTGAAGAGCTCTTACACGCTGGATGCGTCCAATCTGTCCAGCATCCCGGGCTACGGGCTCGTCAACTTGAATATCCACTATCAACGTGACGTCGAGAATTTCTATGTGAGGAACGTCGAGCTCTATCTCAGCGTCAACAATGTGTTCGATCGCCGGTACATGGCGGCGACCTATATCATGCCGAACACGTTGACCGCAGGGATCGAAACGCCGGCCGCTATATTGGCCAACACCGCCGGCGGCGTGTACGCTGGACAACCGCGCACGGTCGTCGGCGGCGTGAAACTGAAATTTTAGGCTCCGCCCGCTCGCAGCGAGCGAGCGTCGCGCGGAACACTCGGTCTTCAGAATCACCGGACTGCAGCTCACACTGTCGGGGACGCCCCCCGACAGTCGACCTTTTTTGCCACGAACCGTCGAACGGCCCCCACGAACGGCACCTCCCGATCCTGCTTTTCGAGCTCGACCGCTTCTCGGAGTTCTCTGCGTCGATCGGCCTTGTCGGACAATCACTGATCGAAAAATGTTTCGCCTCGACTGTCCGCCTCCCGCTCGCTGAAACGTCTTATTTTCGACAGGCATTCGAGATGCGCGAGGCCTGTCTGGCTTCGATCCATAACCCGCATTGCTAGGAGATGTCCGATGGCTATCAAAATTGCGAATCGACGCGTTCTCGACGTCCTCGGCCGCGAAGGGGCGTTCTGCGACGGCGGCCAGTGCGCGGCCCTCGCGGCCTAGGCCCTTTCAAGGTCGTCCCCGGGATTTCGACCGGGGACGGCCACCATAAACCGATTTTGCGACGACAGGACGATTGACATGCTGGTCGGCCTCAATTTCACGCTCGGCGGAACCCATGAAATGGTTCAACGCATGATCGATGAGCGGCATCTCGATTATTGTGAATTGCTCATCGACAATTTCCTTCAGGTGTCGCCGGACGATCTGGCGCGACATTTTCAATGTCCGGTAGGGTTCCATGTGATGTTTTCCAAATATCTGGAAAGCGACCTCGATTTTCTAGAGAATCTGGCCAAGCGGCTACGTGTGCTGATCGACGCGCTGCATCCGCTCTACGTCTCAGACCACTTGGCGCATTTCACGCATCGCGGCCGTCGCTTATTCCATCTCGGCGAGATCGACTACGCCACCGACTACGACCGAATTCGTCGCAAGGTGGAGGTCTGGCAGAAGCTCGTCGGTCAAAAGCTCTACATCGAGAACTACCCCTCCATCATGGACGGCGGATGGGAGGCTCCCGCGTTCTACGAGCGCTTGATGCAAGACACGGGCGCGAGCGTGCTGTTCGATGCGTCGAACGCGGTTTGCGCATTCCGCAATTGTGGAGCGCCTCTGGAGCTATGGGACAATGTCATCGCGTCGACGGAGCACTTTCACGTGGCCGGTTACAATTCGTCGATCATAGAGCCACGCATCACCGTGGATTCTCATGACGGCAATCTCGCCGAGGATACGCGTGCCTTTCTCGCACGTAGCCGTTCATTGTTCGACAAACCCGGCGCCACGATAACCTACGAGCGCGACCACAACATCGATTACGACGCGATTGTCGCGGACCTGGGACGTCTGCGCGCAATATTTTCTGCGTGCGAGGAGGAGGAGACCCATGCACCTTGCGCCGCCATCGGAGCGTAGGATCGACAAGGAGCTGTTCGACTGGCTGACGGACTTGAGGCCGCAGACGACAATTCCTAGGGAATCGCGCGCTTTCGTCCGGATCGACGCCAGCCATCGCGCCTATTGGCACGCTCTATTCGATATCTGCCCTCAACTGTTGAAGATAGGCTCTCCGGACGGGCTCGCTATCCTCCGGCCGTTCATGACCTGGGCGGAAGCGCAGGAATTGACGTTCGATTGGAGCTTCTATCTCTGGGTATATCAATGGCTCAGGCAGTCCGAATTCCAGGACCGTGTGGACGATGATCTCCTGATAACAATGATGGGCGCGTCCGCCGCTCGCTGGGGGAATTTCGATCGCAGCCCCGCCTGTGGAATTGTGCTCGCGAGCTCCGAGATCGATCAGCTCGTCATCGCATGGAAATGTCGCACCGCCTCCGGCCGCCGTGAAGTCGAGATCATCGACCTCGAGGAGCCATTGCCGTCGCTCGGCGAATCATTCGGTTACTTCACGGCGCCGAATTTCGAGTTGCCGCCGTTTCCGGGCTGGCGGAGCATTCCGCGATGATCGAAAGGGGCTTTTGGCGCGGATTCGCGCCATTGCTCGCCTTCTACGGCGCTACTGCGCTGACCGTTCAGATTGATCTTTACATGATCGCGCCGCTCGGCGCGGGAGCATCGAGCGCCTTCTTGACCCTGACGCGCGTCGCTGCGCTCGATCTCGTGCTGATGGCCGCAACCGGCGCGGTCGCATCGGTTCTCGTCGCCAAGGCGCGCTTCTCGGGACATACGGGGGAAATCGTCCCACAAATTTGCCGGCTCGCTTCGCTGATCGGGGCTGGAGCGGGCGCCTTGGGCTGCCTTGTTTACCGGGATTTCATTGCCGCCGTCACTGGAGGCGAGGAAATCGCAGCGATAGCGAGTTCCGCGATAGTCTGGTTCGGCCTCTTGAGCCCCTTTCGATTTTTCGTCAACGTTTGCAGCTTTGTGCTACATGCGCTCGGCGACGGTAGCGCGGTCGTGAGGTGGAAGACATTTGCAGTTGTCGCGAAGATCGTCGGCAATTGGTTCTTCATCGATGCCATGGGTTATGGATTTGCTGGGTGCTTCATCAGCAACTTCGTGATCGCCGGGATTTCTTCGATCTGGAGTTTTCGCAGAGTAAGATCGCACGGCGTAGCATTGTTCGGCGCGCCGCAATGGACGTATGCGCGCGCCTTTCTTCGCTGTACTGCGCTCGAGGCGCAACGCCTGCTCTGGCCTCAACTCGCTATGAGCATTTCCGTTATACTCGTTTCAGCGCCATGGATCGGCCTAGTCGATTATCACCGTGTCGACGCCTTTTCAGCGGGACAAATCTTGATCCTATTCGTGTTGACGCCGATGACGGCGCTAACCCGGTTCTTTGCTTTACGTCTCGCAGGTCTGTCGAGACGGCAAACCTCTGAGATGGTGTGGACGCTTTGGATCAGGGGAACGCCTGCCGCCTTCGGCGCTGGAGTCGTTCTGTTCGTCGCGAGTGAGTGGCTCGGACGCGCGGTGTATCGACAAGAGGGGGCCTGGTGGTATGCGCTCGTGGAAGCGCTCGCGCTTTCTCTTCCCATCAGATATGTCGCCAATGTCATGCGCGCCGTATTGCACTCGCGCGCGTCATTCGCGCCAGCAGCGGCCTCGGACAGCCTCGCTTCATGGTGGATTGCGCTTCCGTTACTGGCGCTGGGCCTTTTCCTCGATGAACCTCGCATCGCCTATTTGTCCCTGCTTGCGCCGGAAGCGTTCTGCGCATTGTGGCTGACGCGGCAAATGCCCTTCTCCATCCGGCTCGGGGCGGCGCGCTTTCTTCGGCGTCTGTTGAACGACGGCAGGATTTCAGTACGGCTTTTTTTCCTAGACCCGGATGCGGCGACTGCAAGCATTTCGATCCCCTCGCAAGCGCCTGCGCGGAGGCGACGCTCGGGCGGCAATAGGCGATCTCAGCGGGACGGCGTTCTACTTCTTCTCCGGAGGCATCGTCCATGACGGTCCGACATACGCCCGTCTTAATCGTGGGCGCCGGCTATGCCGGTTTGACAACCGCTTTGCTGTTGGCTTGGCGCGGCGTCCCCTGCGCTCTGGTCGAGCGTCATCAATCGGTTTCGCCGCGGCCGAAAGCTCACGGAATCAATCGTCGAAGCATGGAAGTGCTGCGCGTCGTGGAAGGGCTCGAGGCCGATCTGTTCAGCGCGAGCCGCGCCGCGCCGGAGAGCGCTGCGATCACTATCGCGGAGACCGTCACGGGATGTGAAATACGGCGCCTTCTGGAACCCGGCGCCAAGCGGCCGCCTCTTCTCTCTCCTGTCGACATCTGCCATATCGGACAGAACCGAGTGGAAACGACGTTGCTCCGATATGTGCGCGCTCTCGGCGTTGACGTCGAATTTTCGACAGTCGTCCGGCGACTCTCGCCCGCGTCCGACCACGTCGTGGCCACGCTCCGCAACGAGACCAGCGGAGAGGAGTCGATAGTCCTAGCCGACTATGTCGTCGCGGCCGACGGCGCCGGCAGTTCCACTCGATCGGCGCTCGGGATCAAAATGATCGGCGACGACGCCATATCCCACGCCGTGTCGATATTGTTCGAAGCTGACCTCACCGTGCCGATGCGGGGTCGCGGCACCGTGCTCTATTACTTGCAAAATCCGGCGTTTACAGGAGCATTCGTTAGTTGCGACGACGCCGGGGTCGGTCAGATCAATATCGAATATGACCCACGACATTTGTCCAGCGCCGATTTTGACGGGATGCGCTGCGAACGAATGGTGCGCGACGCGCTCGGGATGTCCGATCTCGACGTCAAGATCATCGACGGAATGACTTGGACGATGGCGGCGCTGGTCGCAGAAAGGCTGACCGAGAAACGCATCTTTCTAGCCGGCGATTCTGCCCATGTCATGCCGCCGGTCGGAGGACTCGCGGGTCAGACCGCTATTCAGGACGCCGCAGACATCGCGTGGAAGCTCGCCTTTGTTTACCACGGTCACGCGGGGTCCGCTCTTCTCGAGACATATGAAGCGGAGCGGCTTCCTGTAGCGCACATGACGGTCGCCTGTCAGGTCAAGAATTATGTGGAACGGCTACGGCCGGACCGAGAAGATCTGCGCATCCGCCCTGCAGAAGAAGATTATCTGAGCGTTGCCATGGGTTACCGTTACCGCTCATCGGCGATCGTGATGGACGAGCCGGATGATGGGCAGCGGGTAGAGAGCCCTTTGTGCCCTTCCGGTCTCCCCGGAACGCGATTGGCTCATGTCCCACTTCGGCAGAATGAGCGGATGATTTCGACACATGATCTCGTTGGACGCGAACTCGTCCTATTGGCAGGGCCGGACGGCGGCGGTTGGGTCGACGCCGCACGCGTGATTGCCCAGCATCGGCCCTTGGCGCATTACCAAATCGGCGTCGATCTGAGAGACGAGGCCGATTTGTTTTGCGCCCGCACGGGCCTCGAAGCTGGCGGCGCTATTCTGGTTCGTCCAGACGGCTTCATTGGATGGAGATCGAGAAGCTCCCACCTCGATCCGGCTCCGATCCTCGATGGCGCGCTGAATCAAGTCCTTTGTCGCGATCGCGCTATGCTTTGACGAATCACAACGGCTCACGCCGCGGGCCGATTTGCTTGGGGGCTCTGGCCCTGACCTGCCCCTGAAAAATCCCACCAGCATCGATTAGAGTCCGGC
>PQAN01000221.1 GCA_003105285.1 Methylocystaceae bacterium
AAGTAATCAACCGGAAACCGTATGACAGCCCGCTACCGAGCGCTTAGTGCACGGGGAAAAAAGACGACCGTCGTCTGCGCTGCAATCGCACGGGAGCTTGTTGGCTTCATGTGGTGCGTTGCGAAGGAGGCACATACCACCTGAAGGGCAGCAACCGATCATCCGCTCGCGCATGGGCGGGGACTGGATCACGGCAAGGGGAATGCCTGTCACACGCTTTGTGGCCGGCGACAGCCGACGCCCGTTGTAAGATAGGGACAGCCCCAGACGCATTTTCGGGAATGCGGTAACCAACCCGCGCATAAGAGCTTGATCACCGACGTCTTTCAGATCCAGTCCCCACCCCTGCGCGATAATCTTCCCTCGACGCGATCGTGTCCCCTGACGTGGTGTAGCTGAGCGCGATCATCCCCGTCGCCGGAGGGGCGGGCTGGTCAGGCGGCCACGGCGGGCAGCCCGACGATGGGATCATCGCTCAACGGGGCGATTGTTTCCAGCGTCATGTAGCGGCTTCGCTGCACGGCCCACTTGATGGCATGGACCACCCCCTTTCCCCAGCATCCGAGTAGCATGGGGTTTCCGGCAACCAGGGAGGGTTTCATGTCCACTGTCGTTACAATCGGCCTCGATCTCGCAAAATCCGTCTTCCAGCTCCATGGAGTCGACGCAGATGGCCGGACGGCGTTGCGCCGGCGTCTGTCCCGGCACGAGCTGGTCTCGTACCTGGCAAAACTGCCGGCGTGTCTGATCGGTCTGGAGGCTTGCTCAGCCGCCCACCACTGGGCGCGGAAACTTATCCGGCTCGGACATTCGGTGCGGCTGATCCCGCCGCAATACGTCAAACCCTATGTGAAGCGGAACAAGACGGACGCCGCCGACGCCGAAGCGATTTGCGAGGCCGTTGCCAGACCGAACATGCGCTTCGTCCAGATCAAGACGCTCGATCAGCAGAGCGTGCTCACCCTTCACTGTGTGCGATCGGCCTTCGTTCGCCAGCGAACGTCGGCGATCAACACAGTGCGCGGTTTGCTGACGGAATTCGGCATTGTCGCCGGCAAGGGCATTCCAAGGCTTGCCGAGCTGCGCCAGCGGATGAATGAAATCGCCAGCGACCTTCTGCCCGACGAAGCCCGCGCCGCGATCACCGAAACATTCGAGCACAAGCGAGACGATGCGGCCGTCTTGCCGCGCTTTCACATAGGTCGCGTCGATCCACAGGTAGGGCCGGTCGCCTTCGATCGGCCGCTCGAGGAAAGCTTTCACCCGCTCGTCGATTTCTTCGCACAAGCGGCTGACCTGGCTCTTCGAGACGCCGCTCATGCCCATGGCTTTCACCAGATCGTCCACCGCGCGCGTCGAGACGCCCTGGATGTAGGCTTCCTGAATGACGGCCGTCAGCGCCTTCTCCGCCATCCGCCGCGGCTCCAGGAAGCCCGGAAAATAGCTGCCCTTCCGTAATTTGGGGATGCGCAGCTCCACGGCGCCGGCCCGCGTCTCCCAGGTCCGGTCACGGTAGCCGTTGCGCTGGACGAGGCGTTCCTGGCTCTTTTCGCCGTAAGCCGCGCCGGTCAACGCGCCGACCTCCAGCTCCATCACGCTCGGCGGCAAAGCCGATCATCTCGCGCAAAATATCAGCGTCGGGGGCCTTCTCCACGAGCGCGCGCAGGCTCATCATCTCATCGGTCATCGGCAGTTCCTCGGTTGCGTTGGCGTGTCGCAACCCGATCCTACCGGCGAACCGTCGATGACAACCGCAAGCCGCTCGCTCGCTACGGCGCTATAAAAAGCGCGCGTCGCGAGCCCCTTGCTCCACACAACCTACACCACTTCCAGGGACACGACCGGCCCCAGTCGTCATCGAGGACGTCGATGGAGCCATCGAGCCGCTTGAAAGAGGTGCGCCGCCAATTGAGCGTCGACGCGGCGTGATCTTCCGCCTCCGTCATGCCGGAGCTACTGCGACGCAAGAGGTTCCGCAATATTCCGCCCAGGCGTCCATCAGCTCCCTTCTCTTGGCGAGAGCCGATCCGCGGCGATAGGCCTGTTCGGTTTTGGAGCCGACCGCGTGGGCGAGGGCGGCTTCCGCGACTTCGCTCGGGAAGTGCGTTTCGTCGCCTGCCCAATCGCGAAAGCTCGACCGGAAGCCGTGGACAGTCACATCGACTTTCATGCGCCTGAGCAGCATCTCGAGCGACATGTTTGAAAGCGGCTGATTGCGGCGTTGGCCTTGGAAGACGAACTCGTCTGGCGCCTGTGAAGAAAGGCCTGCAACGCGCTGAAGAATCGCCACTGCTCGATCCGAAAGTGGGACCTCATGAGGGCACCCAGACTTCATCCGCGTCGCCGGAACGGTCCACAGCTTTTCCTGAAGCCTGACTTCGCCCCAGGTCATGCCGATGACCTCGCCGGACCTGGCGGCAGTAAGAATCAAAAACTCCAGCGCGAGAGCAGTGACGGCCTCGCGCTTGCGCAACCGGGTGACGAAAATCGGAACGAGTCCATATCGCATAGCCTCATGATGCCCCCGGTTCGCTGCGGAGAATTTCGGGAGGATCAATTCGAGATGGCCTGAAAATCTCGCCGGATTAGCGCGGTCCACAGGGATATGCCCCTGGACGCGGGCCGCATTCAAAATCGTTTCGATCCGGCCGCGCAGGCGGCGCGCGGTCTCGTTCTTCGTCAGCCACATTGGGGCGAGGATGCGCTCAACGTCCTGGGTCGTGATTTCGTCTACGGGCTTGTTTCTGAGGGGCGCCGCGTAGGTCTTGAGCGTCATCTTCCACTGGTCGCGATGCTTCGCGTTGCGCCAGCCCCCTTCCTTTGCTGCGACGAAGCTGTCAGCGAACGCTCCAAAGAGGGGCGCTCCATCTTCAACATGTTCCGCCTCGCTCTCGCCCTCCTTTTCCCGGATCGGATCGCGGCCCGCGCGTAGCGCCGTCCGAATCTCTTCCGCTTGGGCAAGCGTCAGCCCGTGCGGGCCGGTACCCCCGAGCCCCATTTCCCGTTGCCTGCCGTCCGCCCTGTAGAGAAAGACGAATTGCCGGGAGCCTGACTCACGGACGCGCAGATAAAGGTTCCCGCCGTCGCTGTGCAGGCCCAGCGGGAGGCCGACGACCTGCTTGGCGGTCAATTTATGGGCGATCTTCGCCATTCTGGATCTCCGTCCCGCGCTTGGTCGCCAAGCAGCGACATGATCCTTGGAGATATTCGGAGATATGCCCAAGCGCAAGGCTGCCACCGAACCACTGGAAAATCAGCGGTTTGCGGCGTCGGATGATACTAGGGGATATCGGGAAGAAAGGGGTAATGGCGGGCCGTGCGAGATGAAACCGATCACTATGACTGGCCCTACGAAGAGGCTCGATCACCAGCTTGTCGCCCTCGCGGCGGATAATTTGCCTCGTCGCCGGGCAATTCGAATTCGACCGGGCTCAGTGTTGCAAAGCTGAAACACCCGGCTGCAAAAAAATCAAGAAAGCTGCGCGCTTTCGTTGCATCTTCGCCCAATTTCTGCTCTGTTTGAAGTTACAGCCGAGCTTCCCGACGGGCGAAGAAGCGAGCGCCGGCCTGTTTTTTCGACGCGGAGATTCGGTTCGGGGAGGAAATTAGAGCATTTTCAACCGAAGCGGACGCCGGTTCGGCGTTGGAAACGCGCAAAAAAGCAAAAATCTTTTCGCGTTCCATCGAAACACGAAAAGATTCTAGCGGCGACCCGCGACGATCTTATTCTTCGAAGGAGCAGAAATGGCGACCGTACAGCTCGATTTCAACAATCCCCTTGTCGTCGGCGGGACGACGGTCGGAACCATAGCCGGGTCGGTGACGATCGATTACGACGCCCTTCCAGCTCCTACAGCAACCGGAACGATTACGACGACGATCAATCCCGGCAATCCGGGAGCCGGGACCTATCAATACACAGACGACAGCCTCACGCCGATTAACATCAATGCCTTCCCCGGCGGGAACGGCTATGTAATCACCGCCGGAATCTTCAGTCTCAATGGCTTCCAAGCAACGGCCGGGAGCCAGGGCTCGACGATGCTGCTCTGGAACAGCTCCACGCAGACACCCACGCAGATATCCGGATCTTTCATTACGCCTGGATCGACGGTCGATATTTCCAACGGCAATACGATTTCGGGAACATCCTATAACGGCAACAGTAATCCCTTCCCCGTAACCTCCTCCGTCGTCTGTTTCGCCGCCGGAACGCTGATCCGGACCGTCCGCGGCGACGTCCCCGTCGAGACGTTGAGGTTCGGCGATGTCGTGATCGCCGCTTCCGGCGCCGAGCGGCCGATCGTGTGGATCGGCCATAAGGAGTTCGACTGCGCGACCCATCCGGATCAGAAAGCCGTCTGGCCGATCCGCATCATGGCCGGCGCTTTTGGAGACAACCGGCCATCGCGCGACCTGTTCCTGTCGCCGCAGCATTCGGTGCTCGTCAATTGCGTCGACGAAGTGCTCATTCCGATCAGATATCTCGTCAACGGCGGCACGATCGCGCAGGTTCCGCGGGACAAGATCAGCTACTGGCATGTCGAGCTCGATGCGCACGACATTCTCCTCGCCGAAAATCTCGCCGCCGAGAGCTTCCTCGACACGCAGGGCCGCATCGGATTGTTCGACAACGGCATCGAACATGCGCTCGTTCACCCCGCTTCGCCGCTGAAGACGATGGACGACTTCTGCCGTCCGATCATGCTCGACGGGCCAGTCATCGACGCCGCGCGGGCGCGACTGATCGCGCGCATGGAGACGCTCGGCTGGACGGCGACCTATGATGCGGACCTGCATGTCCTCGCCGACGGCGTTCGCATCGAGGGCGATGTCGCCGGCTCGAATGTCCGCTTCATCCTTCCCGCCGGGACGAAGGAGCTGCGCATCCGCTCGAACAGCTTTGTGCCGGAGGAGTTCGAGGTTTCGAGCAAGGACGGCCGCAAGCTCGGCGTGCCGCTGAGGAGCATCCGGATCGACGACGGTCTCGACGTCGCACGCAAGGTCGAGCTCGACGACCCAGTGCTGTCCCAAGGTTTCAGCTACGTTCAGTCGGACGCCCAACTGGTCTGGCGCTGGACAGACGGCGACGCGGCTCTTCCTGTAGAAATGTGGGCGGATTGCCGGGGCAGCTTCTTCCTGCGCCTCGAGCTCGCGGCCGAGCGAGGCCATTTCCGTAGCTGGGCGGCGCCGGCCGCGGCCGAGAACGCCGCGTCCGAACAGCCGCCCGTCATCGATCTCGACGCGCATCGTAAGAAGGCCGCATCCTGATCAGGAGAAGCCTTCTCGTAACTTTTCGACGGCGACGCCCTTCGGCGTCGCCGTTGTCGTTCATGGCGACTTCGCGTCAGCGCGGAGCGCTATAGACGCTTGAAAGATACGACGGCGCTACTCCCCGCCGCCCATGCAGGCGCGCGCGATGGTGGCGATGCGCGCGCTTCTCTCCGTTTCGTCCATAACGCCCGCCAGCGCGTCCTGACGCACGACCTCGCGCGCCGCGCAGGCGCAGGCGGCGCGGCAGGTTTGCTCCAGCGCGCCGGAGGCGACGCATTGCGCGCGGCAGGCGTCCTCGAAACGCTCGGTCTCGGGAGGCTGGCGGATCAACAGCGCCGCCGCCGTGAAGCCGGCGAAAAGCAACGGCTGATGCGCGAGGTACAGAATGAGGCTGTGGCGCCCGAGAAAGACGAGCCCCACCGTCGCTCCGCCTGGACGTGTCGATGGAGCGCTGGAGTCTTTCCGTTTTTCGACGAAACACGGAAAGACTCCAGCTTTTTGTTTTTTTCGCGCTTCCGACGCCGAACCAGCGCCCGCTTCGGCCGGAGACGCTCCAAGCGCGGGCGAAAGCGAGCGAAAGGCTTTCGTCGCCGCGACGCCGGCGAGCAGCGCGCCCGCCCAAGGGATGAGCGGCCGATAGTCGTTGGTCGCCGGCTCGAAGGTCGAGAGGCCGGTCCACCACCATTGCGGCGCGTCGAATATCGCTTCGCGCGCGACGAACGGCGCGAGGACGGCGATAGAAGCCGCCCCCAGCGCCGCCGGCCAGGGCCAAAGGAGAAAAGGAAGCGCCACCAGGCTCGAAACGGCGATGCAATGCAATATGCCGAAGAATACGAAAGCGTTCGGGAAGGCCAGATAGGTAGCGGCGGAGACCAGCGCCGCCGACGCCGCGACGATCGCGAACCGCCGCCAAAAGCCCGGCCAGCGAACGCCCCGCTCATGCGCCAGCGCGAGCGAAGCTCCGGCGATGAACAGAAAACTCGCCGCGATCGCATGTCCGAAGGCCTTGACCCCCGGCGAATAAGGGAAGTCGGCGTCGATATGGCCGAAATGCCCGAGGTCCCAAATGAAGTGAAAGGCGAACATGGCGAGCA
>PQAN01000222.1 GCA_003105285.1 Methylocystaceae bacterium
TACGAGTTCTTCACGGGAGACTGAATAGTGTCGAACAAAAAGCGCCGAATTTTAATCCAACAACTACTAACTAACGCCTGTGACCGGAGGGGGTCGAACCGTCAAGAGAATCGCTGAGATGACGACCGTCAGCATCGCCAGTCCGACACACGACCAGAGCCCGGCCAGATTTTCACCCCCTCGAGCGGAAAGCAACAACGTGCCACTAAGCGTAGCGACAGGGGCTCCAAACGCGCTTCCGAATTGTTGACTAGTGACAAGTATCCCGGAAACGACCCCTTGTTCGTCAGGTCCGGCCGCTGCGCTGGCAAGCATGACAGCTGCAGGATATGCTGCAGCTATGCCTGCTCCGACCAGCAGTACCCCTGGGAGCAAACGATCTGCATAGCCGATCGCCGCCGAAAGCACGTACAGCACTTGGCCCGAGGCGACCACCACGAGGCCGAAAAGGAGAACCTGGATCGGGGATCGGCGGTCGGCTAATCGCGCGGCGTGAGTTGAGAGGAGCCCTACGGCCAGCCCTTGAGGGAGGAAGATCAAGCCGGCGTCCGACGGCGAATAGCCATAATCGTTCTGAATGGAGATGGCTGTTGAGAACATGGCGCCGGTGACTGCCGCGAACGCACCGGCGAGCGCGACAGAAGCGCCCATCACGCGGCTGTCGGCCAGCAATGGAAGCGGGATGAGAGGATCGTGGACTCGCGCCTGGATCAAGAAGAAGGCACCCACGAGGAAGGCTCCTGCTACTCCGATTGTGAACGCCACGAACGGCCGCGCGCTTTCGAACCGACTGATAGCGTACACCACCATGACTAGTCCACTGGTGACGACAAGCGCCTGCAACCAGGCGATCCTTCCCTTAACAAATCGATCGGAGTCGCCGAGCAGAAATGGAGCCGCTGCCAGAACGAGGACACTCAACGGCACGTACAGGTAAAACGCCGAGCGCCAGCCGAACCAAGCGGTAAAGAATCCGCCTAGCGCCAAGCCGGACGAGAATCCGACGGCTCCCATGGCGCTGAAGATTCCTATCGCCCGGTTCCGAGCAGGGCCGGCGGGGAATTCTGCGACGATCAACGCAAAAGACGCCGGGGCGTTGATCGCGGCGCCCACTCCTTGCAAAGCCCGGGAGGCGATGAGTTGCGCCGCGTCTTCGGCAAGACCGCTGCCCAGAGAGCCAAGGCCAAAAAGGGCGATTCCAGACATGAACATGCGACGGCTGCCCCACTGGTCGGCGCAACGTCCGCTGACTAGGAGAAGTCCGGCATAGGCGATAAAAAACACGCTTGAGACTAGGCTCAACTGATCTTCGCGCAGCACGATGTCGCGCTGGAGATGCGCAAGCTGGACATTGATGCTCGACAGGCTCATGCCCTCGAAGAGAATCGCCGTGCACAGCAGCAGCAATCGAATCCATTGTCGATTGCTGAAACGCGAGGGCTCCACCGCAAACGTGCTCATCCTCGCTCCCGCTGCGTAGCGTGGCCGTCTCGCGACAGGGGGACGACGTCACATCGCGCTCGCGCCAGCTCGTAGGCGTCCCTTAGATCATCTCCATCATACCGCAAGAGCGCTATGCGCTGCAGCCGGACGTTCGCGTTGATGGCGACCGTATAACGAAGCGCCTTGAACAGAGGGAAATCGGAAGCAGAGTCGCCATACGCCACGCATCGCTCGCGGCCCAGGCCGAGTCCAATCAGCGCGCGATCCACAGCCGTGATCTTGTCCGCCGGCGAGAGAATGCTACTCGGGTCAGGCTCGGATGTGAACGGAAGCGCGGGGAATTTCGAAGCGACGACCTTGTCGACGCCGACCCCTGTAAGCAGGTCCGCGAAAAAATCCGGTGACATCGTCACCACAAGGGAATGTTCGCCACGTTTCCGAATGTCCGCAAGTACGTCGGACAAGCCGTCAATCCAAGGCGCGGCGCTGAACGCGTCGGCAACCTGACGTGATGTGAGCTCGCCCCACAGCCGATAGATCTCGGCCGCAAAGCCTTTGGTGTCGAGAACTCCTGCGGCGAACTTCTGTTCCAGCCTGAGAAGATCAGCCAAGCAACCGAGGTGACGAGCAATCTCCAGGCTCGCAGTCGTTGCGCGAAGCAGAGTTCCGTCCATGTCGAATACGTGCAGCCAACTCATGGCACACTACCCCCCAAACGATGGCGCGCACGCCCGAATGCGTAAGCGACCCATCCCGTCGGCTGCTCCGATCCCTTCCAGGCGGCGATCAGAGAATCGCTAGCCGGATAAAGCGGTCGGGGCGGATCGTCCAGGCTGGCCCATCTCCAGCAAGAGAAAATCTCGGGCTCAAGGAGGCTCGGGAGGGCGTCGTCGGCGCTAATTCGCGCCGACACGCCTGCGGTCACCAAAGTGCGCTCTGTTTTCAAATCGAGCACGACCGCGAAGACTTGCGGGGAAACCACGGCATGAATGCCAGCCTCCTCGGCGATTTCGCGCAACGCCGCTCTTTCGAACGATTCTCCCGGCTCTACATGTCCTCCCGGAAGGCACCACGATTCGGTTTCGCCCCTCTTTGTGCGATAGCCGATGAGAAAGGTGCCGTTCGACTTCAGGAGAAGGGCGCCAACGCCCACGACCGGTGGCTCCGGTGCGACAGTCACGCGGCGACCTCCTCTTGGTCTCGAATATCCCGAAGCGCCAACGACGCGGCGTAATACCCGCTGATCAACGCAGCGACAATTCCCCGAAAGAGCCCACAGGCGTCTCCGACGACCCAGGCGGGCGAGTCGAGCAATCGCAGCGAGCCGTCGACCTTTGGATACCAACCGATCCCTTCGAGCGTAGGGCCGATCAATCGAGTATCGGTGTCGTGAATTTCTGGAAATTCCGCGGCAAGACGCATGAGACCGCGAACCATGATCGTCCGCAGCTCCTTTCCATAGACGCGGTCGAAGACGCCTACCGCTTCGGTCTTGCCCCCGACCAAGTCGTTCATGCCGACCGTGAAGTAGGACGCCTTGTCGGCCATTGCATCGAGCATCGGAGGCAAAGCCCGCGTGGCTATGCCTTCGTCGAGAATACGTGTGTTGAAGCCGATGTTGGAGTAACCAGTTGGCGGACAATCGGAACGACCGGACACGGTCCACATGCCCAGAGTGCGGGTAAGAACCGCTTCCCCGTTACGACAGGCGCAGAAAGTGCGCCATTCGACGTCTCCGGTTCTCTCTCGAAACCGTAGCTTCGGGTCGAGTTGCTGCATATTTCGGAAAAACGCGCGCTCCGCTGGTTGTTCGATACGAAACCCGACCTCCAGGCGCTGGAACGAACGGTTGGTAAACAGGTCTCCCAAGTGAATGGGCCCGAATCGTCCGCTGGCGAAAATGAGGCGGCGAGCAGTCGCTTCATACTCTGCTCCCTTGGCGTCGCGCATCCCGACTCGGAATGAATCCAATGCGGGAGAGTACCGGGTGAAGAGCACCTCCGTCTCGACGATGATCGTGGCGTCGACGCGATCGACCATGTCCGCAGTCAGATTGAGGCGCGCATCGAGAGAAATGTAGTCGGACGGGTAGTCCTTCAGCACCCATTCGCCCGAGCCTACGGTGAAGGCGGCCGGGGTGACGGGAAATGGCGGGGTGTCCAGTCCGTAAGAGGTGAGCCAATCGCAGGTCCACGCATAGGCCGAGTGCAACTCGTCCTGATGTGGCAGCATCCACAATTCGCTAGCTGATGGGAAGAATGAGAACTTGCCATCAGAGAAGAGACCGGCTCCACCGTGACCGGTCGTCATGTCCGTTTCCGCGTGCCGTTCGCGGTGCTCGACCCGCTTGCCAACGTCGACGAGAGCGACCCTGAGTCCTTCGCCGCTCATGCGTTGGCAGGCGGCGAGCCCGCCGGGACCTGCGCCAATGATGATGAGATCGAAATTTTTCATACCAACACCTGTATGTTTGCTAAAAAATTATGCGCGTTTGTTGCAAATATTCAGGTAAACGCCGATCGTCTTTCGGATCACTGTTATAGTCGGCAGCGATATTTGCTTCAGGAGAATCAGTTCACCTGCCACGCTGCCCCGCCCAGAGGTCGAGATCACTCCAGCCGATGAGCAGATGGGTCCTGATTTCCCGAGTGAGATCGAGTGCGAATTTCGCCGCGCCCAGGAGCCACTGCGATCAGTACCAGCTCACGTCCGCGGTAATCGTCGTTGATCTCGGCTCCTAGCCCTCTAACCCCCCTGCCGCAGCTGCTCCCTGGTAGATAAGTTGCGAAGGAATTCTCGATGACCCGTGTCGTTTTCTGAAGCGCTTGGTGGCAATTTCGTCGAACAACGCACATAGCAAGCTTTGCATCCGTTGCCGCGGCACTTCATCCAATAACGATACGATACGATACGATACGATACGGTTCGTTTCTGATAAGGCTATAGCCAAACAGGAAGAGCATGTCAAATCCCGATGGCCTTTTGGCCGGACCCATGCATACTTGTGTTATGAACTACAGGATAACTCGGCTCGCTGGTGGGGTGCCGCCCGGTAGGCCTCGCAGTACCGACGCTACCGACGCCGTCCGAAAAGCTTCTTTGGACCTCGCCTATGAATGCGGTATCGGCGGCGCGACCGTCGAGCTGATATCTCTTCGCTCGGGAGTGGCGAAGACTACCATCTACCGCCGATGGCCAAACGCGGCGGCCGTACTGATGGACGCGTTCCTGACCGAGATTTCGCCGACCATCGCGTATAGAGAACACGCGTCCATAGTCGACACCTTCAAATACGCCGCTAGCCAGCTAATCGTTGCTCTTTCCGGTCAGCGCGGACGGCTGCTATGTCAACTACTCGGAGCCTCGCAGAGCGATGACGAATTGCGCCAAGCGTTTTGGAACAGATGGATCGAGCCGCGGCGAAAGGAAGGGGCGGAGTTTCTGGTTCGAGCGCAAAAACGTGGCGAGCTGAGAGCATCCGTGAACTTCGACGTGCTGCTGGATGTCATCTTCGGCGCCATATACTATCGCCTCACAATCCCTTATGCGCCCTTGGATGATCAATATATTCACGTCCTCATAGACCAGGTTTTCGCGGGGCTGCTGACCGAGAAAGGCTGAATCTATGGCGGCATCAATACTCTTCCGAATGTAAAGCGCCGCAGCCTGCCGGCGCGACATGCCATTCGCGACGGCTCCAACGACACGTTCCCGTAGATCGAGCGACAGAGTCTTCTTCGATATGAGCGCAGGCCTCCTTCGCCAGCGTCCATGTTGAATCAGATCAGGCCCGTCGCCGCCGACATGCAAAGTGGCCTATCGGGCCCCTAGCATGTCGGCGATCTCATCCCATCTGGCCTGATTTTGCACCGCCCCAGCCGGCCGGAGATCTCTCCGCCGTTGACAGTCGTCAATTCCGCGGGGAGAGGCGGCTCCTGTTGTCGACGGCACTCCACGGAAATCGAGCGGATTTCCGCGGCGGCCGATCCCTAATATTCGACCAGACTGAGCTCCGGACCGCTATCGACGCAGATCCCCAAGCGGTGACCTTCAGGCGCGCCGCGACGAAGATAGGTTTCCGACGTCACCCTGATCGGTCCCCTCGAAATTTGGAGGAAAGGGTTTTCGACCTGCTCGCCCACTATGAACACCTTGCACCGTTTATCCGCTTCCATGGCCGCCTCCAGAACCTCCGCAGCCGGCGACCTAGTCCGAATGACGCACAGATATTCTCCGAACGCATCGAGCGGATTGGACACGTCGTCGACATCGAATCCCGCGCAGCGTAGTCTGTGATGCATCAAAATCTCGTTCTGCAGGCTCATCAACGTCAATCCACTTTCCTTGCCGCATAGCAGCCCAGGGAAAATAGGCGAGGCGCGGCACCTCACATCGACGATCTCGATCACGGGACTGATCGTCGGAGCGGAATAATATCCCTTGAATTCGCCAAATGGACCTTCCGACGCGCATGTATTCGTCAGAAAGCCGCGGATCACGACCTCCGCGTCCGCGGGCGCCGGCGGGAAAGCCCCGTTCAGCCCGTCGTCGACCTCTACTTCCCGCCCGGAAATACAGGATACGAACTCGTAGCTGTCATTTTCGAGCGGTATGTTCGCCGCGCCCGCCAAATAGGAGCCGAGACATCCGCCGAGAAACATCGTGACCGGAACGCCGCCCGGCTCTTCCGCAGCCCGTTTCTGAAATATCTGATGCCCATGCGTGCGCTGATCCATGAAAATCACGCACCTATCCGGCCCGCTGACATAGACGCGATAACAGCCGAGATTGCGAAGGCCCGTCTCCGGATCGACGAGACAGGTGACGGCCGAAGTCAGATAACGGCCCTTATCACCGGGCTGATGCGTCATGATCGGCAGCTCATCCAAGGACTGGAGCTTGCTCACGGCCTGCGTCCCCCGGACCGAAACGATCGAGCTTCCAGCGAGTAACCTCTGGCTCGCGGTCTCCTGCCAGCCCTCGCGATCCAGCTCAAGCCAGTCGAGCAACATTTTTCGCTTGGTGAAATTCATCAATATGCTGAAATTCGGATAATCGACGATGTTGCGAAACAGCATCGTCGGAGCCTCGCCATGACGCCGTTCCCATGCGCTCACGAATTTAGTGATTTCGAGATTCGGCTTCATCGGCTCAGGGACGACGAACATTTTCGAGCTTCGCATTGCATGCCGCATCGTCACAACTCCTCCCGCCAGTCGCGCCTTTCCCACGGGAACCTCACCCACCGGTGCACAAGACATCCCCAATGGTCGACCGCCAAACCAATATTCGTATGCGGCAAATTGGCCTTGTTGACGACTATGCAACAAGTCGAAACTGAAACGGCCCGTTCCTGGACCCAATCCCTGGCCACCTTCATCGTCAATCCCTCGCCGACGATGTCGTCGACGAGCAGAACCCTTTTGCGAAGAATAGCGCTCGCATTGAAGCTGCCGGTAACTATCGGCGGCCGCTTCGCCGAATTGATCCCGTCGGACGCGGTCCTGCGAATTTCCAACACCGCGAACTGGCGAACGCCGAGACGATGAGCGAGCATGACCGCAGGAACGAGCCCAGCGCGCGCTATGCCCACGATAACGTCGAATTGCTGCCCTCCAAGTCCAGCCTCAAGAAGATCCATCGCTTGATCTATTTCGTTCCAGCTCAGAAAGAGCGGCGGCCTGTCCCCTTTCGATACCTCGTCCTTTGCTTGCGCGAGCACCATTTTCACCCTCCTTCTCCCCATGCATGATCCAGAAGGTGAAAACTGTGATCGTATCGAAATTTCACCTTGAATGGATCAGAGCGGTGATCGCCCAAAACGCGTGGCAGAAATATCTTGTCGCTCGGCGGAATGCGCTGCTCCGAAATGGTCTCGATCGGCAGCCACGTCGTCTCCCGCAAAGAGGCCTCCAATTTGACGTCTCCCTTCGCTTCGCAGGTGACGTAAACATAGATCAGCCATTCCCAGTCCGGGATTGTTGCAACTTCGTGCACGATCCCGCGCAATTCCAGCGCCTCCGCGATCAATCCGGTCTCTTCCGACAGTTCGCGTTTCGCGCACTCCAATGGAGACTCGTCTGGCTCTATCTTCCCCCCCGGCGGCACCCAGAATCCCGCGAACGGCTCCCGACATCTTTTTATGACAAGAACCCGCCTCTCTCTGATGCAGCAGATCAGCGTGCTAGCAATCATTGTCGCGCCCGCGCTCCAGAAAGCGCGGCAGGTCCCGAATAGAGGCGAGAACTACGGCCGCTCGCCTCTCGCCATCGCTCAACTCCGAATGCTCATGCTGCCAAGTGACATGATAGGGGATGTGAACTGCAGCACCTCCGAGCTCGAGCACCGGACGAATGTCGGACCGAACCGAATTGCCGACCATGAGAAACTCTTGAGGCTCCACCTGCTGGCTCTGCAATATGGCGCCGTATGTCTTCACGTCTTTTTCTTGCACGAAATGCGCACGATGGAAGAAAGGCTCCAGCTTCGAGCTCGCCAGCTTCATCTTTTGCTCCAATTCGTCTCCCTTCGTGATCAATAGCAGCTCGTACCGGCCCTTCAGGATATCCAACGTGTCTGTCACGCCGTCCAGCACATGCGTGGGACCGGACAAGAAGCTCTGAACCATCGCGATTATCCGGGCGATGTCTCGCCCTGCGATTTCGCCGCCCGTCAGCTCCACGGCCGTCTCGATCATCGAAAGCGCGAACGCTTTGGCCCCGTATCCATACCTGCCGAGATTGTTTTGCTCTACCTGCAACAGGTGATCGTCCACGCGCTCTCTGTCCACGGGATAGCGCTCTATGATCGACCGCAGGACATCCTGCATATCCTGGAAATGATTCTCGTTGTGCCAAAGAGTATCATCCGCGTCGAACCCAATCACTCTTATCATCGCACCGCTCCCGATCCTCACGGCCAGACCGCTGTCTGGTATCGCTCTTCAGCTTGAACATCGCTCGGCGAACTACGGGGATGGCCATCCGATCCTCGATCAGGCGAAGCTACTCGGTCTCCCCACCGTCTCGCGCCAGGCATCTCGATATCGAACTGATCCAGAATCCTCGCGACGTGATGGTCGACAACGTCGTCGAGCGTCTTCGGCTTCGAATAAAACCCGACAACGGGCGGAATTACGACGGCGCCGGCGTCGCTCACGGTGAGCATGTTCCTGAGATGTATGCTGCTCAAAGGAGCTTCCCGCACGACGAGAACGAGCTTTCGCCGCTCCTTGAGAACCACATCCGCCGCTCTCGACAGCAAGGAACTCGTAACTCCTGATGCGATTTCAGCCAATGTCCGCATCGAGCAAGGAGCGACGATCATCCCGAGAGTACGAAAGGACCCGGACGCGATCGGAGCCGATATATCCGTGACCGAATATTTGAAGGTGGCCATCGCCCCCAAGGCTCGCGACGATACATTGGTTTCCAGCGCTCTGGTCTGCTCCGCGGCCTTCGTCACAACCAAATGTGTCTCGACCCCGAGCGTTCTCAAAACCTCAAGTATGCGAATCCCGTATCTGATGCCGGACGCGCCAGATATCCCGACGACAATTCGCTTTACCGAAGTCGCCTGTGTCATAACGTTCGCCTCCTCGCCTGCGCCAACGATCGGTATTACGGCAGACCTATGATTTTGTGGGTCTGTAGGCTCAACCGATATCCGTGCTTCAAAGCAGACTCCGTCGCGGCTTTGATGTTCGCCTCCAACTGGCCTCTTTCGTCACAAGGCGACACGTAAATAGTCGCTCCGTCAGGCGGCCTGAAGAGTCGGCTCGGACGATCCGCGAGCTGGGTGGAGCCGCTCGGCAAGCCGTCCTCGGAATCCATGTTCGTATGCAACACCACATATTTGAAGGCGTCGATCCGCTCGACGAGATCGGACGAAATCGTCGGCGTCTTCGGACTACAAATTATGCTGAGGTTCTCGTGCTCCGGGAGATCCAGCCACAGCGTTCCATTGGTCTCGATCTGAACGCGGTAGCCTTTCGACAGCAATATCCTGATCAGCGGAACAATGTTTTGCCGCATCGGCTCGCCGCCCGTTATCACGATCAGGTCGCAATGAGCCGGCCGAAGGCTTTCGACTGTCGCGGTGATCTCCGAGAGATCGGGCCTCCATTCCGAGGATTCGAAATCTGTGTCACACCAAAAGCAACGCAGATTGCAGCCGGCGGTCCGGATGAATACGGCCGGTTGGCCGGAAAACGGGCCTTCGCCTTGAAGCGTATAGAATACTTCCTGAATCCACAGACGTTGGCCGTCACCAGCTTCCTGGGTTCGAACGGGGTTCTTTCCAAACATCTTACTTTTCCCGCTCAGCTTGGTCGACGAACAGCGCTTTGAAGTCCGGATGCAGTTGCGGGGAGCGATCCAGACTGTGGGGCTTGTTTTCGTCCCTTCCCGCCGCGGTGATCTGAACAAACCTGGCCTTATCCCACATTTCACGAATCGACAGACACCCGGCATAGCTGATGCCGGATTGAATCCCGCCCGTGAGTTGCTTCAACAGCTCGTTTACCGGCCCCGAAGCAGCGAATGTCGCCTCGACGCCCTCCGGGACATATTCCTTCAGCTCGCTCGCGCGTATCGGCTCGCCCGTGAGCCGTTTGCGCGTGAGCGCCACGCCAAAGGTCACAAATCCCGTCGTCGTCTTGAAAAACCTCCCTTCGTGTTCGATCGGCAGCGCTGCGCTTTCGTTCGCTCCCGCGAGGAGGCTGCCCAGCATCACCGTCGACGCGCCCGCCGCGAGCGCTTTGACGATATCGCCGGAGCTTCGAATGCCGCCGTCCGCGATGACGGGAACTCCCTTTTCCCTTGCTTCGGCCGAGCACTCGAGCACGGCGGTGAATTGCGGCATTCCGGCGCCCGCCACAGCGCGGGTTGTACAAATTCCGCCCGGCCCGATCCCTACCTTGATCGCATCCGCCCCTGCGTCGGCAAGGTCGCGAACCCCCTCTGGAGTTGCGACATTTCCGCCGATGACGTCGAGCCTCGGAAACTTTGCTTTCAGAGTGGAAATTATGTCGATTACATAGTCGGCGTGGCCGTGCGCGATGTCGACCACCAAAACATCGGCACCCGCGTCAACAAGGTGTCTCGCCCTTTCCAAATCCTCGCATTTGGCTCCGATTGCGGCACCCACGACATATCTGACGTCTTCGTCGACCGTCGACAATGGATGGGAACAGAGATCGACTGTCGCGCTTTTCACGGCCCTGACTTCCGACGCCTGCGCGTCCAACGTCGTCATTCGATGCAGGATGCCGAGCCCGCCCGCACGAGCCATGGCGATCGCCATCGCCGACTCCGTGCACCAGGGCACATTTGCGGAAATGATGGGAATCTGAAGCCGTCGTCGCGCAGTAAGAACGCTCGAAATGTCGACGTCCTTTCGAGACACCGCGCGCGTGCGCCGCGGAACGACGAGGACGTCGTCGAAAACCAAGGCAGGATTTTGCCGTAGGCGCTGTAACATAGCTTTCTCCGAACACGAACAGGTATGGTCAACGCCTCAATCGCCCAGCAGGGAACGTTCCAGTGTTGCGACCTCTTGAAGAAATTCGTTCCGCAAGTCGCTGTGGTCGGCCAGCAGCCCATAATAGCTGTTATTGATCATGCGACTGCTTCGCGACGCTTTTACGCCTCTGTGGCACTTGCACATGTGAACGGCGTTGATGCGTACGGCGAGTCCTCGGGGCCGGGTGGCGTCGACGATGTGCCGCTCGATCTGCATTATTAATTCCTCTTGTATCTGCAACCGCGAAGCAAAGTGATCCACGATGCGATCATATTTTGATAGACCTATTATGTTTCCACCCGACGAAGGGAGGACGCCTATGATCGCGTGACCATAGATCGGCATCAGATGATGCGCGCATGTCGAACGCAGCTGAATCGGGCCCGTGACGATCAGTTGATCGTAATCGTTTACGTTCATAAATTCGGTGATAGGCGGCGGATCACAGAATCGACCGCGAAGAATTTCGTCGACGAACAGTCGCGCGACGCGGGTCGGAGTTTCGCGCGTATTATGATCGTTCTTGTGATCGATCAGGAGGATGTCGAACAGCTCTTCGATTTTTTGCGCGGCCGAGCGCTTCATCTCGTCCCGATCTGATTCACTCAGAGAGAACGAAAGCGGCGCATTCGAGAACGCGGCGATCTTCTCTTCCCTGTTCGAATGATAATTCATAATGGCCTCCGTTGAATAGACGATGCTTCTAGTCGGGACACCGCGGGCATGCAGCGTCCTTCGTGGAGAAAAGGCCCCGGGTCGTTCGATCGATCGTCGCCTCGAATGCGAAGAACAATATTATCGAAAGCGCGGAAAAGAACGCCGCTGCGAAAGAAAGCGCCGTCCACCCAAACTCGCCGACGACATGAGCGAGAAGAGGTGGCCCGACGAGCGATCCAACAGCTCCACATTGACTTAGCGCGGCGTTCGCCGGAACGAGACCCGCGCCGTCCGACGATCCGTATTTTGCTACGACGTGGGGCAATCGGGCGAATATGACCGCTGGAATAAGGCCTTGAAAGCTATTGAATGCGATAGCGCATATCATCGCATGTCGAGTTCCGTTCGAACCCTCGAATCCAGAAGTTGTGAACAATGCGAAGAGCGATGCGACGGAGGCCACAGTGCCGACTGCAAACATCCAGCGCAATGCGTTCGTGATGGACTTATGCGCGGGAGAGATCTTCAGGAAGCCGAGCGCGACGAATCCGCCCAACATGCCAGACGCCGATGCCCAGGCCGTTATCAGACCGGTGTCGGCGTAATCGGTGTTATATCGGCTCGACAAAAATGTGGGAAGAAGCACGAGCACCCCCACTTGCGTGATGGCGAAGCACGTGAAACTGAGAGAAAATATCCAGATGATGCGTGGAGAACGTGTCGGCGACAGATTGATCGCGTTCGCGGAAGGGGGCATATAATACCAAAGAACGATAAGAAAAATCGAGGCGGCTCCCCACGACAGCAAGACGGAACCGAGAGTCATGGTCGTAACGGCCAGACCGGACAAAGCGAAGCCGAAAGCAAAGCCTATCGGCAGGAACGTGCTCCATAGCACCATCGCCAGGTCTCGGTCGCGTTCGTCTGCTACGAAAGCCATTACGCTAGGCCCCAGAATTACGATCAGCATATAGCCGACGCTCTCGACGAGCCTCGACGCCAAAAAAAATGACGCGGTGTGAACCAGTGCCTCTGCAATCGAACTGCCAGTCAGCACCAGAATACCTATAAGCAAAGCATTTCTGGCCCCTGCCAGCGCTGTCAACCAAGCGACTGCGAAGCTCAAACTTGCAGTGCCGACCTCAAGCGACGAGGTCGCCCACGCCGCCTGCGGCAAGGACAGACCCAAATCGACGCACAGCGCCGGCAACAAAACAGCGGACTTGCCGATCTGCGCTGCAGCCATAACGCCCATCGCCCAAATACAGAAATAGGTTCTCAGGCTCAAACAATCCCGTCATTAGAACGCCAAGCTAGAGATATTCTGACAGCAGCCGCGTAAAGGCGTCCATGCATAATTTATGCATCGAACCGAGACCCTCTATTTTGCTATATTGGCGCTAAGCAACATCGCGAAACAAGTCCTTTGAATATTGCTTTTGCTCGCTTTTGGAGGCGCACATATGCAAACCGCCGTCGGCACTGTTATCGAGAACAGTGGCGTATTTCGCTCGACGAAAACATACGACCATAACGAAGGCCTGTCTTGTTGCTTTCGCCAGTGGCGCGCCGAGCATTCGCATTGCAAGCTGATCCATGGATATGCGCTCGCATTCAAGTTCACCTTCATCGCAAAGGAATTGGACGAACGGCGATGGTGCTTCGACTTCGGGGGGCTCAAGTCGGTTCGACAATGGCTCCACGAAATGTTCGATCATACGCTCGTAGTGGCCGCCGACGACCCCAAATTGCCGGAACTGAAGACACTGGGCGAAGCTGGATTAGTCGATATAAGAATACTGCCCGACGTAGGATGCGAAGCGACGGCCCGTTTCGTTTACGAACATGTCAACTCCCTAATCCGGAGGGAGACGGACTTTCGTGTTTTTGTCGAAAGCGTGGAGGTTCGCGAGCACGGAGGCAATTCCGCGATCTATTCCGGATTGTCGAAGGCCGACGCGAACACGTTCTTCATATATTGAGGGACCACTTCTCGATCGCTGGGCGTCTATGCCGAACGAACGCTTCAGTAGAAATCGCTCGGCTTCCCTTGTCCCTCGGTCGCACATGACGAGCGGCGCGCCCGCGTCGTCGCAGACATAACTCGAGGCTCGATACGCCTTTCACGGGCCCGGCAAGACGGCGTGGAACCCTGGACAGCGGAGCACAGGTTCGCCTCCGCGCCGTCGGCGTCTCGCCGAGCAACAGCGCATCATACCCGTCGAGGCCTCCATCTTCGTGGCCTTCATGCCCACGCCCCCGCAAGGCGGCGTGTCACGAAGCGCACTTGCTGGTGGCCGCGGGCTATTTTCTCTGCCCTCGAACTGCCACACTGCTGGCGCAGACAGGAAGTCGGAGCGGCTTGACTCGGAATTCGCCCCTTGAGTATGAGTTCGCGTTAGAATTCTGAAATTCAAGAAGTCCGTTTCAGTGCGCATAAAAAGTGTACGTATTCTATTGCATTTTTCTGAAAGTGGGGATCAAGATGCATATGGAAGGACGTTCATTGCGTAGAATGCGGCTGTTCTATGAAGTCAAGCAGAGTTATTTGGCCGAAGTAGTCGGCGTCGATCAGGCTACCGTTTCGCGATGGGAACGGGGACAGTCGCCGATATCTCCTAAAACCTGGTCCAAGATTCGGCAATTTTTCGAGGGCGTACCCCGTCGCTCATCCGCCGATTTCGCCTTGAGGCGGCTCGTCGAGAACTCCACCCAGGAGGTGCATCTCATCTGTGACAAGACGCACCGACTATTGGCCGCGTCGACTCCCCGTCAACGGGAATGGCGGACTCCGGTCGCGGACCTCCTGGGAAAGCCGTTGCTCCCCTATGCTTCCGTAGAGATATTGGAAGTGGACGAAAGCCTTCGCGATCTGGGGTGGTACAGCGACCCGTCAGCTCAGATGACGGTCATGACGGGCACCAACAACGACTCGCGGATTCCCATCCGACCCGGACGCGCATTATGGGAACGAATTCGGCTCTCCGAACAAAATTTCGGTCGCTTGGTGACGACGTTGGCAATCGCTGGGGAAGCGTAAACGGGCAGCGACCGTCCCCCTCGTCAATCGGCGAGTTCGACCGCGCCCTCAATTTTTCGCGACGCTCCGTCACTCCAGGAACCAAAGACAGCGCGCCATTGGGCAAGATCTCGCTTTCCGTGCGCTACTCGCCGCAAGGGCATCCTAGCCCGAAAAATTCGCCCGCCATGAACGATCCTACGCTGCCGCTTTCGGGCCTGTCACCTGTTTCGGGGAAGAATGTCGTCGCCAAGTTCGACGGCGGCCTCTTGTCATCTGACGGCGGCGTGCTGCTGCTGCGCGAGATCGAGCAACGCCTGCGCGTCGCCGAGCGGCTCGCCGGCTGCATCCGCGATCCGCGCAATCCCGATCTCGTCACCCATACGCTCGCCGACATCATTCGCTTTCGTCTGCTGATGATCGGCGCCGGCTATGAAGACGGCAATTACGCCGGTTCTCTGCGCGTCGATCCGATTTTCAAGATGGCGCAGGGCGTCGCGCCTTCCGATCATGAACTCGCCTCGCAATCGACGATCTCGCGTTTCGAGGACCTGCCCGACGCCCGTGCCCTGCTGCTTCTGGAAAGCCGACAGGCGGCCGCCGCTCTGAAGATTCAGCGCAACAAGACCGATCGCAGCGACGCCTACGGGCTCGCGCAGCTGGTGCGCACCGGCTGGTTCCGGCCGGTCCATGTGAAGAGCGTGGACAGCCATCGGCTGCGGTTGCTGCTGACGCATCGGCGCACGCTGAAACGCAAGCTTGTCGACATAGAGAACGAGGTTCGTCAGTCGCTGAAAGTGTTCGGTCTGATGCTGGGTCCACGGGTTCAGCGCAGCTCGTTCGAGGCGCGCGTGCGTGCGCTGGTGGCGCATGACCGGCTCATCGCCGGCGTGACGGAGTGCATNNNGACGACGCCCGATTAAGACTGCATGCTGCGCGCCTGGTCGACGCTGTGGAGCGAGTACAAGCGGCTGCACACGCTGCTCGTCCAGTTCGTCGGCCGCGACGAGCTCTGCCGCCGCTTCATGGCGATTCCGGGCGTCGGTCCGGTGACGGCGCTGTCGTTCAAAGCGGCGGTCGACGATCCGACCCGCTTCGCCAAATCCAAGACCGTCGGCGCGTATTTCGGACTGACATCGCGCCGCATTCAGAGCGGCGATACGATCGATATCGACGGCCACATCTCCAAATGCGGCGACGGCGAGGTGCGCACGGCGCTCTACGAAGCGGCAAGCGCCATGCTCGTGCGCTCCAAGAAATGGTGCGCCGT
>PQAN01000223.1 GCA_003105285.1 Methylocystaceae bacterium
CAAGTTCCTGCACGCCGGCCCCGGCTATGGCGGCTCGTGCTTTCCCAAGGACACGCTGGCGCTCATGAAGACGGGGCAGGATCATGGGGCCTCGCTGCGCATCGTCGAGACGGTGGTGGCGGTCAACGACGCGCGCAAGCGAGCGATGGCGCGCAAGGTCATCCAGGCGCTGGGCGGCTCGGTGCGCGGCAAGAGGATCGCGCTGCTCGGCCTCGCCTTCAAGCCCAATACGGACGATATGCGCGACGCGCCGTCGCTCGCCATCGTGGCGTCGCTGGCCGGCGACGGGGCGAAGGTCTACGCCTACGACCCCGAGAGCATGGAGCAGGCGCGTCCGTTGATGCCGGAAGTGACGTTTGTCGACGATCCCTATTCGGCGGCGGAAGGTGCGGACGCTCTGGTCATCGTGACGGAATGGGACGCGTTCCGCGCGCTCGATCTCGACCGCATCAAGACGCTGCTGAAGGCGCCGGTCATCGTCGACCTGCGCAACATCTACCGCCCCGCCGACATCCGCAAGCGCGGCTTCACTTATGTGAGCGTGGGAAGGGAATAGACGAGGCTTTCACTGCACGGCCGTCATTGCGAGGAGCGAAGCGACGAAGCAATCCAGAAGCCGCCTCACGGCCCCTGGATTGCTTCGCTTTGCTCGCAATGACGGCGCTCGTAGCCATCGGATATTTCGGGAACATTGCGTCGGCCAGAGTTAGACCGTATAAGGCTGAACCCGGATCCGAATCGTAGAAAAAGAAAAGGTATTCTATGAGCGTTTTGCTCACGGCGCAACTCAAGCAGGCTTTACACGCACGCGGCGTGGAGTGTCTCTTTCTACCGGAGACGGTTACTCTTCCGAAGGATATTGTGCTGGAGCCGCCCTGTAGCTTGAAATGGATGCAGATCATTCATAGCCTCGAGCTCGGGAGCTTCAGTTACGCCGTCAGCGGCTTTTTTTTCGGCGCGAAAATCGGCCGCTATACGTCGATCGGCGAGAGCGTCCAGATCGGCCGTGGCGATCATCCGACACGGTGGTTGAGCACGAGTCCCGGATTTTATTTGAACGAGCCGTTCTTCGACGTGGGGCATTCGTTCAATGGCGCGACGGAGTTTCACGAATATAGGCCGGTTGTGGATGGATTTGCGCCGCTCCCCCTCTTCAAGCCGGTCAATATCGGCCATGATGTGTGGATCGGTCACGGCGCCTTCATCCGGCCTGGCGTGACGATTGGCAATGGCGCGATCATCGGCGCTTATGCGGTCGTCACTCGCGACGTCCCCCCTTACGCGATCGTCGCGGGAAATCCGGCGTCCATACGCCGCTATCGGTTCCCGGAAGAACTGGTCGCCAGACTGAATTCCAGCAATTGGTGGAGCCTGGCGCCGTGGCAGCTCAGAGGCATCGATGTCTCGCGGCCCGACGAGCATATTGGCGAAATCGAGTATCGTGTCGCTGGAACGCCGGCTTATGAGCCGGGCCGCTTTCGGCTTCGGGATATTGCTTGAGTGGGGTTCGACTATGGAGCGCTAAGAAACGAACAAAGGCTTCGAAGGCTGATGCAAGCGCCGTCGTTCTTCATTAAGATGTAAACGCAAGGGTAGATATTAATGCGCAAAAAAATCTTAATCGTTGGCGCAGGTTTTGCGGGGGCGGTTCATGCGCGTGTTCTTGCGGAGTGTGGCTATTCTGTTGATCTTATCGACAGGCGCAATCATATTGGCGGAAACGCTTATGATTATACAGATGAAAATGGCATCCGTGTCCATGCTTATGGGCCACATTTGTTCCATACAAAGAACTCGAAAATTATCGATTGGTTGAGCCGTTTTGGAAATCTTGTTCCTTATGAGCATAAGGTGCGCGCGTTATTGCCGAGTGGCCAAACTGCTCCTCTGCCGATCAATCTCGACACGCTCAATATTGTATTCGATTCCAATTTAAACTCTCCGACTGAAGCAGCTGAGTTCCTGGGTCGTTTATCCGTGCCTCTCGCTGCCCCAAGAAGCGCGGCAGAGTATCTCTACTCAAAGATAGGCAGGGAGTTGACTGATCTTTTTTTTCGGCCCTATACGAAGAAAATGTGGGGGTTCGATCTTGAAGAAATGTCTGCGGCAGTCGTAAAGCGCATTCCTCTGAACTTTGACCGAGTTGATACGTATTTTTATAAGGATGAAATACAGGTCTTGCCGCAATCTGGATACACCGTGCTATTCGAGTCAATGCTAGATCATCCATCAATACGTGTCCATTTGAGTGTAATGTTTGCTCATGATATGCTGAATGATTACTCGTTTTGCTTTAATTCGATGCCAATCGACGAATTTTATCAATATCAATTTGGTGATCTACCTTATCGATCGATAAAATTTCATAGCAGGACGGAGTTAGCCACTACTGGGAACACAGAGCCCTCTTGGAGCGTCACAAATTTTACAGATCTTGGCCCGTACACTAGGGAAACGGCGTGGCATATATTGCCATATCATCTTGTCTCTGAGACAGGGAAAAGGACCTTTACGCGTGAAGAGCCATGCGATTATAAGGATAATAATTTTGAGCGCTATTATCCCGTTAAGACAGCTGATGAACGTTATCAGAAAATCTATCAGCAATACCATCAGTTGTCGTGCTCGCAAGAGAAGTCGATTTCGTTCATTGGACGGTGTGGTACTTATCAGTATCTAGACATGGATCAGGTGATCAATCAGTCGCTTGCCAACGTGAACGTCTGGTTAGCGCAGCAATAGATAATCGTCAATGCCTACAGGTGGAATCTAAGCAATGGATAATTCTAGATCGTCGTCGGGCTTAGATATGATCGAGCCGCCGGGTCCGTCAATGGTTGTCACGCGGCACGAGCTTTCTGGGGGCAATGCTGCCGATCCGTTGTTTTGTTTTTTGATGGATGTAGACGCCGGCGCGAGCTACCTGGCTCGGGTTTGGGTATACATTCCAGCCGATTTCGATGGCTCTGATGTCCGTCTTGTTTTTGCCGGCAATACGCCAATTGAAGTACGGTCGGCTAATCTTGCGCTGCGTAACCAGTGGCAGATGTTGAGCGTGCAGATAACTATCCCTGAAGGGGTGCACCAGATCGCGCCTAGTCTTGTGGCCAATTCTTCAAATCGCGCGGATTTGCTGAGTTCCGGATGGCAGATTAGCCGGTCAGAAAGAATCCGGCCAGATTACGAGAGGGCTCGATTCGAGGTCGTTTCGCTCGATGAGATCATTCGCCGTGGAAAGCAGACCAAAGATGGATGGCCACTGGTTGTGAAAACGCCTTGCTTGCCAGACGCTGAGGTTCCGATACCAGCAGTAACATATGGTCAAATCGAACCCCCTGAAGGCATCCTCGAATACCCAAAAGGAGGCTGGAAAATGCCTTCTTACGCCGTGAACGACGTCGCGATGTACGTTTTGCACGATGCAGTTGTGCATGGCGAACAAGGCATCATCTCCGTTGGCGACATGATTGTCGCGGAAAGCCTCTTTCACGTTAATCTAGAACTACAAGGTTTCACGCAAGACAAGGTAGACAAGCAGGTCTATTTTTTGCGAAATTATATAAAACCGGAAACCTGGGTCGAATCTGCGTCTCATGTCCTTTGTGGTTTCGTCGGCAATCGCAATTACGCTCACTGGTGGGTTGACGTTGTGCCCGCTATTATGATTCCGCCCTTTCACGATGCCTTCAAGGATACGACGCTGCTGATGCCGCAGATTCGGAACCAGTGGCAGCGCGATACTTTAGCGTTGTTACCAGAAACGTATGGCCGTACCGTTTTTATCGGTGAACACGATAGGATTGGCTGCCGCGAATTGTGTTTCGTACCGAAAGTCACTCAGTCGCACCCTCATCCTCATCCATTCCGGAGACGACTGCTCGATGCTGTAAAGGAACGCGCTGGTTTTGATGGGTCGCACAGCGGTCGCCGCATATACCTCAGTCGCCGCGACGCGTCGGCGCGCAAGCTACTGAATGAAGATGATGTGTCTGCGATGCTAACGTATTATGGCTTCGAGACTGTGGTGATGACCGGGCGCTCCGTTGCCGAACAGATTAAGTTATTTGCCGAAGCTAGCCATATCATTTCCCCGCACGGAGCGGGTCTGGCAAACGTGCTGTTTTGCCAGCCAGATGCTGCGCTGTGCGAATTCTTGATGCCTTCTTATGTCAACTGGTCAATTCGGAAGATGGCCGCCATTAGTGAGATGAGATACGGCTGTATTCTTGGTCGCGAGATCATAAATAGCGACTCTCCAATCATGGAGCGTAACTGGATGATAGATTTGGATGACTTGGAAAAATTGGTTCGCGATCAAAACTTCATGCGCGAACCAAACGTTGTCGGGTAACGATTCCAGAGGAAATCAGAACCGTTAGCTACGCTGGGATCCAACCTGTAACAGGATAAAGTTCCACGTGACATTTCGTCTCGCAATGGAGAAAACGAGCGTGTTTCGATTGATCGAACACCTTTGAATGATCAGTCCCGATTCAATCTTTCTTACAGCTTGCTATTGGGGTGCCAATAATAAAAATCAGTGTCTTGGACACGGAAGCGGAAAATAACCCTTGTTTTTAGAAAAGCTTCCCGTTCTCGCGCCTCGGGACGTGAGTTATAAGGGGTCTATGATGCCTGTCTAAGGCACGCCCGATATTGTAGGAGTGATAGTTGACGCAAGTTCTACGAGTTCATATTTCCAAGTAACGTTTCGTTTCACAACTTTGGTGGGGGCTCCTACCGCAAGCACATTGGAAGGGATCGCGCTTGTCACGATCGACCGAGCTCCGATAATCGATCCAGATCCGATCTTTGCTCCCTTGAAAACATAGGCACCGATGGCGATCCATACTTTGTCGCCGATAACGATATGTGAACTCGGATTTATTCGTTTCCCTGTCTCAATATCGATGATGGAGTGCATATCGCTAACCGTGACCAATGTATCGCTTCCAAATATGCAACCATGGCCTACGGAGATGTCATTGGCTTCATGACACAACAGTTGCGTTCGCCATATGAATAAGCATCCATTCCCGATGCGGATGTTTGCAGTGGTTTCCGTGAATATTTCTATTCCGCCTAGCGCGCAATCATTGCCGATTTCGATGTTGCTATCACTTCCAATGTTAAAGTTGCTGCTTATCGAATACGTGTCTTCTCCGATCAAAACTTTATTATTGCTTCCACGGAATACTATCGTACCGTTCATCCGGTCTAGCGTCCTCGATGACGCCGTTATCGTGTTGTTGAGCCCATGATCTTGGATCGAAAGAGTCATTTCGATTAACTTCCTAACGTGTCATCGCCCTTGCATTCTCGGCGATGTGGTTCAACCGATTGATACGCCAGAAGACGTGCAGATACAACTGGGGCTGGCGACGGCGGTTCGGTGAACCATCAGGAATCCTGTGTGCGGGGCCATAGTAGAACCACAGTTGGAGATTCAATGATTCGGCAACGTATCCTTCCGCGACATCCGATTGCTTTGTTCGCCGACTGTTTCACAACGCCGTTTCTGATATGCTGATCCACGCGCGTCGGCTGGCCGGCGACGCCCGAGCGCGATTCGCGTCCGCCTGTTCGAGAGCGGCGCGGTCGCACGAATGGCTGCGAACGGCAGCGAATCGTCATTCAGGTCTGCGAATCATATGTCGAACCCGACCCACAACCGGCCCTTGACCGGCTTGATCTCTACGGCCCGCGAGATGATCGCTTCGCCCTCCGCGAGCCTGGGCGAGGCCGGGGCCGCATTGGTCAGGACCGCCCGCTGGGCGCCGTTGCTGCTGCGCTCCAGCCTAGACGTCACGCAGCAGGTGGCGACGTCCGGCGGGGCCGGAGGCCTTCTCATAAAAAGTCTCCTGCTCGTGGCCGTCGTTCCGACGTTCTTCTATTGGTTATACGCCGCGCTCTGGCAGACCGAGGGCTATGTCGCGGAAGCGCGCGTCACCGTTCGGGCCGCCAAGGAACAGCGCCAATCCCCCACTTCCGACGCCGCGTCCATCATCGGCAAATTGTCGGGCGGGGGATCGAAAAATACCGGGCAGGATTCGTTCATCGTCCTCAATTATGTCAGAAGCCGCGCGATCATCGTCGACATCGGCGGACGCGACTATCTCGAAAAAGTGTTCTCGCGGCGGGAGATCGACTATTTCTCGCGGCTGAAGCAGGGGGCCAACCTCGAAGAGCTCTTTCAGTTCTGGACCCGCCAGGTGAGGGCGAATGTCGACACGGTCTCGGGCATCGTCACCTTGCGCGTCGAGGCGTCGAGGCCGCAGGACGCGCTGCGGGTCGCGCAGGACGTCGTGCGTCTGAGCGAGGATCTGATCAACAAGATCACGGTGCGCGTCCGCAAGGACGCGGTGGCGCGCGCGGACCTCGAGGTCGGGCTCGCCGCCCAGCGGCTCGCCGAGGCGCGCAACAATGTGCTGCAATTCAGAAATCAGAACGTGCTCATCGATCCCGGTTCGCGGGCGACGGGCATCGGCGAGCTGATCGGCAAGCTCACCAAGGAGCGAATCGACATCGAGAACGCCCTCGCCACCTTCTCGGGAAGCCTGTCGAGCGATTCGCCGAGCCAACGCATCCAGAAGGCGAAACTCGCGGCGATCGACCAGCAGATCGAGGAATTGAAGAAAAAGCTCACCGACCGCGGCCACGCCGACGATACGGTTTCGTCCCAGATCGCTTCCTATGAGCGGCTGAAATTGGACGAGCAATTCGCCGAGAAGCTCTACACGGTCGCTCAAATCGCCTATCAGCGGGCGCGCCAGGAGCTCGACAAGCAGCAGCTCTATCTCGCCGTCGTCGTCAGCCCCACCTTGCCGCAGGCGGCGACCTATCCGAGGATCGTCGCGAGCACGTTGCTGTTCTTCGGCAGTCTGGTGGTTCTATGGTCGATCGCCGCGCTGATCACCGCGAGCGTCAGGGATCATATGGCCTGAGCGTCTTTCGTGACGCCGTCGAGCGCCGCGTCCATCGCTTCCTCGGCGTAGGAATACAGAGCCAGATCGTGCTCCAGCACGTCGGTCACGGGCCCGACGCGCGACAATGTGGCGGCGAAGGTCCGCACCGTGTCGAATGTCACGGGCTCGTCTTGCCCCATCAGATCGGCTCCGATGAGATCGGCCAGCAGCCGGCTGAAGACGCGGAACCGGCTTCTGGTTCCGACGAGGTCCATGCGGGCGAGATTTTCCAGCGCGATCGACACATGGCGGCGCTCGGGGAATTCGTCGACATTGCAACCGAAGGTTCGGGTCATCGGACTCGTCATCGCCTCGCGCTGCGCGTCGGTCGCCCGCCGGAAGGCGGCAATCAGCGCCCTTTGATCGTCGAAGGGCAGATCGCGGGCGAAATCGACGAGCGGCGTGATGCCCGTGATGAAGGTCGGAAGAAGATAGGCCGCGTCGGACTTCGAGAGAAGCCGGAGCAGCAGCAGGCGTTCGGCCAGCTCCTCGAACGGATCGCGCAGCATCGCCGCGGTGACATAGCCGGCGTCGGCCAGATAGCTCGCATAGCGGTTCGAGTTCGATCGGCCCGAAATGAAGATCGACTTGTTGAAACTATTATTTATGATGACGAGCATCGTCTCGAAGGAATATTTTTCCGAATTCGTGTAATTCAGGGTGAAGTGTTTGTTGGCGGCGGCGATGATCCGGCGCTGCGGCACGACCGAGCAGTCGAACAGGAAGAGCTTCCTTTCCACATGCCGGTCGATCCGGAACCGCCGATAGATCGGCAGCCGCGATTCCGCTTCCAATATTTCGACGTCGTCGATCTCGCCGAGGTTCGGCACGACCGTCGCGTTCACGTCGAAGCCGACCATCCCGGTATTATGAATGCCGAGATCGCGAATATCCGGTCGCGGCAAGCCGGCCTGAACCTCGAATTCGCCGCCGCCGGGGGTGATGACGATCAGTTTCGGGGCGGCGGAGGGGTTGTCCGGGGCGAGCCATCCTCGAATCGAATTGCCGTCATCCGCATCGATGTTGAAGAACATCTCGCCTCGATCCACGCTTGCCGATAGGGGCCCCGGCCGGGCCGCCGCGCCGATCCGGTCCCGGCGGCGGCGTCAAAGCCCATTGCCGCCGGAAACCAATAGCAGCCCTCCGGACCGGGTTCAATTCGCCCGGTTCCGAACGCGTCGGCTCACTTCGCCATGTGATCTCGCGCCACGAAAGCGACGGCGACGAGTATGAGCCACGAGGTCACGGCCGGCGCGACGATGATCGACCATTCCCACCAACGGCGCGGATAGGTGGATTTTTCGGCGAGCGTCGGGCGCAGGAACGACACCAGATAGGCCTGTTGCGTTTCCATGTCGACGCGCGCGGTCTCATAGGAGACCGCCGCCAATGCATATTGCTGCCGCGCGATATCCAACTCCACTTGCTGCCGCGACAAGTTCTTGAGCCGGCCGGCCATATTGCCTGCGCCGTCGTCTTTGACGCCGGCGATCTGGCCCGAATAGTAAGCGATCTGGCTCTTGAGGCTCTGAATGCGCGCGTCCAAGATCTTGATCTGAGGAGCGTCCTGCGCGACCGAACCTCTCTGCACGGCGAGGCTCTCCTCCGCGTGGGACAGGTCCACCCGCAAAGTGGTGATCAGAGTATTGATCGCTTCGGCCGCAGCCGTCGCGTCGATGACGCCCTCCGCGTCGCGCGTGTCGCGCATGGACACCGTCATGTCCTTCAGCCGCTTTTCGGCGCGGGAGAGCTCCCTTTTTGCTTGCTCGAGAGCGTCCCGCCGCGATCTGGTCGACAAATCGTTGACCAGCTTTTCCGACAGATCGACGACCTTGGCCATGAGCGCCATCGAGTCTTGCGGCGTGAAGGCGCGAACATTGACGGAAATGATCCCCGACAGGGCGTCGATGCTCGTATCCACCCGCTTGCGCCAATATTTCTCCAGGTCCTCGATGGAGTCGCGCCGGTCGAGGCGGGAGAAATAGTCGGCCTCGGGACGTGAGAAGACGCGTCGCAGATCGAGTTCTTTGTCGAGAGCCTCGACGATCGCTCGGCTGCGAATATAATTTGCGACGATCTGCGTATCCTGCGCCTGCAGCGAGGCCGGAATCCCCGCCAGTCCGCCGAGCGAATCGAGCACGGACGGCTCGCCGGCGCGAAGCGCGAATTTCGTCTCGGTCGAAAATTGCTTGGTCGCCAGCAGTCCCCAATAGATCGAAGCCGCGGCCAGAGGACACGCCACCATCACGAAAAAGCTGGCGATTATTCCCCATCGAAAGGCTTTTTCGCCTTTGCGGGCCCGAAAGCCGGCGCCGCCGGATATGACGCCCATCGGCATCTGGGCCTTGTGCGCGGCGCGCCGAAGGGCGCGCGCGATGGCTTCCCTCTGAGTCTTGGGGTCGCCGACGCTGACCGGCAGTTTGGGGTCAACCGCGGTGATATCCATCGATCCTGGGCCTCGCGTATGTCGATATCGCTGCGTCACGCATTGAGTTTCTTATAGAGCTCCACGGCGTCGTCGACATTCGAAAATACGTATATCTTCCCGCCTGCCAAGACAATCCCGCAATTGCAATATTCCTGCACGGTTGGTATACTATGAGATACCATGATGATATCGGACCTTTTCTTCCTTTTTTCGAACTCCTCCCTGCAGCGCGCGGCGAATCGCGCATCGCCGACGGCGGTGACCTCATCGATCAGATAGCACTCGAAGTCGATGGCCATCGACAGGCCGAACGCCAACCTCGCCAACATGCCGGACGAATAAGTCTCGATCGGGACGTCGATATAGGCGCCGACTTCGGCGAAGTCCTCTACGAAACCGATCGTGCGGCGAACGTCGTGCCCATAGATGCGGGCGACGAATTGAACATTTTCCCGTCCCGTCAGCTTGGGATGCAGGCCGCCCGAAAACCCCAACGGCCAGGACACGCGGGCCGACCTGCGGACCCGACCGCCATTCGGCAATTCCGTCCCGGCCAGAAGGCGCATCAGCGTCGACTTGCCGGCCCCGTTGACGCCCAATATGCCATAGCTGCGACCGGCTTTGAAATCGAAGCTGATATGATCGAGAACGACCTTGAGATGCCCATTCGAACGATAATATTTGAATATGTTCTCAAGTTGGATCATAGCTTACCCAGCGTTGCGCCAACCTGCGTCGGAATTCGACGACGTCGGCCGGACCGGTACTTCGTATTTCTGGCAAAGTCATGGCGGCCAGATCCGGCATGACTTGGCGGATCGGCGCTTTTTTTCGCATTTCGCCCAACGCAAGTCGAGGACTATGCTCAAATGGCCCAGCGCAATTCGGAGACGACCTTCCAATGGGCGCGGCGGCATCTGCGAAACGGATATATCATTCTTCGAAACAGGGGAATTGTCGCGCTCTACGGCGCCGCGATTCGGGAATTGGCGAAGCTGATCGATTCCCCCGTCGGCTCTTTTCTCGCGCCGCGCGACGTCCTTCGCGATGGGCCGAGGCTGTTGCGGGAGGACGGAGTCCGAGCGACGGTGGGAGCCGTCCTGCGTCAGGTCGCGGCCCAATACGACCCGCCGCTCGGCCGGCGCCAAAATCCGGTCAACGAGCCGATACGAGCCACGGCGATCGGCTATCACTACACGTACGAGTTGACGAAGCCGGACGGGGTGATTCCGTCGCGACGGCCGACGAACGAGCAGGATTTCGCTCTGGAGACGCCGTTCTGTTTCGAGCCGGAGCTGGCGCGGGAGCGTCCGCCGATCGCCGCGGTCGTGCACGCCTTCTACCCCGAGGTCCTGCCGCTGCTGCTCGAAAAGCTGGCCAATGTCCCCGGCGCGGTGGACATTTATCTGTCGACCGACACGCCGGAGAAAAAGGCGATCCTCTCGGAGCTCTGCGCCTCCTGGGAGAAAGGCGCGGTCGACATTCGCGTCCTGCCGAACCGCGGCCGCGACATCGCCGCCAAATTCGTCGGCTTCCGCGACGTCTACGACAGATACGAGCTCTTCGTCCATCTCCACACCAAGCGGTCGCCGCATGGCGGAACGCCGCTCGCCCGCTGGCGGGACTATCTCATCGACAATCTGCTCGGCTCGCCCGAGATCGCCCGCTCGATCCTCGCGCTGTTCGACGACCCGCGAATGGGAATCGTCTTCCCGCAGCATCTCTTCGAGATCCGCGGCATTTTGAACTGGGGATATGATTATGGCCTGGCGCGCGCGCTGCTGAAGCGCATGGGCGTTTCGATCGACAAGAACCATGTCCTCGAATTTCCGTCCGGGTCGATGTTCTGGGGCCGGTCCGCGGCCATCCGCCCGCTGCTGGAGGCGGGCCTCGACTTTTCCGATTTCGTCGAGGAGGGCGGCCATGTCGACGGCACTCTCGCCCATGCGATCGAGCGATCGATCCTGATGATCGCCGAGTCCGCGGGCTACGAATGGTCGAAAGTCGTTCGCCGCGACCTCTACCCCATTTCCCGAACCGTGCTCGCGGTGCGCGACAGGTCCGATCTCGCGGCGCATCGGCTGAAGGTGTTTCAGCCGTGCCTGACGAGCGTCGACGCCGGCGTGCGGCCGACGGAGCTCGGCATTTCGGAAGCCCGGCCGCTCTTGTCCTATCCGTCCCGCAACGATCGGCCGCGGCTCAATCTTCTGGTTCCGACCGTCAACCCGCGCCAGACGTTCGGCGGCGTGGCCACGGCGCGAAAATTGTTCTTCGACCTCGCGGACGAACTCGGAGCGGATTTCGACCGCAGGATCGTCACGACGGACGCGGGCATTCTTCCGGAGGGCTATGCGAGCCTGCCGGGCTACGAGGCCGTTCCCTTCATGCCGAGCCTCGACCTCGCGTCGAGAACTCTCGTCGACGCGAACGAACGGGAAGGCGGGCGGCTGGACCTGCGGTCGAACGACATATTCATCGCGACCGCTTGGTGGACGGCGGGTTTCGCGCTCGACCTCGAGAGCGACCGCCGGCGCCGTTTCGGCGGCGCGTCCCCTCTGCTCTATCTCATCCAGGACGACGAACCCTATTTCTACGGGTGGGGCAGCAAGTCGGCGCTGGCGGAATCGACCTACCGGCGGGGCGAGTCGACGATCGCGATCATCAATTCGGAAGAGTTGTTCGCGACGATGACGGCCAAATATCGATTCCTCGACGCCTATTGCATTCCCTATCGCATGAACGAGGAGATTTCGGCGCGGCTCGCGCCCGAGCCGCGCGAGCGGCAGATTCTGGTCTATGGGCGTCCCTCGGTGGCCCGGAACGCTTTCGAGTTGATCGTCGACGGCCTGTTCTGCTGGCAGCAGCGCGATCCGATCCGCGCCAGCCGCTGGCGCATCCTGTTCGTCGGCGAGGACTTCGAGGAGAGCTGGCTCTATCCGGTGCAGAACGCGTCGGTCGGCGGCAAGTTGAGCCTCGAGCGCTATGCG
>PQAN01000224.1:0-1716 GCA_003105285.1 Methylocystaceae bacterium
TGCAGATCGGGCTGATGGCAGTGGACGCAGCCGACATTGCCGTCGGCCGAGACACGCGTCTCGAAAAACAATTGGCGACCGAGACGCACCTTGTCGGGCGACTCCCGTGGGGCGCTCGGCAGCGGCGCGAAGACGCTCTTGGCGTCTTTCAGAAGACCATTGTCGGCGCCGGCCGCGAAAGCGCCGACGGCGAGCGTCGAGCCGGCCATCGCCAGCACGGCGGCGATCGGTGCGCGCGCAAAGAAACTCATGAACGACATCCTCCGGTTCAATTACTTTTTTGTACTTTTTTGCCGAGGCGAGCGCGCCGGGAGCCGAGCGTGGCGCACGGCCATCCTGCCGCCGCCATGCGTCATGCGCAAGACGGACGGGGCGAGATCGGGAGGCGCCGTCTCGAATTTTACGATCGAGATGAAGAGACAAAAAATGCGAGCCGGCTTTCGGAGCGCCTCTCGCTTTCGCATCGAAAGCGGCGACTCCTCGACCGGCTCGCATGAATATCGTCGATGCGCCCGGTGCGCGAAGGCGCGCTGCGGGCGATCCGAAATCTTCAGATTTCGGCGGATTCGTAGCTGGTGATTTCCATGCCGACGCAGACTTCGACAATCACCGGGGTCGTCCAGGCCATGTTCATCTCCTCCGTAAAATACGATTGCCCTTCGGGGCGCTGTCTCACCCCGCTTCTCGCTCGCGTGAAGCGCGAACGGGCAGGTTTGAGCTCAGGCGAGAAGTAGCACGAAGCCTCACCTCGCGCAATTCGGCTTTTTATGACGGATCGAGTTCAAATCCTCCCGAAATCAGACGGGAAGCAAGATCTCGCCCTTGCCGTAGATCGCCGTGTCGCCGGCGAAACGTTGCAATTTGCGGGAGAGAAGCCGCGACGCGCCGCGGCTCTCGGCGGCGAGGCTTCTCGCATAGACGCGCGCGAAGCCGAGGTTGTGCGCGCCGCAATCGACATAGGTCGGGCCGAGCTCGCGCGGCTCGCCGAGAATGATCGACGCGCGCTTGTTGAGATAGCCGACGCGCCCCTCGCTCGCGCCCAGCACGATGATCGTGCCGGCGATCGCTCTGGAGCCCAAGTCCTCGCCGGCGTCGCCCTCGACGAGGACGATCCCGCGCCGCAGCCTGTCGCCGGCGCGCGCGCCGACGCTGCCGCGCACGATGACGCGTCCGCCGGAAATGCCGGTCATTTCTCCGGCCAGCGGCGCGCCGAGGAAATCTCCGGCGTCGCCATAGATATCCACTTCCGCGCCGGCGAGCTGCGAGGCCGCATAGGGGCCCGCATGGCCGGCGACGGTGATCTTGCCGCCGGTCGCGCCGCGCCCGAGCTGCGCGCCGACATCGCCTTCGACATGGATTTCGAAGCCCGGCAGCAGCTTGGCGCCGACGAGATCGAAGCGCTCGGAGCCGCCCTCGAAATGGACGGAGGCGGCGTCGCCCAGGCGAACCTTGAAGACGTCGCCGACTTTGACGGCGACGCGCGTCGTGCCGATGTCGATCGCCTCGATCTCCTTGATCGTGCGGCGGACGAGCCGGTCCGGCGTGAGGACGGAGAGATCGAGCCGCTGATCGGGCTCGTGCGTCAGCGTGAAGAGAAGCGGCTTCACGGCAGGAGATCCTTCAGATGATAGTGGAAGGGGCCGAGCTTGCCGCCATAATTGCCGGCGCCGACGCGCTTGGCGCCGTGCTTGGGGCCGAGCGCGATGATCGCCTTCA
>PQAN01000224.1:1755-2779 GCA_003105285.1 Methylocystaceae bacterium
GCGCTATTGGTCGCGCCGCGCAGCGTCGGACAATAGGCGTCGTTGGTCGAGGCGCCCATGCCCTTATATTTCGAGCCGACCTTGGAGCCGGACCGCACGATGCCGCCGGGAAAGGGAGCGATGGCGTCGGGCGTCGCATGGACGGCGTCGACCGCCGCCTCCGTCGCGCGCATCGTGCTCGCCCAATCCTCGCCCATGATGAGCAGATTGCCGCCGCCGACCGATTTCTTGGTGAGCCCGACCGAGGACTCGACCAGAAACTCGCCGTCCATCACCGGCACGCGCCAATAGCGGCGCCCGTCGATCGCCTTGGAAATCTGCCATCTGTCGCCGAACTGGCGCATCGAATCGCCGACTTTGATCTTGGCCTCGCCGTCGAAGGCCGAGAACACGGCGCTGCCCGGACAGGTCAGCACGCATTGGCCGATGCGGTTGACGAGCGCCTTTTCGGCGCCCTTGGGCGAGAAGCCGAACAGCAGCACGCGCACGCCCGGCCGTCCGTCCGGCGTCTCGCGCACCGACAATTCGCGGTCGACGCCGGCCTCGCAATCGCAGCCGATGACCGAGGTCGCATAGCCGGTCATGGTGTTCGCGGCCTGCAAGGCCCATTTGCGCGTCGGCGCGGTGACGACAATCCCCGTGCCGGTCATCGGAAAGGCTTCGGCGAAACTCTCGTCGATGCGGATTCCCTTGCGGATCACTGGCGGCATGGGACCTCCGCAAAGGCCGCCGCATTGGGCAGAGCCGCGTCCTGCACCTCGAACAGCGAGCGTGGCAGTCCGTAGAGACGATCGTAATATTTATCCAGGCGGCTGTTGATCGCGCGGTCATATTCGGGCCGCACGCGCAGCGTTCTGCCCTTGGTGTAGTGCGAGACCTTGCCGTCGCGGACGACGAGATTGCCGTCCTTGAAGACATAAGCGGCGTTTCTGAACATTCCGGCCTTGTCGTTCTGCAGCTTGTAGACCGCGACGTCCGCGACCGAGCCCGCGCCGAGCTGGCCGCGGTCCTGGAAGCCGTAGAG
>PQAN01000225.1 GCA_003105285.1 Methylocystaceae bacterium
CGGAGGTTTGGACAAACACTCCTGCCGACGCGATAGCGCCCAGCAGGAGTCATCAGCCTTGCGGCGGTTGTCGGGGAACTCCATCCCCATCGGATATTGTCAGAAGCCTAAGCGCTTCGTTCTGAACCGTCAAGCCGATGAATATCGAGACTCGCCGTCTCGAGCACACGTATGCCGCTGACCATTCCGTGCAGGAACGAACGATGATTTCATCGACGCACTCGATCGTGCCTCCCGCGCAACATCTCTTGCCGATCGGCTGCTCGTATTCCCCTGGCCGCTGTTTGACAGACAAGCCACGGGCCCTGTTCACGGCGTCGTTCGTCTCGCCAAGGGCCGAGGGGGAGTCCGATGGCGCTGATTTTGGCTGATTAATATATCTGCAGTTACATATATTTTGACCGGAACGGCCCTCTAATGCTGCCTTTTGCTGCAGCCGACGGCGCGCGTTCGCACACCGAAGCATATGGGCGAGCAAAAAAAGCGCCTATTCGGCCAAAAAAAAGCGCGCTTGATTTGTAACGATAGTTACATTATATAATAAGCTATGGCTACCGACTCTTGGCTCCTTCTGACCTACAAAGTACCCGCCGAACCCTCGAAGAAACGAGTGGCTCTATGGCGACGATTGAAAGGCATGGGGGCCATCTATCTGCAGACCGGCGTCTGCCTTTTGCCCAAGACCGACGAACACTGCCGCCGGCTCAAAATGCTCGAGAACGACATCGTGGAAATGGGCGGCGAAGCGGTCCTTCTGGAGACTGTCGCTCTCGATCGCCTGCAAGAGGAGAAAGTCGTCGCTCGCTTCAAGGCCGATCGCAACGAGGAATATCGCGAGTTCCTCGACAAATGCGCGGATTTCGAAGCCGAGATCGCCAAGGAGACGCAGGCCCGACACTTTACCTACGCCGAGCTGGAGGAGAACGACGTCGATCTGAAGAAGCTCCAGGACTGGCTGGAGAAGATCAAGAAGCTCGACTTTTACGGCGCGGGACTGCGAGACGAGGCCGGGGAGCGACTGCGCGCTTGCGAGGCGCTTCTGGACGCTTATGCCCAACGCGTCTTCGACGCTCATGATGAAAATCGGCAAGCGTGAGGACGAGATGGAACTGACAGTTCTGACTTACAACACCTTGTTCGGCGGTCGTGACGGCGCCGATGATCGGCGCGCCTCGGCTCAAATCGCTCTGATCGAGGAGTTGAGGCCCGACGTCTTCCTGATGCAGGAAGCGAAAGGCTTCGATGCCGCCGGCGGCGCATTGCTGCATGCTCTCGAGACGCGGATCGGTATGCGCGGCTTTCTCGCGCTCGCCCCACGTACGGGCCAGCATACGGCGATCTTCATCCGCGAGCCGCTGAAGCCGCTGTCGTTCGAGCAGGACGGCGTCAACTTCCATCATGCGCTCGCAATTCTCGAAGTGACAGCTCCGACGTTTCACGCGCCGATAACACTTTTCAGCGCTCACCTTTGTCCCAACGGTCCGGCAGTTCGCCGGCGCGAGGCGGCATATCTCGCCGTCCGCGCCGCGCCAGAAAGCTTTGCGCTGCTCGCGGGCGATTTCAACTCGGCGTCGCCGCATGATCCGGAGCCGGAAGGCTTCGCCTCGCTTCCGGCCCATCACCGAGCGCGCTATCTCGGAGAGGACCTTCAGACGGCAGATCGAAGCGTGCTCGTTCATCTCGAAGCGGCGGGCTGGGTCGATCTCGGCCACGCTCTGGGGAAAGCCGGTTCGCCCACCGTGCCGACCACGGACTTCGCCGACACGGAGTTCGCGACGATGCGTTGCGACTATGTGATGACGTCGCAGGCGCTCGCGCGACACGCGCAGTCCTATGAGGTCATCCGCACGCCGTTGAGCGATACAGCCTCCGACCACTATCCGGTGTTCGTTCGCTTCGGGAGGAAGCTTTGAATTCACCGCAGACCGTCGAAGAAGACAAATCGGAGCAGTTCTCACCGGAGCCGCGACGCTGGCTCAACCGCACGGTGATCGGCGCAGGGTTGACCAGCGCGCTCGGCGATTTCTGTTACGAGACGACCACCGTCATCCTCCCCGGATTCCTGGCGGTGCTCGGCATTCCGGCCGCGGCTCTCGGCTTCATCGAAGGCTGGGCCGACGCCGTGGCGGCGTTCACCAAGATGTTCGCGGGCCATATCGCCGACAAACTCGGCCATCGCAAAGCGCTCGTGCTGATCGGCTACGGCTTGACTCCCGTCGGCCAAGCGCTGATCGCCCTCGCCGTCGGATGGCCGCTGCTGCTGCTGGGACGCATCGTCTCCTGGTTCGGCAAGGGCCTTCGCGGTCCTTTGCGCGATGCGATTCTCGCGCAAGCGGTCACGCCGGAAACGCGCGGGCGCGCCTTCGGCTTTCATCGGGCAATGGACACGATCGGCGCCGTCGTCGGCCCGTTGCTCGGCGTGGCGCTGCTCGGCTGGGCCCAGAATCTCGGTTTCGGCGCCGTCGCCGAACCGTTCCGCGTCGTGTTCTGGCTCACGCTGATTCCCGGGATCTTGGCCGTCATCGCTTTCCTGACTCTGGTCGACGACCCCGAGCATTCGCCCAACCCGACGCTGAGGCTTTTCTCGACATTGCGCAGCCTTCCCGATCGCTTCAAGCGCTATCTTGGGGCCGTGGGTATTTTCGGTTTCGGCGATTTTTCGCACAGCCTGCTCATCCTGGCGGCCACGCAATTGCTGACGCCGACCATGGGCGTCATTCATGCGGCGCAGACGGCGGGCCTTCTCTATGTCTGGCGCAACATCGTGCAAGTCGTCACGTCCTACCCGATCGGCGTAATGGCGGATCGCTTCGGCTCGCTGCAAGTTCTCATCTGCGGCTACGCGCTCGGAGTCGTCACAGCCGTTTCGACGACGCTGGCGTTCTGGTTCGAGATCGACGATCCGGCGCCGCTCGCCGCCATATTCCTCGTCGCCGGCCTCTATGTCGCCGTGCAGGAAGCGCTGGAAGCGACCGTCACCGCAGGGATGGTGAGCGAGGATACGCTCGCGACGAGCTATGGCGCGCTCGGAACGGTCAACGGCGTCGGCAAGCTCGTGTCGAGCGGCGCCGTCGGAATGCTCTGGACATCCGTCGCGCCGGCGTTCGGCTTCGGCGCCGCCGCGATCCTGATGGGCGTCGGCACGATCGCGCTCCTACGCATTCGGCTCCGGTGACGACGGCCGATCCGGTCATGAGAAGCCCTCGAGCCTCCGCTCGAACCGACATTCATATCGTCGTGCGATCATTTCCGTATTGCAGGACCTGAACCTTCTCGAGCGTAACGAGTCCGCCGGCCATCATCTTGTCGAGCTCCGGCAAGAAAGCGTCGATTTTCTCGGGGCTGTCGACGATCTCGATGACGAGCGGCAGGTCTTGCGAGAGCCGCAGGATTTTCGTCGTGTGCAATCTGCTGCTGTGACCGAATCCCATGGGGCCGCGTAGAACGGTGGCGCCGGCGAGATGGGCCTCTCGCGCCTTCAAGACGATCGATTCATAGAGCGGATGGTGATCGAATTTGGCGTCCTCGCCGAGAAATATCCTGAGAAGCACAGCTTCGCGTGGGATCTTCATCGATCATACTCCCTCGAGCTGATTGAAGAACGCGGCTACGACATGGCCGAACCACACCGCGAGAAGGCACAAGACGACGGAAAGGCCGACGTTCGCGACAGCTTCCATCGTCTCGCCGTCGCGCAGCAGATTGAGGGTCTGCAGGCTGAATGAGGAAAAAGTCGTGTAGCCGCCGCAGAGTCCCACCATGACGAACTGGCGCAGCTCGGAGTCGACGAAAAGGCGACCGTCCTCGGGCTCGGTGAGCGTCGCGAAAAAGCCGATCACGAAGCAGCCCGAGACATTGACCAGGACCGTGCCCCAGGGAAAGGTCTCGCCAAAACGATTGGCGACGAAGCCGGAAAACCAATAGCGCGCCCCGCCGCCGAGCGCGCTTCCCAGCATGATCCAAAGATACGTCATCGAAGAGGCTCTCCTCTCTCGGACTCCGACCTGGCCGCCCCTGATCTTTCGGCGCACGACAAATTTATCGTCGCCGATTCCCGACCGCTACAATTCGAAAGGCGTCGCCGCGTTTCGATCATACGCTGCTCGGACGCCGCCTTCTCAGCTCGGAATTTCACCTTTTTTCTTGTCGAGGAAAGACCTCTTGTACCAGAGTCCGAACCCGACGACGCCGAGCGCGGCGAAGAAAAGCGCGACGGTCAGGTCTCTGCTCGCCGTCTCGCCGACCGAAAATGGAAATCGCGAGACATACTCCCGGCCGTCGTCGGCTTTCGCTTTGACGAGACCGATGAACTTCCCCTTCTTCACAAAATCATATTCGAAATTGAGCGTCCCGGTCCGGTATTTTTTCGGCGCGACATAGGTCTCGGTATTTTGCGCCAGATTCTCATCGTCGCTCTTCTGGCCGACGTCCCGAAGAATACGAATTTCGAGAGTCATGTCGCGAAGCTCGTCCTGCACGGCGTCGAGAACGATGATCGTCGGCCCGACGTCCGGAATGTCGTCGCAGAATTGCTCGCGCGATTTCAACGGCTGATAGCCGGTGAAATTCATCGTGTCCGGACCGATCTTCATGATGCACTGCCCGTCGTTGAGGCTGACGCCGCCATGCGCTCGCGCTTGCGCCACGAATGTCGTCACCAACGCCAGAGCGATGAGAAGCCGTGCGATCATCATTCCTCTCCTGAATTTTGTATCTGTACGGGACCGAGCGGGCCAGAGGCGTCGAAGGAGGTCCGATAGCCGACATCGGCGTAACGTCATCGCTTTCGACTATCGGAGCGACTGCGCTGTCGTCAGGATACGCAGCGGCTTCTGCGTAGCCGGAAGATCGATCGACGAGCCGTGCGGGCAATGGCGCGCAAAGCCATGGGCGTTGCGCGCCACACGTCTACTTGGCGGCCTCTTCGAGATGGCCGAGAGCCTCTTGAGCATGGCTCGTCGCCGCATCGCCGTGGTTCGCCCGAGCCTCTTCTATCGCCGCTTTTATATGGACGATCGCTTCCGCAGTATGAGGGTCGGGTTTGAACTTCTCGATCGCTTCGGCTTTCTCGAGCGCGAGATCTGCGTGGTAGGCGAGCAGGCTGGCGTCGTGCAGCTGCTTTCCTTGAACGACCGCCTCCTTCATATGATAGATCGCCTGCGCCAAACGATCGTCGGCTACAGCCAGACAAGGCGCGAAAAGGGCGGCTGCCGCCAAGCTCGCAGCGAGTCCGAAGGTTCTCCGATTCATGGCACGCTCCTTATTTTTTATTCCGAGATGATCTCGGTTCTGGTGATCGGATTCGATTTTCAGAATTGACGCGGAGGCGGGGCGGATCGGTCGAATGACGGGTCCGCCCGCAGCCGCCCGGGCCAATTTCTGCGATCACTCGAATCTCAGTTGGAATGCCGTGATCGCTCGGTCGAAAGATTGGGTCGGCAGGTAGCAATAAGGATTGGTCGGCAATGATGCGTCTTTGCATTGCCGATGCTCGCCGATCCATTCGTAGCCGGCTTCCTTCATGCAGCCGAGGATGTGCTTTTGAATGATCGACGCGTCGCCGCCGAGGCGCGCTTCCGGATGAGCCGATTCACCCTCGAGCTCACATATGGACGTCTGATTCTGTTGCGCCTTGAAGAAGTAGACGCTGCTGCCCGCCAAGAGGATTTCCAGAACGCCGAGGATGACGAGTCCGGCGACGGCGGATGCGATCGCCTGGGTCCTGCTCCTGAGAAAACGGATGTCTATCGCGTAGAGGCCGCCGCCTGCGAGTAGCGCACAGCCTATGACGAGCAAGAACGGAACGAGGAAAACCGCCACATCCTGATTCATGACCTACTCCTGCGCGAGCATATCGCCCGTTGTGACGATGGTCGGCCGACCATCGAAACCCAGCAGGAGTCATCAGCCTTTTCGGCGGTTACAAGGGGGCACCCCATCCCCTGGTCATGACGGAGAACGTCGTGACCTGTCTGTGATTCAAATACAGAAGCGCCGGGTCAGCGTCAAGCCGACGAACTCGGCGCGCGAGAAAAGATGGAAGCGGCCGTTCGCGAGCGGCATTTGCCTTCACGCCCGCGAAATCGACGCGTCATGGCGAGAGATGAGAGATCGTAGACCTTGCAGCACGTCGTCGCCGAGAGCGAAAGTTTGTTGCAGTTCTGTCATAATAAGCTTCTTGCGTTCAATTCGTTCGGTTTCGGATGTCTCGGCAGCCAACGCATGCAGCTCTTCGCCGAGAACTGATAATGATTCATAGAATGCGGCAGTCAATCTTGCGAGGTGCGACCCCAGCAACCCCAGGCGATTGACCTGCGATCGATAAGCGATCGCCGAGAACGCCGGCAACGCCACAGAAGCAGACGAGCCTTCAGAGGCTTGCCCGAGAATTCTTTCAATGTCGTGCATTTCGATGACGTTCAGCGCTTCGGCGATCTCACCGACGAGACTTGCGGCCAAGGCAGCGCGCAGTCGCTTGAACGCGTAGAGCGCGGCCGCGCCTACGGCGCCCAAAATCGCGACCACAACCGCAAGTTCGCTGGCCAACTTCGCCTCCGCCGGACGCGCACGGCTCGATGTCCGTCAAGGCGGCCTTTCGCCGGCCTCGAGATTCCCAATGCGATTGACGCCGAAGCGGTCCACTCCTAATCTTATATCATTCGCATGGGGATGGGGTTCCCCAAAACCGCCTTTTTAGGCTGATGACTCCTGCCGCGCCGTTCATACGGCGGGACGAGTGGGGTCGTCTCTGCTTATCCCTTCTGTGTGGCGTCGGCGCGCTTCTGGAGAGGCGCGATGACGACAGTTGGCGAGATTTCTCGTCCGATCTCGATCTTCCCCGCTCCGCAGCAAACCGATCGTTCTTCGGTGAGGAGAGGGCCATGGTGAAGATCGCATCCGTCCACGCGCTCGAAATTCTCGACTCTCGCGGCAATCCGACCGTGCGAGTGCATTTGACGTTGGACGAAGGAACAATGGTCTCGGCTTCCGTGCCATCCGGCGCCTCGACCGGAGCGCACGAGGCGTTGGAGCTGAGAGACGGCGACGAGAATCGTTACAACGGCAGGGGCGTGCGACGAGCGGTCGCCAATGTGAATGATGTGATCGGCCCGGAATTGATCGGGCGCGATCCGACGCGCCAGGCCGAAATCGATGCTTTCTTATTGGCGCTCGACGGCACACCCGACAAATCCCGACTCGGAGCGAACGCCCTCCTCGGCGTATCGATGGCGGTCGCCCGGGCGGCGGCTCGGGCCTCTAAACTTCCGCTCTACGCCTATCTCGGCGGAGCCGGCGCGAGGCGGCTTCCCATGCCTATGATGAACATCGTCAACGGCGGCAAACATGCCGACAATTCCATTGATTTCCAGGAATTCATGATTGTGCCGCTGGGCGCTCCGACTTTCGGCGAAGCGCTGCGTTACGGAGCCGAGACCTTTCACGCCCTTGCAAAGATTCTGAAAGGTCGCGGCTTCGCCACTTCGGTCGGCGACGAAGGCGGGTTCGCACCCGACCTCGAGAGCAACGAACAGGCTTGCGAGATCATCGTCGAAGCGATCCGCGCGGCTGGATATGAGCCAGGCAAAGACATCGCGATTGCGCTCGACCCCGCCGCGAGCTCGTTCTGGACGGGCGACGGTTATCGGCTGGC
>PQAN01000226.1 GCA_003105285.1 Methylocystaceae bacterium
GGGCAGGCCGAGCCCTTCGCCGGACTGTTCACGCAAGGCATGGTCGTGCATGAGACCTATCGCTCGGCCTCGGGAAAATGGATTGCGCCGAGCGAAATCCGTTTCGAGTCCGCGGAGGGCGGACGGCACGCCTTTCTGCTCGACGGCGGCGAGGAAATCGAGATCGGCGCCATCGAGAAAATGTCGAAGTCGAAGCGCAACACCGTCGACCCCGACGACATCATCGCGAGTTATGGGGCGGATACGGCTCGACTGTTCGTTCTCTCCGACTCCCCGCCCGACCGCGACGTCGTCTGGTCGGAGGAAGGCGTGCAGGGGGCCTGGCGGTTCGTGCAGCGCGTCTGGCGCCTGACCGGGGAGCTCGGCAATGTGGCGGCTCCGGTCGGGGCGGCGGCGCCGGCGGATTTCGGCCCGGAATCCCTGCAGGTCCGCAAGGCGACGCATCGCGCGGTCGCGTCGGTGAGCGAGAATATCGAGCGTCTACGTTTCAATACGGCGATCGCCCGTATTCGCGAATTCGCCAATGAGCTGACCGCGGCGCTCGACGAGGTGGAGGAGCCGGACGTTCCCGCCGATCTCGCCTTCGCCTTCCGCGAGGCGGCCGATGCGCTCGTCCTGCTGATCGCGCCGATGACTCCACATGTCGCCGAGGAATGCTGGAGCGATCTCGGCCATGAAGGGCTCGTCGCCCACACGAGCTGGCCGCAAGCCGATCCTACACTCGTCGCGCAAGAGATGATAAGCTTGCCCGTGCAAGTCAACGGCAAGAAGCGCGCCGAGATTCTCGTCGCGCATGACGCGAGCGAGGAGACGATTCGCGACGAGGCGTTGAAGCAGGACGGCGTGCTGCGCGCYATGGAAGGCAAGCCGCTGAAGAAATTCATTCTCGTTCCCAAGAGGATCGTCAATGTGGTCGTTTGAACGGCGAGTCCAAAGGACCGCGAGCCCTCGGGCTCGCTCGAGAGGCTGCGAGCCCGAGGGCTCGCGGTTCGCTTTCGCCGCGCTTTTCGCGGCCGTCGCGTCGCTCTCTCTGTCCGGCTGCATCCAGCCGCTCTACGGCCCGATCGGCGCCGGCGCGCCGCTCGCCGCCGAGCTTCAGGCGGTCGCCGTCGATCCGATACCGGAGCGGCTCGGCCATTATGTCCGCAACGAGCTGATTTTCGCTTTCAACGGAACGGGCTCGGACGTTCCGCCGCGCTATCGGCTCAGCATCGCGCTCAAGGAGCGCGTGCAGACGCCGATTCTCGACACGGTCACCGGCCGCGCGACGTCGGCGACCATCATCGTCGACGCCGAATATAAATTGATCTCGCTCGCCGACGAGCGGGAAGTGACATCCGGCGTCGCCTTCGGCGTGGCGAGCTACGATCGTTTCAGCAACCGCCTCTCCAACGTCCGCGCCGCCCGCGACAGCGAAATCCGCGACGCCCGGGTGATCGCCGATCAGATTCGCACGAGGGTGGCGACGGTGTTGGCGAGGTGAGAGGGGCGAATAGCGAGTAGAACTATTCGCTACTCGCTATTCGTTACTCGCTCTTCGAGGCCCCATGGTCGCCGTCAAGAACCGGGACGCGGAGCGCTTCGTCAAAGCGCTGCCCGCGCCGCTTTTCCTCTTTCTCGTTCATGGCTCCGACGCCGGCCTCGTGCGCGAGCGCGCGCTGCGCCTCGTCGAGCAGCGCGTCGACGATCGGCGCGATCCGTTCCAATGCGTCGAGATGAGCGGAGACGCCGTCGCCGCCGATCCGCTGTCGTTGCTCGACGAAGCCAATACCGTCCCGCTGTTCGGCGGACGGCGGGCGATCCTCGTCGAGACCGGCGCGAAATCCATCGCCTCGGCGATCGAGCACTTGCTGTCGGCGCCGCCGCAGGACTGCAGCGTGGTGCTGACGGCGGGCGCGCTGAAGCGCGACGCCCCCTTACGCAAATTGATCGAGAACGCCAAGCAGGGCGCGGCGATCGAATGCTATCCCGACACCGAGCAGGATCTGCACGCGCTGATCGATTCGACGCTGCATGAAGCGGGTCTCGCCATCACTCCGGAAGCGCGCGGCCTGTTGCAATCGGCGCTCGGCGAAGACCGCCGCATGAGCCGTTCGGAACTCGCCAAGCTCCTTCTCTACAAGCATGGCGCGGAGAAGATCGAGGCGCGCGACGTCGAGGACATCGTCGCCCACGCCTCCAATATCGCCGCCGATCGTCTGGTGCTGGACGCCTTTTCCGGCGAGGCGAGCGCCGCCGGCGAGGGGCTCGACCATGTGGTGGCGACGGGCGGCGACGCCGCGCAATTGCTCGGCGGCGCGCTGCGCTATGCGCTGGCGCTGCATCGCGCCCGCTCGACGGTCGATCGCGAGGGGCGCCTGGACGCCGGCGTCAATATTCTGACGCGCGGCGGCTGGGGCTTCTCGCATCGCGCCATGCTCGAACATCATCTGAAAATCTGGCCGGCGGCGAAAGTCGCCGGGCTCGTCGAGCTGCTGCGCGAGGCCCAGCAGCGGGCCAGAGCCAATGCGGGCGTCGCGGAAATGGAGGCGGGCCGCGCCTTGCTGCGGATCGCCCTGCAGGCGGGCCGGCGTTAGCGAAATCGTCGCATCGCTCAAGTAGCATTTGCTTTTTCCGTGGCGCGCCTCTGGCTCCGCCCCATGTGACGAGAGACGATTCGATGAGACTGAAGCCGCCGAGCGCCGCGCTCGTGGGCGATTCGCCCTTTCTCTGGGTCTTGCGCTTCGCCGATGACGGCGCGGCGACCCTGGTCACGGACGCCGGCGCTCCGAACCTCCAGCCGGCCGAAGGCGGCTTCCTCTGGATTCACATCAACGCCGCCGATCTTCGCTACCGGGAATGGGTCGCGGCGCAAGAGCATATTCCTGCCGACGCCAAGGCCCTGCTCGTCGATCAAGACTCCCATCAGCGCCTGGCCGGCGACGAAAAGGCGCTATGGGGCGTGCTGGCGGACTATGGCCGCGCTCTCGAGCACGACGAGGAAGTGCTCAGACATCTGCGCGTCGTCGTAACTGAAAACTTCGTCGTCACTGCGCGGCGCCAAGCCATAAGATCGGCCGCTTCGGTACGGCAAGCGGCGCTCGGCGGCGTGCGCGTCGCCACGCCGCTCGCATTATTCGAGGCGCTCGTCGAACAGATTCTCGCGGCGATGGATTCGTCGATCGACGCGCTCGTCGCCGAGTTCAACGAGATCGAGGATCGCGTGCTCGACGACGAATCGCGCGACGAGCGCCGCCGCCTCGGCGCCTTGCGCCGTTCGATGATCAGGCTGCATCGCCAGATCGTCGGCGCGCAGCGCGTCTTCGCTCGTCTCGATCAGTCGGCGCGCATTTCGCCGGCAGCGCATGCGGCGCTGCAACGCCTGTCGCAGCAGCTCGATTCGCTGCAGCAGGAGCTGAACGCCACGCATGAACGGGCGCGGCTCCTGCAGGAGGAGATCGTCTCCAATCTGACGGCCGAGACCAACCGCCAGCTCTATGTTCTGACGATCCTCGGCACGCTGCTGATGCCGCCGACGCTCGTTTCCGGCATCTTCGGCATGAATACGAAGAGCCTGTTCTTTTCGGAGAACGAGAACGGCACGATCTACGCTGTAGCCCTGTGCCTCGCCTCGGCGGCGGCGGCCTATCTGGCGCTCGTCTGGATCAAGCGGACGTCGGAGAAATGACCCCCGTCTCACGCGCGGCGGCGAGGCTTTCGAACATGCCCCGCCCATCGGTTCCGCCGACGAGCGGATCGATGAGATTTTCGGGATGCGGCATGAGTCCCAGCACATTCTTGTTCTGAGAATAAATGCCGGCGATGTCGTTGCGCGAGCCGTTGGGGTTCGCGTCGCCGCCGAGCGCGCCCCGCGCATCGCAATAGCGAAAGGCGACGAGCCCCTCGCCCTCGAGACGCGCGATGGTCTCGTCGTCGGCCTCGTAATTGCCCTCGCCATGGGCGATGGCGACCTCGACGATCTGGCCCTTCGCATAGTTTTTCGTGAAGGCCGTGTCGACGCGCTCGACGCGCAGATGCTGCATCCGGCAGACGAAGCGCAGATTGGCGTTGCGCATCAGCACGCCCGGCA
>PQAN01000227.1 GCA_003105285.1 Methylocystaceae bacterium
CGCGCGGCGCTTTTGCCGCTTCCCCAATCTGCTCCCTCTCCCGCGAAGCGGGGCGGGGAGGGGGCAATCGCGACGCAATGTCCTTCGCGATTTCCTCCACCGCGCGCGAGGCGTCGATGCGCGTCCATGCGATCTCGCCCGTGTCATAGCCGCGCTGGCGCGCCAGCACGTCTCGCGTCGCGTCGGACACATCGTCGCGCCGCTTCGCGACTCGCTGATCGCAAACAGACGGATGAGCCTCGAGCCAGAAGCCGGCGAACGGAACGCCCGCGTCGCGCGCCGCTCGCTCGAGCGCGTCCCGCTCGCCCTCGCGTGCATAGACCGCATCGGCGATCGCCGCCCAGCCGGCCGTCGCGGCCCGCGCCGCCTCGCTTTGCAACATTTCGTAGACCCGCGCGGAAACCTCCGGCGCATAGGCGTCTTCGCCGAGGCGCGTCGTCGGCGCGACGGAGAAGAGTTTTTTGCGCAGTCGATCGCTGTTGAGCGCGCGCGCGCCCGGCGCCGGGCCGACGAGCGGCGCGAGCTGCGCGGCGACGCTGGATTTGCCCGTCCCGCTCAGGCCGCCGATGGCGACGATGCGCGGCGCGGCGGGATGAAGCAGCGAGACCGCGAGATCGAAATAGTCGCGCGTCTCCTTTGCCAGCGCGGCGCGGTCGCCGGTCGCCTCGACGACCTGCGCCGCCGCCACATCGGCGCGGATGGCGGCGCGAAGCGCCATGAAAAAAGGCAGGAGAACGAGGCCGTCGGTCTCGTCGCGATGATCGAGATAGCGGTTGAGCGCGAGTGCGGCGAGGCTCCGCTGGCCGCGTCGCCACAAGTCCATCAGCAGAAAGGCGAGATCGTAGAGAATGTCGATCGTCGCCAGATCGTCGGAGAATTCGAGACAGTCGAACGGCGTCGGCTCGCCGTCGACGAGGCAGATGTTGCGCAAGGTGAGATCGCCGTGGCAACGGCGCACCTTGCCCGCGTCGCGTCGCGCATCGAGCAGCGCGCCGTGGCGCAGCGCCGTCTCGCGCAGTCCGTCCGCGAGCGCGACGCGCTCCGCCGCCGAGACGATCTGAGAGGCCGACAGCGAGCTCGTCTCGCCGAGGTCGATCAGGGACGCCATGACGGCCGCTCCGCCGCGACGCCTATCGATCTCTGCGCCATCGTGAAACACCGCTATGCGCTCGGCGAGCCTCTCGACGATCGGCGCCGTCAAGGCGCCGCCGAGCGCCAGCCGGTCGAGCAGCGCCTCTTGTTCGAAGCGCCGCATCTCGACGACGGCGTCGACCAACTCGCCGTCGCCGTCGAAGCGGAGGGCGCCGTCCGCGCCGCGCGTGACGCGCCGGACGGCGACATAGAGCGTCGGCGCCGTTCGCCGATTGAGCGCGAATTCCCGCTCGCACATGGCGAGCCGGATTTGCGGCGTGTGAAAGTCGAGATAGGGAAAGACCACGTCGCGCTTCAATTTGAAGGCGCGGTCCGTCGTCAGCACGACGATCGAAATATGCGTGACGATCGTCTCGCTCGCGCCGTCGCCCTGCGCCATGAGAAAGCGAACCACCTCGTTCTGCGCGCCGAAGGTCATGATGCGCCTTTCATGGCTTTGATTCGACCAGTCGGCGGGACGACTCCTCTCCCCGCTCGCGGGGAGAGGCCGGGTGAGGGGCAGGGGGCGCTATCGACCGGCCTGCCGAGCACGGGCGTCCATCGCCATGCTGCGCCTCGTACCCCAGGCTCCTCACCCTCGCTTCGCTCGACCTCTCCCCGCGAGCGGGGAGAGGTTCGCGCTGAACATTCATCACATGCCCCATCTGCGCACGAACCAGCTCTTCGTCAGATGCGCGAGGACAGCATAGCCCAAAAGGAACGAGAAGACCGCCGGCCAATAGAGCCAGGGCAGAGGCGTGAAGCCGAAGACGGGAGCGAGCGGCGAATAGGGAATGGCGGCGCCGACGAGGCAGACGACGATCGACGTCAGCAGCAGCGCATTGCTGGCTCGGCTCTGGATGAACGGAATGCGGGCCGTGCGGATGATGTGGATGATGAGCGTCTGCGTCAGCAGCGATTCGACGAACCAGCCGGTCTGGAACAGGGAGGGGTCGGTCCAGGCGCCGAAGGCGAAGATCATCAAGGCGTAGGTCGCATAATCGAAGATCGAGCTGACGGGGCCGACGCAGAGCACGAATTTGGCGATATTGTCGATGTCCCAGCGGCGCGGCGCGGAGAGATATTCCTCGTCGACATTGTCGGTCGGGATCGCCGTCTGCGAAAAATCATAGAGCAGATTATTGGTGAGCACCTGGATCGGCGTCATCGGCAGGAACGGCAGAAAGACGCTCGCGCCGAGCACGCTGAACATGTTGCCGAAGTTCGAGCTCGCGCCCATCTTGATGTATTTGATGATGTTGGCGAACACCTTGCGGCCTTCGACGACGCCGTCGCCGAGCACGGCGAGGCTCTTCTCGAGCAGGATGATGTCGGCCGACTCGCGTGCGATATCGACCGCCGTGTCGACGGAAATGCCGACGTCCGCCGCTTTCAGCGCCGGCCCGTCGTTGATGCCGTCGCCGAGATAGCCGACGACATGCCCCTTGCGATGCAGCGCGTCGATGACGCGCGCCTTCTGCGGCGGCGACAGCTTGGCGAACACCGTGGTCTCGCCGGCGAGCTCGGACAGCGCCTCGTCGCTCAGTCCTTCGATTTCCGAGCCGAGCGCGATGCGGCCGACCTCAAGTCCGACGTCCCTGCAGATCTTGCGCGTGACGATGTCATTGTCGCCGGTGAGGATCTTGACGGACACTCCGGCCTGCGCGAGCGCCGCTATCGCGCCGGCGGCGCTGTCCTTGGGCGGGTCGAGAAAGGCGATATAGCCGAGCAAGGTGAGGCCGCATTCGTCGGCTTTCGTATAGACCGTCTGCTCCGGCGGCATCTCCTTATACGCCACCGCGACGACGCGGAAGCCGTCAGCGTTCAGCTCCGCCGTCTCGCGCTTGGCGGCGCCGAGATGCGAGGCGTCGAGGCGCCCGCATTCGCTCGCCGTCTCATAGCCGTCGGAGATCGAGAACAGCTCCTCGACCGCGCCCTTGCAGACGAGCAGATGCCGCCCGTCGTCGCGCTGCACGACGACGGAGAGGCGGCGGCGTTCGAAATCGAAGGGAATTTCGTCGATCTTCGTGAATTGATGGTCCGGGCGCAGCGCGCTCGCCAATTCGTGATGCTCGAGCACGGCGATGTCGAGCAGGTTCTTCAAGCCGGACTGAAAGTGGCTGTTGAGAAACGCGAATTCGAGAACGCGATCGGACTCCTCGCCGTAGATGTCGAGGTGGCGCTTCAAGATGATGCGGTCCTGCGTCAGCGTGCCGGTCTTGTCCGTGCACAGCACGTCCATCGCGCCGAAGTTCTGAATGGAGTTCAAGCGCTTGACGATGACTTTCTTGCGCGAGATGGCGATCGCCCCCTTGGCCAGATTGACGGTCACGATCATCGGCAGCATTTCCGGCGTCAGGCCGACGGCGACCGAAACCGCGAACAACAGCGCCTGCAGCCAGTCGCCCTTGGTCAGGCCGTTGATGAGGAAGACGCTCGGCACCATCGCCGCCATAAAGCTGATCATCAGCCAGGTGAATTTCGTCACGCCCTTGTCGAAGCTCGTCTCGGCGCGCTCGCCCGCGATTTTGTCGGCCATCGCGCCGAAGCAGGTGCGGGCGCCGGTCTCGACGACGATCGCCGTGGCGTAGCCGCTCACCACATTCGCGCCCATCAGAGCGAGGTTTTGCGCCGCGAAGGGATCGTCGGCGGCCACGGCGGCATGAGCATATTTTTCGGCCGGCATGGCTTCGCCGGTGAGCGCGGCCTGATTGACGAAGAGGTCCTTGGCGTCCAGCAGGCGCACGTCGGCCGGGATCATGTCGCCGGCGGCGAGGCGCACGATGTCGCCTGGAACGAGGCGCTCGATCGGCTCCTCGATGAAGCCGTCGGCCGTATGAGCGCCCGGCCGCCTCACGGCGGCTCTCGTCTGGACCATCGCCTGAAGCTTCGCCGCCGCTTGGTTCGAGCGGTGCTCCTGGACGAATGCGAGGCCGACGCTCAGCACGACCATCGCGGCGATGACGATCGCCGCGCGCAGATCGCCGAGCTGCCAGGAGACGGCGGCGAGCGTCAGCAGCAGACCGTTCAACGGATTTTTGGCGCGGCCGGCGAGTTCCCTCAGCAGGGTGGGGCGGTGGTTGCGGGCGACGCGGTTCGGCCCCAGACGTCTCAAGCGCGCGGCCGCCTCTTTCACGGAGAGGCCGTTGCGCGAGCTCTCGAGGCCCCGCACGACCGCCTCGCCCTCCTCCTCCGCCGCGCGCCGCAGCGCGTCGGTGAGGCGTTGGCCGTTTCTGAGGCGCGTCGGCGCGACCTGCTGGTTCATATTCGGCCCGTTCTTGTCGATTCGTCCCGTTCTCGCCGCTCTAGCGGTCTTCCATCACGTTTTCTTAACCGTCACGGGACTGGCGACATCGGGGGCGCCGAACATGAGCGTCAGGGTTTCGTGGTCGACGCAGACCCGAGCCTGGCCGGATTTTTAAACTCGCGGTCCCTTCGGATCGCCGGTCTATTCCCCCAGGGCGGAGAGGTAGAGATCGAGAATCTCTTCTTCTTCCTGGCGCTTGTTCTTGTCCTGGCGGCGCAGGGAGACGATCTTGCGCATGATCTTCGGATCGAAGCCCGTTCCTTTGGCTTCTCCATAGACGTCCTTGATGTCGTCGGCTATGGCGCGTTTCTCCTCCTCGAGCTTCTCGATGCGCTCGATGAAGGCGCGCAGGTGGCCGCCGTCGACAGTGTTGCTGGACATGAAACTCTCGTCCCGATCGTCGTTGATCGCCCGCTCGGATCGGGCGTGGTCGGATATTCGGCTCGCGCCGGCTGAGCGAGCCATGCTACGCCGGCGCCGGCGCCGTCAAGCCGCGCGCCGGACTAATCCCCGCTTTCCTGCCCTTGAAACTCGTCGAGCTCTATCCGACATTTGCGGCTGAAGTTGCGGTTCTTTCTCGAGAGCGACGGATCATGAGCGAGGCTGGCGGCGAAGGCCGCATCTATCCGCCGGGCGGCGGCTATCCGCAGCCGCTCGCGCCGCGCGAGGCTCTGGCCGGGGTGCGGACGCGGAGGATGTTCGCCGTATGCCTCGATTTCGTTCTCGTGGCGCTGCTGTCGGGCCTGCTGTGGTTCGCGCTGCTCGTCCTGAGCTTCGGCCTCTCCGTGTTCCTGCTGCCGCCGCTGTTTCCGCTGGTGGCGTTCTTCTACAACGGCCTGACGGTGTCCGGCTGGCGCATGGCGACGCCCGGAATGCGTTCGATGGACCTCGAGGTGCGGCTCATGAACGGCGCGCCCGCGCCTTTCCTCAACGCGGCCGTGCATGGCGTCCTGTTCTACGTGACCTGGCTGTTTCCCCCGCTGCTGCTCGTCTCGCTCGTCGCCTCCGACAAGCGCTGCCTCCATGACATGCTGGCGGATGTCATCGTCCTGCGCAGGTCCATCTGAAACCGTCGGCCGTGCGCATTTTCTTCGCGCAAAATTTCTTGGCGAGGGCGCCGGGTCGATTCTAATATGCGGGGGTGTCCGCGCTGGCCGGCGACGGAACAAGCGGCATTTCGCTTCCGCGACAGGACGAGACGAGCGTGACGAGAGAGCCCCGGGACGCGCCGCAATTCTACCTCACGTCCCCCGCGCCTTGCCCCTATCTTCCGGGGCGCGAGGAGCGCAAAGTCTTTACCCATCTCATCGGGCGGCGCGCGCCCGCGCTCAACGACACATTGACCCAGTCCGGCTTTCGCCGGTCGCAGACCATCGCCTACCGGCCTGCTTGCGAAACTTGCCGCGCCTGTGTCTCGGTTCGCGTCAAGGTCGACGATTTCGACCTGTCGCGCGGCTTGCGGCGCGTGTTGAAGCGCAACCGCGACTTGACGAGCGAGGCGCGGCGGCCGCATGCGATGGCCGAGCAATACGCCTTGTTCCGATCCTATGTCGGCGCGCGCCACAATGACGGCGGCATGGCGGATATGAGCATGGTCGACTATCAGATGATGGTCGAGGATTCTCATGTCGAGACGCGGCTCATCGAATATCGCCTCCATGAGCCGGATGGCGGACGCGGCCTGCTCGTCGCCTGCTGCCTGACGGATTATCTCGCCGACGGCCTGTCGATGGTCTATTCCTTCTACGATCCGGCTCTCGACGAGCGCTCGCTCGGCGCCTTCATGATCATCGACCACGTGCAGCGCGTGCGCCGCGCCGGCCTGCCTCACCTCTATCTCGGCTATTGGGTCGAGGGGTCCCGCAAGATGGACTATAAGGCCCGCTTTCTTCCCCAGGAGCGGCTCGGCATGGACGGCTGGAAGCGGGTGGGGTGAGGGGCGCGGCCAGAGGCGGCGAAAATGCGTTCATGGTTAAGAGGGCCGCGCAGCGCGTCGAGTTGTTAATGTATCGAAAGGTTTAGGGGGCGGCCGCCGGCCGGGCGCGGACGTTGTCGACCATCTCCGGCTGTGACAATTCGTCCCGAATCGGTCGGGGGCGGTTGCCTTTCTCGCGCGGCGGGGCGAACCTGTCCGAAATCCGCGGCCGAGTTCATGCTGTCAGTACCGAGTGGTGAGTCCGATGTTTCGCTTTGACCCCTTGCTCTTGCGAGCCGTGAACGCTCTTCCTCAGTCGACGCCCGAAGCGCGTCAGGAGGTCTATCGCCGCGCGCGCGGCGCCTTGCTCGACCATTTGAAGAAAAGCCAGTCGCCTCTGGCGGAGGATGAAATCGCGGCGCAGCAACGCGTGTTCGAAGAGGCTGTCGTCCGCATCGAAGCGAAGGTCGGCGCCCCTACGCCGGCGCTGAAGCCTTCGGCGCATCCGAATGGCAAGAAACGCCGAGACAGTTGGCTCACCGAGATTCTGGCGCGGGCCTCGGACGAGGATTGTCCGGAGCCGCAGCCCGTGAAGCCGCCGCAGCCCCACGAGCGGCAAGCCGCCATCCTGCCCTTCTTGCGGCGCCCCTCGGCCGCGCAGGCCGACGTCGAGCGAGGCCGGTCGACGCAGTCGGACGATCGCGTCGCGATCCTGAAGAGGCTGCAGAGCGAGTCGCCCGGCGTCGAGGCCTGCGCCTTGATCGCGGAAGACGGATCGATGATCGCCGGCTCCCTTCCGTCCGACATGCAGGACGCGCGCGTGGCCGGCGTCGCGTCGACCTTGCAGAATCTCGGCAGCCGCGCGGCCGCCGAACTCTCGCGTGGAGGGGCGCAAGAGGTCATCATTCGCGGCGAACATGGCTATGCGATTCTGGTCAGAGCCGATCGCGGAGTTTTTCTGCTGGCTCTCACCGACGACGGCAGCCAATTGGGTCTCGTTCTTCTCGACGCTCGCAGAGTTCTCGACGAGCTCGAAAAAACACCGGCCGGCGGGGACGGTTCGCGCGAAGGAGAGAGCCTGTCCTTGAAAGACGTCGGCTGACGCGTCGCCGCGACGGCTCCGGCCGACCGAGGCGGCGATGGCGACGGCGCCGTGGGTGCGGCGATCGGCCGCAGGCGCGGGCGGCGATGTCGCCGATCTCCAATCGAGCGCTGCTCGTCTCATTTTTTACTGCTGCTGATGTCGATGCGCTCGAAGCCGGAGTCGAAGAGAGTGGCGCAATTTAGACCAAATGTATCGCTACGTACGGGCCGGCATCGACTCGGTCGGCGGTGATTTCTTGCGCTGGCCGGGTCGAAACGTTGTCTTTTTCGCGTTCGCGTGGTTCAGGAGAAACCAATGGCAAGACTGGACGAACTCAATCGGATTTTAAGAAAGCTCCAAAACGATTGTCCAGGTGTCGAAGCGAGCGCGTTGATTTCTGAAGACGGCCTGATGATCGCCAGCGCTCTGGCCTCCAATATGGACGAGGCGCGCGTCGCGGGAATGACCGCCACCCTCCTCAATCTCGGCAGCCGCGCGGCCCTGGAGTTGAATCGCGGCGCAGTGCAGGAAGTGATCGTTCGCGGCGAAAAAGGCTATGCGGTTCTCATCGGCGCCGGCCGGGGAGCGCTGCTTCTCGCGCTCACGAACGAAGGCAGCAAATTGGGGCTCGTCTTTTTCGACATGCGGGAAGCCATTCGCGCTCTTCAAAAAATTCTGTAACGGCCGCGGCGCCTGGACGAGAGCGATCCGACAGGGCGGACGTCGAGCGAAAGACGCGCCGAAGCAGCCAGCAAAAATTGGTTTTCGAGAAGTCGGGATCGAGTCTGTGTGTTATGCACGCGCTCGAGGCCCTCACTTCAGATCATCTCGGACTCGCGCGGGAGCGAACGCAACCGCGCGAGTCCGAGCATCTCAAATCACCTGAGCCTACGGGAGGAGCTCCCTGATGCCGAATACGATTCTCTACGATGACGGCGCCCACAGAAACATCCTGCTGGAGGACTTCGACGCCGGAGGGCTCGCCGTTCAAGCCAATCAGCACGTCATCATTCACAATGGCCAGGGGATGATCCTCGATCCTGGCGGCCACAAGGTCTATGGCAAGGTGCTGGCGGAGACCTTCTCGGTCCTGGCGGGCGGAAGCCTGCGCTATCTTTTCCTCTCGCATCAGGATCCAGACATCGTCGCCGCCATCAACGGCTGGCTGATGACGACCGACGCGGACGCATATGTGTCGGCTTTGTGGACGCGTTTCGTCCCGCATTTCGGGCTCGATCAGCTCGTCATCGATCGTTTGAAGCCGATACCGGACGAAGGCATGGTTTTCGATCTGGCAGGCTCCCGTCTCGTCGCCGTCCCCGCCCATTTCATGCATAGCGAGGGCAATTTTCATCTCTACGATCCGATCGCGAAAATTCTCTATACCGGCGATCTCGGCGCTTCGATCGGCGCGGATTACAGGGTCGTTGGGGATTTCGATGCGCATCTTCCGTTCATCGAAGGCTTTCATCGGCGCTATATGGTGTCGAACCGCATCATGAAGGCATGGGCCGAGATGGTGAGGCCGCTCGACATCGAGATCATCGCTCCGCAACATGGCGCGCTGTTCTCGGGCAAGGAGATGGTCGGCCGCTTTATCGACTGGTGCGCCGATCTGGAATGCGGCGTGGATCTCATCACTCCGACCTTCAAGATGCCGGCGTTCTGACCGGCGTCGCTCGTCGTCGCGCCGTTTCACGCGCTGGCGATCACGGCGGAATTTGCGGGCTATTCGGCTTTGGGAGGCGGAGCGCGATTACCTGTCGGTCTCAGAATGATGCGCTTGTCCGCCCCACTCGGACGGAGAATGGGAAAAGGGGCGCTGTGTCGCTTCGTCGACGGATACGGCGTCACGGCGGGGCCGGTCGGCGCCTCGCGTCCCCGATCGATCGACGCTTCGTGCTCGGGCGTGAAATCGATCCCGACCTCTCGCGCGGCGCGAAGCAGCACGTCCATATCCGACGCCTTCGTCCATTCGCTCTCGGATATCTGAATGCGCTCGAGAACGGCGGCCATGGAAGTCCTCAACTCGGCGGCTCTGGCCTCGATGATCGTTCTGAGGTCCGACAGCAATAGGCGTTCGACGAAATTCGGCATGGCCCGCCTCATGAGAACCCGGTGAGATGATATCTTCGCGAACAAATCGATCAAGAGCGCAGGGACGCCCGGGCCTCGGGCGTTCGCACATTTCGATGGAGCCGAATATGTGCGCGCAGTCGCCGGCTCCGTCCGTATTTCGGCGCTGCGGGGTGCGGCAATTCGTCCCGTATGGCTCGAGGGCCGATCATCGCCGAATTCGCCGCATTTCTAACGAAATTGAGACGCCTTTATCTAATGACGAGATTAGGGTGTTAAAAAATCGCCGAATCGGGAAGACGCCTCGTTCTCCGTCGCATGGAGCCGAGATCGGCCATCCGCCCATCGCTCTTCTTGTGCTGTCGACAATATTTCGGGCTGGACGCCGGTCGGTCCCGACAATCTGATCCAATGAGGCGTCCCCCTCGGATCTGACCGGAAGAAAGTTCGGCGGGCCGATCGGCCCTTGGAGGATGGGACGTCCCGGCAGGACCAATTCGGTCAACCGCGCTCGGCGACGATCGTACAACGGTAGCGGATCGGGTTTTGGGGGTGTGTCATGGTCGACTACGATTACATTCTCTCGCGAACGACGGCGGTGCTCCCACAAACGAGACCGGAGACGCGACGGGCGATTTACGACCAGCTCCGCGGCACGTTGCTCAGCCGCTTGCGAAACACCCAACCGCCTGCGAGCGATTCCGAGATCGCGGCCGAAGAACTCGTGCTGGACGAGGCGATCGCCCGCGTCGAGAAAAAATTCGAAAAGGAGCCGGCGCGTCCTCCTGCGCCGAGCGAAAAGCGACGCGCGGATAAGGCCGGCGCGAGCGGCTGGCTCACGGAGATTCTCGCACGCGCTTCGCGGGACGAGACATCGGCTCCGCCGGACGCTGAGGAAACGCTGCCCGAGGAGCCGGAGCCGGCGCGCCCCACCGTGTCCGATCTCCCGACCTTCGCCTCGAACGGCAAATCCGAGAGGGAAGAGACAGGGCCGGGACGGGAGAGAATCGAGAATATTTTGGCGAAGCTCCAGAGAGAATCGGCCGGCATCGAAGCGACCGCCTTGATTTCCGAAGGCGGAACGATCGTCGCCTGCTCCTTGCAGGAGGATATCGGAACGACGCGAGTCGCCGGAATGGCGGCGACGCTGCAAAACCTCGGCCGCCGCGCCGCGGTCGAGCTCACGCGAGGCGACGCGCGGGAGATCATCGTCCGCGGCGACAGGGGTTACGCCATCATGATCAACGCCGGCGGCGCCTTGCTGCTGGCGTTGGCCAATGAGAGCTGCAAGCTCGGTCTCGTGTTCTTCGACATGGTCGAAGCGGTCAAGGCGCTCGAAGTCGCATTGGTCGATTCCAGTCGTGCGGGTGGCGGCGCCGGCGTCGTCGATCTGGAAACTGTCCGCCGAGCCATAACGGCCTGAATCGTCGGAGCTCGAAACAAGGAGCGTGAACGTCGCGGAGGGGCGCATCGAGCGTGGGAGCCAGCGCAATTCGTTGCGGAGCGCGGCGTATCGCCGTCTCTCTCCCACCCGCCTCCAGAGTCTTTTCCGTGTTTCGTTGAAACACGGAAAAGACTCCAGCTTCTTGTTTTGACGCGTTTCCGACGCCGAACCGGTTTCCACTTCGCCTGGAAACGCTCTAGTTGGTGGGTCATGCGTCATTCCCGACGCTCGCGAAGCGAGCGATCGGGAATCCGGGAGCAACGAGCAAATTATCCTTGTCGTCGCGCTCGGCGTTCCAGGTCAGGCCTTCGACCCGCCGGGAACGGCAATCGCCCTTCAGTTACAGTGACGCAAGCTACTAGACGCGCGGGCCGCTCTCGAACATACAGTCGGCGGACTGCAACTCGGGATTTGGCATGAGAGACGGGATGGGAGGCGGCTCCGCTGGTTCGAGCGCTCCGGCGCGAGAGCGGCCGGGCGACGCCGAAGACTATCGCTTGGCTGGGGAGGGAGCTCCGCTCTGGCTGACGTCCGCCCTGGCGCTTCTCGGGACGGCGCTCGCGGTCGCGGCGAGTTCCCTCTGGCTGGAGCAGTACCGGTTTGCCGCAGCAGACTGGCCGGCGGTTCTTCTCTCCAGAAGAGAGCCGTCGCCGGCTCCGCGTTCCGCATCGCAGCCGGAGCAGCCGAGACCGGCGGAGCCGACCGAGGAGCCGAATGTTCGGCAATCGGCGCCTGCTCCAACTCCGGCTCCGGCTCCGGAGCCCGCGATCGAGGCGACGGCTCCCCAGCAGCCCGCGCCGGAGGCGGCGGCGAATGAGAAGATCGAGCGGGACGCCCGCGAAACCGAGCAAAGGGAAGCCGGCGCGGTGAATTGCCTCCCCGTCGCCGTCATACCCTTCGCACGCAATAGCGCGCGTCTGAACCCGACCGGACTGGACCAGAACGTCGCGATCCTGAGCCAATGGATGATCCGGAATCCGGACGCCGTCCTGTCGGTCGAAGGACACACCGATATATCCGGGCCGGAACAATATAATGTTCTTCTGAGCTATTCCCGAGCGAAGGCCGCGATCGCATGGCTGATCGCCTCGGGAGTTCCCGAGCGACAAATGATCGCTCGCGCGGCGGGCTCGAGCTATGCCAAAGATGTTCTGGACGGGGCGGGCGGCAACCGGCGCGTGGTGCTGCGCGTCGAGGGCGTTGCAAGCTGTCGCTGAACACGGATCACGACGGAACGGAAATGACGATAATCTCCATGATCATTGGGCTCGCCGCCGCCGCTCTGCTGCTGACGGCCGGCTATCTATTCGGAATAAGGCGAGGATCGCAGGCGAGAGATCGTCTCATGCGCCAGAATGAACGCCAGTCGCAAGAGCTTGGACGGCAGTCGCAGGAGCTGAGCCATCTCCGAGGCCGGCTGTCGCAGCGTGCGGACGAGCAGGAGACGAGCCTGGCCGCCGCCGTTCATCAGGTCTTGATGCCGCTCGTTCATCGGGAGCGACTTTCCCTCGGTCTTTCGGAATTGATCGCCGATCCGGGTCAGCATCGCGACCTGACGCTATTGCTCGACCAGATCGCCGAGGCCGGGGATTTCTCGACCGTGCTGCTCAGCAATGACGAAGGATTGCTGCTGGCGGTCAACAGGTCGGCCCAGGACATCGATCGACTGTTGGCGACGTGCTCGTTGCTGGTTCTCGTCGGCGACCGCATCGCCGGAAGCGATGGCGCGGCTCCACTTTCCATCCTCGTCTATGACGAAGGCAATTCGACCACGCTGTGCCGGTTTTTCCGCGCGCAGGATCAACGACTCGCTCTGACTGCGGTCGCGAACGGCGGGCAGCTCACGCCGACGATGCTCGATCCGGCCCTCGCGAAACTGGGGACCGTGTTGTCGGAATCATTGTGACGAATCGCGGCCGGCGCCGTTGTTCCGAGCCGCGCTCCGCCGACGAAGCGCGAGACTTCACGCCGCTTCGCTGGCCGCTCCGTGAGCGGTCTTTTCCTGCGTCAATGGCGCGTCGATTTCGATATCGATCTCGAGCAGCGACACCGTATCGCGCTGCCGCATTTTGATATCCACCTTGTCGGGGTCGACATCGATATGCTTGGAGATCGCCGCCAGCACCTCCTTGTGGAGAACGGCGATCAGATTGGAATTGCAGATCGACCTGCGCTCGTGGGTCAAGAGGATTTGCAGGCGCTCGCGGGCGACCGGCGCCGATGCGCCACGATTGAAGATCTTGAACAGTTTCATGCCGCCCTCCGACCGAAGAGTCTGATGAGAAAGCCCTTCTTGTCCGAGGGGATCTCCATCGGCAGATCTGCGCCGCACAGTCGCTGGGCGGCGTCGGAATAAGCGCGCGCGGCCGCGCTCGCCGCATTATGGATGGTGACGGGCGATCCGACGTTCGAAGCGCGCAGAACGTCTTCGCTTTCCGGGACGATGCCGAGCAGCGGAATGGACAGAATCTCCAGCACGTCGTCGACGTTCAGCATTTCGCCGCGGGCGGCGCGGCCGGCGTCGTAGCGCGTCAGCAGGAGATGTTTCTGCATGCGCTCGCCTCTTTCGGCGAGTTCGGTCTTGGCGTCGAGAAGTCCGATGATTCGATCCGAATCGCGCACCGACGAGACTTCGGGGTTGGCGACGACGATGGCGATGTCGGCGAAGCGCATCGCCAACGTGGCCCCGCGTTCGATGCCGGCGGGGCTATCGCAGACAATCCAGTCGAACCGCTCGCGCATTTCGTCGACGACCCGACGTACGCCGTCTTCCGTCAGCGCGTCCTTGTCGCGGGTCTGCGAGGCTGGGAGAAGGTGGAGGTTCTCGAGCCGCTTGTCGCGGATCAGCGCCTGATGCAGCTTGGCGTCGCCTTGCGCCACATTGATCAGATCGTAGACGACGCGTCGCTCCGCGCCCATGACCAGATCGAGATTGCGCAATCCGACGTCGAAGTCGACCACGGCGACTTTCTGATTCTGCTGCGCCAGCGCGGCGCCGAGCGCCGCAGTCGACGTCGTCTTGCCGACGCCGCCTTTGCCGGAGGTGACCACCAATATCTTGGCCATCTTGTCGTCCCCACTTAGTCGAGCTTCGAGATCTTGATCGTTTCGTCCTGGAGCCAGGCATGGACCGCCTGACCGCGCAAATCGTCTCGGATTTCGTCGGCCGTCATATAGAAACCGCCGACGGCCAAGAGCTCCGCCTCCAGTCGGCGACAAAAAATTCGCGCGCGCGTTTCGCCATAGGCGCCGGCCATGACGCGCCCGCGCACGGTTCCGTAGACATGGATGGAGCCTCCGGCAACCACGTCGGCGCCCGATGAGATCGAACCGATCACCGTCACATCGCCCTCGGGAAAGAAGATCGATTGGCCCGAACGCACCGGCGCGTCCACGACGAGCGGAGCGACGCTCTTTTGCTCGGCGGCCTCATCGACCGCCGCCGACCGCTCGCTGGCGCCGAGCGTACGGGCGATCTCGTCGAAAGCGGTTTGCTCGCTCGTCGTCAGCGTTCCAGCCTCTGCGTCGCTCGGGCCTGACGGAGCGTCGGCGACCGGCGCCGGCCGACCGTTCGTCAGAATCGGCGGCAAGTCCGCGCAAGCCCAGGAGGGCTCCACGCCGGTCAACCCCATGATGCGGACGCCCCGCTCCGAGAGCTGCTCCACGAGCCCGACGACGCCTGAGCGCTCGAGCGCGAGCCCCGACACGTCGATCACGATCGCCTTTCTCGCGAAGAAGGCCGGGGAGTGCGCCAGACAAGCGTCGAGCCGCGCAATCCACCCGGAGAGCGGCGCGTCTGGCTCGAGCGCCAGCACCGGAAACGACCGACCTCGAAATCGAATGTGGGAAGAGGGTTGTGTCACGACAGACTCGCTCGAAGTGAGCCTTCATTTGACAGCCGCATGGTTAACAAAGTGTTAAACTACTTAATGGGCGGGCGCATGAAAGCGGTTCGCCTCGAGGCGTCGTTCGGCGAAACGCGTCGAGCTCGCGAGACCAACGATCGAAAGATCGACGTCGATGGCCATGGCC
>PQAN01000228.1 GCA_003105285.1 Methylocystaceae bacterium
TATGGCCATGGAATAACCGATCTGTTCCGAACCGCCTCCGAGCGAGGGCGGGGAGCGACGGTTTTCGCTTACGCCGTGTCGGACCCCGAGCGCTACGGCGTCGTCAGCTTCGACGATGCGCGTCGCGCTGTCTCCATCGAAGAAAAGCCTGTGCGGCCCAAATCGCATTGGGCGGTGACCGGCCTCTATTTCTATGACGAAGAGGTCGTCGACATCGCCGCCGGCATCAAGCCGTCCGCGCGCGGCGAGCTCGAGATCACCGACGTCAATCGCGTCTATCTCGAGAGAGGTCTGCTCAATGTCGAGACGATGGGACGAGGATATGCTTGGCTCGACACCGGCACGCCAGACAGCCTGATAGAAGCCGCCGAATTCGTCCGAACGCTGGAGAAGCGCCAGGGTTCGCGCGTCAGCTGCCCCGAGGAAGTGGCCTATTTCAGCGGCTGGATCGACAAGCAGCAGTTGCGTCGCCTCGGTCAGCGCTTCGGCAAGAGCCAGTACGGAAAATATTTGACGCGACTGGCCGATGAGAGCGACGCCACAAACTAGAGCCGTCTCTCGCCTCGACCGACAAAGCCGCTTCCCCACACAGGAGAGGCGGCGGCGCGAATGGGCGTGAGCACGACCCAGGCGATCTATGCGCTCGTTCCCGAGACCGACGTCGCCATCCGCGACGGCCGCAGGTTTTCGCTGTCGAACGAGCCGTGGCTGCGCCTCGAGACCCGCTTCAGCGGGAACCGCTTCCTCGAAATCGCCTATCGGGCCAGCCTTCTGGACGATCCCGTCCGCCCGATCTTGCGCTTCGTCACCGATTCGGGGCCCGTCGATCGCATTTTGCCCGGCCCGGTGGCGGGCGCCGGCGTCTGGCGCGGGGCCGCGCCAAAGGGAATCCGCGCAATATTGATCAGCCCGACCAACCGGCCAGGCAGATTCGAATTTCAGATCGAAAGCGTCAAACCCGTCGGCCTCCTCGAAATGCTGGCGGACGTCTGGCGGCGAAAACCGAAGAAGCTCTGGTCCTTTTTCATACCGACGCTCTTTGGTTTCGTCGCAGAGGCCGAGAATGCGCTCGACTGGGCCAGCAACTCGGAGCCGCTGGACAATTTCGAGTCCTGGCGCGCGCCGCGCGAACGCGCTTTCGATCGCGACGGCCTCGACGCGCCGCGATTTCCATGGCCCACGGGGCCGTTGTTCGCGATCATCGTCCATGGCGACGAGACCGGCGCCGATGCGCTGTCGCGCACGATCGATTCGGCGCGCGGCCAAATCTACGAGCGCTGGAGACTGATCGTCGTCACCGGCTCCGCCGCCCTGCGCGAGCGCTTCGAATCGTCGGCCGACCGAAAAATCCTCTTCGCCCGTCCCGACGACGCCGGCGAAGCCGTGCTGCAGGACGCGGACTTCGTCGCTTTTCTCCGGGCCGGCGACGAGTTGGCGCCACAGGCGCTCGCCTGTTTCGCCGAGGAGACGGCGCGGGCGCCGCAGGCTCGGCTGCTCTACGCCGACGAAATCGTCAGAACCGACGTCGGCGACCGCCCGACGTTCAAGCCGAATTGGAGTCCGGTGTTCGAAGCCGCCCGCCCCTATCTCGGCCGCTGCGTATTCTGGGGCAACTCGCTCCGACGCGCGCCGGATCGTCTCGGCGATTGCGTTCCTCCCGCGCTGGACGCCGCTTCCACGGCCCTTCGCTCACATGAAGTCGCGCATCTGCGCCGTTGGCTGATGTCGCGCGACGACGACGAGACGGTCGCGGCGGTCGCGCAAGCGCCGAGCGTGGCGAGCTCGGCGCCGTCGGTCTCGATCATCCTATTGACGCGCGATCGTCCCGACATTCTCGGCCCCTGCATCGACAGCGTGCTGCAGCGCTCCACTCATCCTTCCTTCGAGTTGATCGTCGTCGACAATGGCAGCAGCCGCGACGATACGCAGCGAATTCTCGATTCGGCGGCGAAGGACGAGCGCGTTCGTATCGTGAAGCGGCCGGGGCCGTTCAATTTTGCGGCGCTCAACAATGACGCAGCGCGCTCGGCCTCCGGCGAGACGCTCGTCTTCCTCAATAACGACACGGTCGTCGTCAGCGGCGATTGGCTCGAGCAATTGGCGCGGCAGGCCGTCGATCCTGCCGCCGGAGCAGTCGGCGCGCTGCTGCTTTTTCCCGACGGGCGCGTTCAACATGCCGGCGTTGTCGTCGGCCTCGGGCAGGACGCCGGCCATTTCGGGGCGCTGGCGCCCCCCGACGCCCCATCCTGGCTCGACCGCGTTCGTCATCTCCATGAGACATCGGCGGTCACCGCCGCCTGCATGGCGGTCGAGCGTCGAAAGTTCGAAGCCGTCGGCGGCTTCGACACGGTCAATCTGCCGATCGAATTCAACGACACCGATCTCTGCCTGCGTCTCGCCGAACGTGGGTGGACATCGCGCTATGTTCCGACGGTGCGACTGATTCACCTCGAATCGGCGACGCGCGGCAACGCCATGTTTCGGCCGATGAGCGTCTATGCGAAGGAGCGCGACTATTTTCGTCGCAGATGGCGGTCCGTCATTCGCGACGATCCTTTCTACCACCCCGCCCTGTCGCTCTATGCGCGTCACCCGGCTCTCTGGTAGCCTGTGACGTCTGCGCAGCGGTCGAAAGAGAAAGCTTCATGACGCGCCCGATCGCTTATGACGCGACGCATCTCGTATCTCGTTTGAACTGTTGCGCGACGACCGGAATCGATCGCGTCGATCTGGCTTACGCCCGCCATCTCGTCGACTCGTCGCGGCTCGCTTGCGGCGTCCATTATGGAATTCGCAATCCGCATATCTTCTCGCGCGAGCGTGTCGCTCGGCTGGCGCAACGCGTCGCGCAGGAGACGGATGACGGCGCCCGATCGCCCGACGATTGGGCGAAGCTGCGGGCCTGGCTGCTCGGAACGCCCCGCGCCGATTCGCCAGACGCGCCGCGTCCAGAAAAAAAGAGCGATGCGCGCGATCTTCTGAGAAAGATCGAGTTGCGCCTCGCCCATGACGCCCCGCGCGCCATTCCCGATTCGGCGATCTATCTGAACGTCGCGCAACATGGGCTCGAATATCCGCGGCTGTTCGACTGGCTGGGGCGACGGCCGGACGTGCGCGCGGCGTTTTTCGTGCACGACTTTCTGCCGCTCGACTATCCAGAGTATTTTCGCAGGGGCTACGAGGCGCGTTTTCGGCGGCGGACAGAGACGATATTGCGCCATGCGAGCGCGATAATCGTTTCCAGTCATGCGGTCGCCGAGCGGGTCGAAAGCGAATTCGTAGCGCGCGGAAAGCGATCGATCCCCATCCATGTGCAGCCCTTGGCCTCGCCATTGGACTGGCCAGCGCAGATCGCCATCGATCGCGAACTCGCCGACAGTTGTTATTTCGTCGTCGTCTCGACGCTGGAGCCTCGGAAGAATCATTTGATGCTGCTCAATGTCTGGCGCGCATTGGCCTCGGCGGTGGGAGAGAAGCCGAAACTCGTCCTTGTCGGCAATCCGGGCTGGGAGAATGAGCAGATCGTCGACATGCTTCAACGGTCGGCGGCGATTCGGCCGTATGTCCGCTGGGTCGCGGGGCTCTCCGCCGGAGCGCTGCGCAAGCTCGTCGCCAACGCGCGCGCCCTGCTCATGCCGAGCTTCGCGGAAGGCTACGGCCTGCCCATCGTCGAGGCCTTGAGCCTCGGCGCGCCGGCGATCGTGTCGGATATTCCGGTATTTCGCGAGATCGCCCAGGGCCGAGCGGTTTTTCTGTCGCCGATCGACGGCGCGGGATGGCGAGATGCGATCGGCGAATTGAGCGCCGCCGATTCGTCCCGCCGCCAGGAGGCGGTTCGCGACACGCGCGGTTTCGCGCCGCCTAGCTGGGATGGTTATTTTGCGAAGGTTGAAGAGTTTCTAGCAACGTTGTGACGAGAGCGATCGGGAAAGCTCGGACGCTACCAAGCGATCGCCTCAACGGCTGAGGGCGCCTTTTGAGAATGTGCCATCAGAATGGGCGCGGCGCCGCTTCTCGATTCTGAAAATGCGACAAAAGAAAAGCCCGACCGATCGGCCGGGCTCGTCTCATCTTCTATCCGGTCGCAGACCTCAAGTCTGCCGACGCTCAGTATTTCGCGACGACCGGAGCCGGCGCGCTGAACAGATTGAAGTGATAGTTCACGCCAGCGCGGACGATATGACCGTTGAAGCGGGTCGTCGATTGCCCGCCGAAGCTGGCGCTGAGACCCGAAGAATTGTCGACCTGAGGGAAGGCAAAGTTGGTCGTCACAGAGCCGAGATCGTAATAGAGATATTCGACCTTAGCGCTCCAGTTCGGCAGGAACAACCATTCCAGGCCGCCACCGGCCGTCCAGCCGACGCGCGTGTCGGAGAAGGCGGATCCGCCGAACACGGGTGGCAAGTGGTTGCTAGGCGAATAGACGTCGTTGGAGGCAAAAATGGAGCTGCTCGTGCTCACCCCGCCGTAGGCGAGACCGCCAGTGCCGTAGACGAGCAAGGTCGGCGTGAACAGAAAGCCGAGCCGGCCACGCACCGTGCCGAGATAATCGAGGCTCTTGGAGGCCGCCGAGCTGCCGATATAGTTGCTCGGGTCGGTCGGGCCGACAGCCGCAACGCTCCACGCATTGGCCGAGCGCCTGGAACCAGCGATGCCTTGGATGTCCGCCTCGATGCCCGCGACGAACGAATTTCCAAACTGGTAGTTGTAGCCGATCTGGCCACCACCGATGAAGCCATCGCTATTGATCGGCGCCCGGCCGCTGGTAGCGGCGGACAAGGCCGACAAATGAGGAATCGTGTCCACGCCGGCACCATGTGGCCAACCCGCAGAAGCCCCGGTCGGCGTCACGACCGTGTTGACGGAGTTGCTGTCGCTGAAGGTATAGCCTGCATTCAAGCCGAGATAGAAACCGGTCCACAGCGGCGGCGGGGGCGGCGGCGGAAGGAGAACCGGCTCCTTTCTGGAGGGGAGGTCGGCGGCGAACGCCGATCCTGCGAAAAGAGCCACTGCGGTGGCGGCGAGCAAAGATTTTTTCATCGTGCGACCCTCATTAGACCTCGTTTGGTCGATGAACCCTCGGCGCGACGACCTCCGGGCGAAACCATCATCATCGACCGCAACAACCAGCCGGAAGAATTGCGCCGTCTGTAGAAACAGGTACGGATCATTACCCACGGCGTCAATAAAAGCGAAGCGGTTTCCAATGCAAGCGACTGATTTTGTCGGGGCCTGTGTCAATTGAGCAACAGTGGCTCCGGCCCCGCTTCGTCGAACTCGCATCGATCGTCTCACTTGCCAAGCATAGAGCGCTTTGGCATATGTCGAGCGCCGCGAGACGCCGAACGGACTCGATCGTCCTGCTCGCGGCCTTACGCGAGCGGAGACGTGGCCGAGAGGCTGAAGGCGGCGGTTTGCTAAACCGTTATAGGGTTGTAAACCCGTATCGAGGGTTCGAATCCCTCCGTCTCCGCCAGCCCTTCCATAAAATCAATAACTTAGACGAGAAATCAGGCCGAGACATAGCCGGTGCCATAACTACGATCGGCGTAGGAGAACGCAATTTTGCGTCGTCCCCTTGCGCGGGCACCGCCCCAAATCTGGTGGCGTCGCCAACGCCGCCATTGACCTCGCGCGCGCGGGCGAGGCGCTACGCGGTATGGATTGGCGCGCCACCGTGGCGCGCCAATCCATACCGCGCGAGCGCTGGCGAGGCGTTCAACTGTAACCATATGGGGACGGTTGCCGAGTCCCCTCCTCGCGCGCGCGGATGAGGCTGCTACCCCGAGAACTGGTTCCGCCCCCTCTGCCCATTGAGGCCCGCCTTCGTCCTCCCCCGACTGGCCTTGCAGTTCGCCAGACGATGCTTGCGCTTGCAGGCGGCGCAGAGCTTCTTCGTCCCGTGCTTGGCTCCGGCGATCGGCGCGCCGCAGTCCACGCACCTAAGCTTCGCGCGCTCGGCCGCCGCGAATTCGGAGCGCCACGCATTGTATTCGGCGCTGCCGCAGCGCTTAGAGCAATAGATGTTTCCGATCCTACTCGGTTCGAACGGCTTCGCACACCATTTGCATTTCTCGCCCTCGAGATCGTCGAGACGCAGAGAAGGCTTTGACGCGCGACTGGTCGCCACAGTCTCGCGAGCAATAGTAGTCGTTGTTGCGCTTCGGCTTGAAGATGGTTCCACAAAGCTTGCAGGCGCGCGGTTGCTGCTTCTCGGCCCAGGCGAGACGATAGATTTTTTCTTTCGCATAGCGTTCGTCCTTGTCGCGCCTCCGATTCCGATCGACCTTCGCCGCCTGCGCACAGACCGGGCCGCAGAATTTTCGCCAGTGCGCATCATCATCGATTGGCAATGGCTTGGCGCAGCGGGCGCAGCGTTCGCGCGTCTGAGGCGTTACGCCGTCCTGCGTCCATTCCGGTTGTCCCTGCTTCCAGTCCGGCCGCTTCGCCCCGACGCGGGCCAGGGCCGCTTGAACCGCCTCGTCAGCCGCCGCGTCGGCTTGCCCCCATCGCCAGCCGAACATGCAGAGCCGCGCCCGTATCGCGGCCCGGCCCGGCCCCTCGATCGCAAAGGGCGTGAGCTCGGCCTCGCGCATCATGGCCGCCAGCGCGTCGACGATCGCCTCGCGCCGATGGCGGGGAAGCTTCTTGACGGGCGCCGGCCGGATCAGCGCCAGCGTCACGGGAGCGCGCGTCTCCGATCGCAGCCGCAGGAGCGCGTCCGGGGAGATCATGAGCATGTCGCCGCCCTTTCATGTCAGCTTTCCCAGTCGAGCCTTTGGAATGCCGCCGCCAGCGCCTCCGGCGGCAGGCCCGCCGCTTTCGCCTCGGCCATCGCCGAGACCAGCGTGGAGAGCGCCCGCGCCGCGCCGCCGGAGTCGAAAGCCTGCAACGGCCGCAGCACGTCGATTTCCACCTCGGCGCCGAGCTTGCGGGTCGCCTCCTCCTCGATCAGCTCGCAAATCGGCTGGAGCGTCCATGCCGCCAGATGGCGCTGGGCCTCGCGGACCAGCGGCCCGGTCGTCTGAGAGTGGAACAGGCCCGGCAGGACGCCGAACGCGGCGGCGACGCCGTTGCGGGCCGCCTGGAGCGATTCGGACGCCAGCGAGCGGGAGAGGTCGGGCGTCACGTCCTGGGGCCGCCAGTCGGCCGCCGGCGCCGGCCCGCCGCCCGCCGAGACGGCCACACTCTCGCGCAACAGCACGCGCCCGCGCTTGCCCCGGAAGCCGCGCCCGATGGTTTCGAGGTCGGTCTCGGGCGTCTCCGGGAACGGGACAATTTGCGAGCCGAGCGGCGAAAATTCATAGACCTCGGCGAGCGCCGCCTCGAGGGAATTGAGCAAGCCCGCCGTCAGACTGGCGCGTCGGAGCGGCGCTGTCCCCAAATATGGGGCCACTGGATCGCAGCCGATTCGCAGGTGAAGCACCTCCCCAGCGAGCGCGGTTTCCGTCCGCCCGCCGCCGGCCTCGGAAACTGAAACCCTGTAGGCGGTAGGCTCGCCGTCCCGCGTGCGGAAATCCCAGCCCGCGCAGGGTATCAGCCGGTCCCGGATCAGAAAGACCGCCTCGCCCCTGAGCGCCAGGCCGCGCCCGATCAGCGCCATCGTGCGCCGGTCGAGCAATGTCGTCCCGGTCACGCCCGAGATACCGAGCCCCGACTCCCACAGCGAGACGCAGCTCTGCGCCGTGGCTGTCAGCTCGGCGAGGCCCGAGCGCCCGCTGATATAGGACTCCCGCGCGGCGATTATCTCAGACGTGAAGCCGCTCGAGGCGCTGCGCTTCTCTGCCTTCGTCCAGGGCCATTTCCAAGCCATTACGCAGCCCTCCTGAAAGAGCGCAGGAGATCGGCCGCGCCGCTGTTTTGAAGCGCCTTCGCAACCGCCGAGGCGTCATAGATGTTCGAGCCGATTCCTTCGATGCGCTCTTCACGCAGGCCGCCATAAGTCGAGACGCCTGCCAAATAT
>PQAN01000229.1 GCA_003105285.1 Methylocystaceae bacterium
TCACTCTCACCTAACGGAAAACGCCGGGCGCGCCAATTTTCTACGGAGCCGCGCGGGCTCGAACCGCGTTCCCCGCAGTGGGAAATTTCCGGCGCGGGGTCGAACGGCGTGCGTATCGACGCTCTCGATTGTCTCAACTTTTTCCTGGCCGACGTGCGCGGCGGGCTCGGCCCCTATCTCAACGTCTATCTCTACACGCATGCGCATTGGAGCCAGGCGGCGATCGGCGCGACGCTCACGGTCAGCGGACTCGTCGGCATAGCGGCGCACCCTTGGGTCGGAGCCTTCATCGACCGCACTCACGGCAAACGCGGCCTGATCGTCGCCGGGACCTTCCTCCTGTCCGCTTGCGGCCTCGCCATCGTCTGCGCGCCGGTCCTTCCGGTCGTCGTCGTCGCGGATATCGTCATGGCCACGCTCGGGGCGGTTTTCGCGCCGACTGTCGCGGCCATCACGCTCGGTCTCTACGGACGCGACGCGCTCGCGCTCAGGCTCGGCCGCAACGCCGCCTTCGATCGCGCCGGAAATATTTTCATCGCGAGCCTCATCGGCGCCGTCGGCGTCGCCGTCTCGCAAACTGCGCCGTTCTTTTTCGCGCCGATCTTCTCGATTCTCGTGACGCTCGCGGCGCTCTCGATCCCGGCCGCCGCGATCGACCATTATCGCGCTCGCGGACTGGAGGATGTGGATCCGCGCGATCCGCCGCGTCCCGGAAACCTACGCGCGCTGCTGCATTATCGGACACTGCTCGTCTTCGCGGCGGCCGCGGCTCTATTTCAATTCTCCAATGCGCCGATGCTGCCGCTCATCGCGCAAAAGCTCGCTTTCGACCATCCTGGCTATGAGAGCGGCTTCACCTCGGCCGCCATCGTCGCGGCTCAGCTCTCGACGATCGCGATGGCGCTGCTCGTCGCGCGCGCCGACGCCATCGGCTGCAAGCCGCTGCTCGTGCTCGCTTTCTCGGCGCTTCTTCTGCGTGCGGCGCTCTGCGCTCTCATCGCCGACCCGCGCTGGCTGCTGGCCGTGCAATTGCTGGACGGCGCCGGCGCCGGCCTGTTCGACGCTCTGCTGCCGCTGATTCTCGCCGACATCATGCGCGGGACCGGGCATTACAGCCTGGCGCGCGGCGGCGTCGGCTTCATTCACGGCGTCGGCGGCGCGTCGAGCCTCGCGGTCGCGGGCTTCATCGTCACGGAAAACGGCTATACGGCCGTCTTCCTGACGCTCGGCGCGATCGCCTCGGCGGGGCTGCTGCTCGTCATCGTCGCAGTGCCGGAGACGTCGCCGAAACGCCGCCCCTGGCCCTGATCGCCGTCATACGGCCGACGGCGCCCACTCGCCTTCCGGCGCGAGCAGTTCCGCGAGCTTGCTGCGGCGCTTTCCGCGCGGCTGCCGCGGCGGCTTCGACCTGCTGTAATAGTCGAAGAGCACGTCGACATAGAGCTTGAAGACCTGCTTTTCGTCCATTCCGAAGATCAGTCCCGAAGCGACCCGGAGCAGCAGGTAGACGGTGCATTCGTAAAAAAACGCTCCCGGATGGGAGAACAGCACGGGAATCGCCGATGCGATGACCGCGCCATAGAGCGACGCGACGGCGTATTTGGGATTTTCCTCCGCCCAGAGGAAGAGGCGGATCAGCTCCCGATAGCTGACGATATCGATGAGCGAGGAATAGATCTGCCGGCTGAACTCGCCGTTCTGGATATCGACGATGGCCCTGGCCAGCGCGATGATTCCCACGCCCAGGTAAAAAATCGTATCGCAACGGCGAAGGCAAAGCTCACGTATTTCACGCGCAGAAAACCAGTAATTTTTCATTTCTGCTCCTGGGGAGTCGGATATTGCGCTGCTGAAGAGCTGCAATTCCGGCGCCGATCGTCTTTTCCGCTTGTCGCGAAATTCAGCTCGGAGGGATCGGCGCCGCTTCTGAAAAGCGTCTGTAATACGTCGACGCTGCAAATAATCTGCGACGTGTTGTCGCGTCCGGGCTCCCAAAGCCGCGTGCCTATCGGGCGAAGACGAGCGACGTCGTTCCCCGCCCCCTTTCCACTCGCCCTACCCCATAGCCCGAGACGCCGATTCCGGTCATATATTGCGAAGGAGAACGGCCGGCGTGACAAACGCCAGCAACGCCGTCGCGTCTGAGGGAGCGCTCGAATGTCTGAAAAAATTTACGCCGTGCCGGAGGCCTGGAAGAAAAAGGCGTTGATCGACGAGGCGAAATACAAGGAGCTCTATGCGCGCTCGGTGAAGGATCCGAACGGTTTCTGGGCCGAACAGGGCAACCGCATCGAATGGATCGCGCCTTTCACCAAGGTGAAGGACGTGAGCTATGACACGCATAATGTGTCGATCGAATGGTTCGCGGACGGCACGACCAATGTCGCGATGAATTGCATCGACCGCCATCTTCCGCATCGCGCCGATCAGACCGCCATCATCTGGGAGGCCGACGACCCCTCCCTGTCGCGCCACATCACCTATCAGGAGCTGCACGAGCAGGTCTGCCGCTTCGCCAATGTGCTCAAGGCGCATGGGGTGAGGAAGGGCGACCGCGTGACGATCTATATGCCGATGATTCCGGAGGCGGCCTACGCCATGCTCGCCTGCGCGCGCATCGGCGCCGTGCATTCCGTGGTGTTCGGCGGCTTCTCGCCGGATTCGCTCGCCGGCCGCATCGAGGACGCGCAGTCGGATGTCGTGATCACCGCCGACGAGGGCCTGCGCGGCGGCCGCAAGGTTCCGCTCAAGGACAATGTCGACGCGGCGCTGGAAAAGACGCCGGCCAAGACGGTCATCGTCGTCACGCGCACGGGCGCGAAGGTCGACATGAAGCCCGGCCGCGATTTTCGCTATGAGGAAGAGGCGGCCAAGGTTCCGGAAGATTGTCCCTATGCGGAGGTCGGCGCGGAGGACCCGCTGTTCATCCTCTATACGTCGGGCTCGACCGGCAAGCCGAAGGGCGTGCTGCACACGACCGGCGGCTATCTCGTCTACGCCTCCCTCACGCACGAACTCGTCTTCGACTATCAGGAGGGCGACGTCTACTGGTGCACGGCCGACGTCGGCTGGGTGACGGGCCACAGCTACATCGTCTACGGCCCGCTCGCCAATGGCGCGACGACGCTGATGTTCGAGGGCGTGCCGAACTATCCGACTGTCTCCCGCTTCTGGGAGGTCGTCGACAAGCACAAGGTCAACATCTTCTACACGGCGCCGACGGCGATCCGCGCGCTGATGGGCGCCGGCGAGGAGCCGGTAAAAAGGACGGGCCGCCAATCGCTGCGGCTGCTCGGCTCGGTCGGCGAGCCGATCAATCCGGAAGCCTGGGAATGGTATCACCGCGTCGTCGGCGAGGGCCGCTGCCCGATCGTCGACACCTGGTGGCAGACCGAGACGGGCGGCGTTCTGATCTCGCCGCTGCCGGGCGCGACGGCTCTGAAGCCCGGCTCCGCGACGCGCCCGTTCTTCGGCGTGCAGCCCGAGATCGTCGACGCGAGCGGCAATGTTCTGGAAGGCGCGACCGAGGGCAATCTGGTGCTGGCCGACTCTTGGCCTGGGCAGATGCGCACCGTCTTCGGCGATCACGAGCGCTTCGTGCAGACCTATTTCACCGCCTATCCCGGCAAATATTTTACCGGCGACGGCTGCCGGCGCGACGCCGACGGCTATTACTGGATCACCGGCCGCGTCGACGACGTCATCAATGTGTCGGGACATCGGCTCGGCACGGCGGAAGTCGAGAGCGCGCTCGTCGCCCACGAGAAGGTCGCGGAAGCCGCCGTCGTCGGCTATCCGCACGCGATCAAGGGGCAGGGCATCTACGCCTATGTGACGCTGATGGCGGGCGCGGAGAATTCCGACGCGCCTGCGCAAGGAGCTC
>PQAN01000230.1 GCA_003105285.1 Methylocystaceae bacterium
AACACCATCCTCCTCATCGACCCCAGCGCCGCGACCATATCGACGGCGGGGTCCTTGATCGGCAGCGACTTCGCGCCGTCGATGACGCTCATGAGGACGGAGGCGGCGAGGTCGGCGTCGAGCGTCGCGTCGATCTGGCCGCGCTGCTGGCCGAGGCGGAGATGCTCGGCGAGGAGACTGCGCAGCTTGCGGCTGTGCTCTTGCAGAAGCGAGGCGATGGCCGGATTGCGTCCGGCCTCCGCCGCCATTTCCAGCGACAGGAGGGCGAGCGGCCGCCATTCCTGCATCTTCTCCCAATCCAATTCGGCGACGAGCGCCTGGACGATATCCTCCTCGGCCGTCATCTGGCCAAAGCGCGCGGCGGCATAGTCCAGCCCGCTCTCCGTCATCGCGGCGATGATCGCCTCCTTGCTCGCGAAGTAGTGGTAGAGCAGTCCGGGGCTGATGCCGGCCTCCGCGCAGATGCCGGAAATGCTCGCGCCCCTGAATCCGTCCCGCGCGAAGCAGCGCGCCGCCGCGTCCAAAATTCGCCGCCGCTTCGTCTCATGCTTCTGCGGATCGACCTTGCGCAAACGGCACCCTGCGATTTATCCGAGCGATCGCTCGATGATAGCTTGACAGCCGAAGCGGGACAACCAAAAATAGAACGATCGCTCGATTTTTGCGGACGGCTGTACGGGAAGACTCCGGCGCGTGACCCAGGCCCTGCTCTCTCAACTCGGTAGATTGCGCGTCTCCCGCGCCGTCGCGGCGGTCGGGATCGCGACGATCGTCGGCGCGATCGTCATCGGCGCCGTCGCGCGCTCGTCGCTGCGCGGCGGCGACGAGCCGCCGGTAAAGCCGGCCGCCGCGCTGACCGTCACCGGCGCGGTGGCGAAGAGCCGGCAATGGGCGCGGACGCTCAAAGCCTCCGGGCCCGTCGCGGCCTGGCAGGAGGCCATTGTCGGCGCGGAAATCTCCGGCCAGCGGCTCGTCGAGCTTCGCGTCAACGTCGGCGACGCGGTCGCGAAGGGTGAGGTCCTGGCGCGCTTCAACACGCAGACGCTGCGCGCCCAGGAGGCGGAGCTCGCCGCCATGCTCGAACAGGCCAAGGCCACGCAGGCGCAGGCCGAATCCGACCGGGCGCGCGCCGTGCGGCTGAAGGCCATGCAGGCGATGAGCGAGCAGCAGATCGCCGCCGCCGTCACGCAGGAGAATGTCGCCAAGGCGCAGACGGCCGCGGCCCAGGCGCGGCTCGACGCGATGCGTCTGCAGATCGTCCAGGCGACCGTCGTCTCGCCGTCCGACGGCGTCATCAGCTCGCGCACGGCGACGCTCGGCGCGGTGGGCGCGGCGGGAGGCGAATTGTTCCGCCTCATTCTCGACAATCGCCTCGAATGGCGCGGCGCGCTGACCGCCCGCCAGTTGAAGCATGTCGCCCCCGGCCAGCTCGTGCGGCTGACTCTGCCCGACGACAGCGTCGCAATGGCGAAAGTGCGCCAGACCTCCCCCGCGCTCGACGCGCAGCGCATGGCGATCGTCTATGCCGATATCGAGCCAGGCGGCCCGGCGCATGTCGGAATGTACGCCGACGGCGCCATCGCGCTCGAGGAGACGCGGGCGATCGTCGCGCCCGCCGCGAGCGTGGTGATCCGCGACGGACGCAGCTATGTGTTCAAGCTGCTCGACGGCGGAAACCGGGTCGCGCAGCAGGATGTCGTCGTCGGACGGCGCCAGGGCGCGGAGGTGGAGATCGTCGCGGGCCTCGAGGAGGGCGAACGCGTCGTCGCGCTCGGCGCCGGCTTCCTCGACGACGGCGATATCGTTCGTCTCGCGCCACAGGATGCGGCGGCGGAACTCGCGCGATGAATCTCGCCACCTGGTCGATCCGCAACCCCGTTCCGTCGATCCTGCTGTTCCTCATGATGACGGCGGCGGGGTTCTACGGCTTCGGGGCGATGCCGATCCAGGGCCTGCCGGACATCGAGCTGCCGGCCGTCACCGTCTCCTTGACGCTGCCCGGCGCCGCGCCGTCGCAGCTCGAGATGGAGGTCGCCCGCAAGGTCGAGAACTCCGTCGCGGCGATCTCCAGCGTCAAACATATGAATACGTCGATCACCGACGGGCTGGTGACGATCAATATTCAATTCATCCTCGAGAAGCCGTTGTCCGACGCGCTGATCGAGACGAAGGACGCGGTCGACGGCGTGCGCGCCGACATGCCGACCGACCTTCAGCCGCCGACGGTGACGGCGATCCGCACGATCGCCAATCCGCTCATCACTTTCGCGATCTCCTCGCCGCGCATGGACGAGGAGGCGCTGTCGTGGTTCGTCGACGACACATTGAGCCGGCTGCTGCTCGCCTTGCCCGGCGTCGGCAAGTTCGAGCGCATCGGCGGCGTGACGCGGGAAGCGCGCGTCGAGGTCGACCCCGCCAAGCTCGCCGCGCTCGGCGTCACCGCGGCCGGCGTTTCCCAGGCGCTCCGCCAGGTGCAGATGGAGGCCTCGGGCGGGCGCGGGCAGATCGGCAGGCTCGAGCAGGGCGTGCGCACGATCGCCACCGTGCGTCAGGCCGCCGATCTCGACGCCTTGCCGATCGCGCTGCCGGACGGCCGCTATGTGCGCCTCGACCAGATCGCGACGATCTTAGACACGCACGCCGAGCGCACGCAGGCGGCGTCGCTGGACGGCGAGCCGGTCGTCGGCTTCCGCATTTTTCGAGCGAGGGGAGCCGACGAGACGCGCGTCGCGAGCGCGGTGGAGAAAGCGCTCGACGATCTGCAGCGGGCGCGCCCGGATCTCTCGATCGCGCCCATCTCGAACACGGTGGACTACACGCTCGATCAATATCACGGCTCCATGCATATGCTCTACGAGGGCGCGTTGCTGGCGGTGATCGTCGTCTATCTGTTCCTGCGCGACTGGCGCGCGACGCTCATTTCCGCCGTCGCTCTGCCGCTCTCGATCATTCCGACCTTCGCCGCCATGTATTGGCTCGGCTTCTCGCTGAACACGCTGACGCTGCTCTCGCAGGCGGTCGTCGTCGGCATATTGGTCGACGACGCGATCGTCGAGATCGAGAACATCGTGCGCCACAAGCGCATGGGAAAGCCCGTGCTGCGCGCGGCGGAGGACGCCGTCACGGAGATCGCGCTCGCCGTCATCGCCACGACGATGGCGCTCGTCGTCGTGTTCCTGCCGACATCGCTGATGGGCGGCGTGAGCGGCCTGTTCTTCCGGCAGTTCGGCTGGACGATCGTGATCTCCGTGCTGGCGTCGCTGCTCGTCGCGCGGCTGCTGACGCCGATGATGGCCGTCTATTTCCTGCGCGACGAAGAGCATGCCGAGCCGCGCGACGGCCGGACGATGATCTCCTATCTCGCCATGGTTCGATGGGCGCTCGCCCATCGCGTCGCGACGGCGGCGCTGACGATCGCCTTCTTCATCGCCTCGGGTCTGCTCGGCAAGCTTCTGCCCGCCGGCTTCGTTCCGCCCTCCGACCGCGGCTATACGATCGTCAGCCTCGAGCTTCCTCCCGGCAGTTCACTACAGGATACGCTCGCCGCGTCCGAGGCCGCGCGCCGCGAGATCGTCGGGGTGGAGGGCGTCGCGCATGTGTTCACGGCCGTCGGCGTCGCGCAGACGGCGGGGCGGGGCGCGACGCAGGCGGGCGAAGCGCGCAGCGGCGCGATGACCGTCACTTTCGCGCCGCGCGGCGAGCGCCGCGCGCAAACCGAGATCGAGAACGACATTCGCCGCCAGCTCGAGCGGGCGCCCGGCGCGCGGTTCACATTGAGCACGGGCAACGCCGGCGAGAAAATATCGGTCATTCTGTCGAGCGACAATTCGCCGGCCCTCGAGGCGACGGCGCGAGAGCTGGTGAGGCAGATGCGCGGCGTCGCCTTTCTCGGCAACATCAATTCCACGGCCAATCTGGAGCGGCCGGAGATTCATATCCGCCCCAACGCCGCGCGCGCCGCGGAGCTCGGCGTGACGACCGCCGCCATCGGCGAGACCGTGCGCGTCGCGACGGCGGGCGCCTTCAACATGCAATTGCCCAAGCTCAATCTCGACAATCGTCAGGTCTATATTCGCGTCCAGCTTCCCGATCAGACGCGTCAGGACCTCGACACCATCGCCAATCTGCGCGTGCCCGCCCGCAACGGCCTCACGTCGCTGGAGACGGTCGCCGATATTTCCATCGGCGCCGGTCCCGCGCAGATCAGCCGCCATGATCGCCAGCGCTTCGTCACCGTGAACGCCGATCTCGGCGGCGCGCCGCTCGGAGCGGCGCTCGCCCGGGTCAAAGCCCTGCCGGCCATTTCGAACATGCCGACGAGCGTGCGGCTCGTCGAATCGGGCGACGCCGAAATGATGGTGGAGCTGTTCTCCAATTTCGGACTGGCGATCCTCACCGGCGTGATGTGCGTGTTCTGCGTGCTGGTGCTGCTGTTCGGCGACTTCTTCCAGCCGCTGACGATTCTCTCGGCGCTGCCTCTGTCGCTCGGCGGCTCGATCGTCGCGCTGCTCGCGACGCGCCAGCAGCTCAGCCTGCCGGCGCTCATCGGCATCGTGATGCTGATGGGCGTCGTCAGCAAGAACTCGATCCTGCTCGCCGAATATGCGATCGTCGGCATACGCGACAGAGGCATGAGCCGCTATGACGCGCTCATCGACGCCTGCCACAAGCGGGCGCGCCCGATCGTCATGACGACGATCGCGATGATCGCCGGAATGACGCCGATCGCGCTCGGCTTCGGCGGCGATTCGAGCTTTCGCCAGCCGATGGCGATCGCCGTCATCGGCGGCCTCGTCACCTCCACCGCGCTCAGCCTGCTCGTCGTGCCGGTGGTCTTCACGCTCGTCGACGGCCTCGAACGCCGCCTGCGCCGCTTCCTGCCGCAGCGGGACATTCGCAAGATCCATCCGGCGAGAAGCGAGATCGGCCCGAGGGTCGCGGGCGAGTGATCCGCCTTGTCCGCTCGATGCGTTCGCGTTCGGCATGTCATTCTCGACAGGCCGAAGGCCTGATCGGGAATCCAGGAACGGCGTCAACGCCCGTCGGTCCTGCTCTGGATTCCCGATCGCTCGCTTTGCGAGCGTCGGGAATGACACGGGAACTCATGGACCAGATGTTCCTCACCGCGTCCCGGCGCCGACTGCATCGAAGCCGAGAATTTCGTTCGTATAGGTCTCCTTCACTTCGGAAATCGGCTGCCGATCGTCCGCATAGAGGATCGCCCTATGCGTGAAGAGTTCGCGAGGCGCGTCCAGCGGTCCCCGCAGCTCTTCGCGCGCGATCGCTCGCTCTTGCTCCCAGCCCCGAGGCAAGGGCTCCCAGAGCGTTTCGACGGCGAAGGTCCGACGAACCGGATTCAGCGCGGAAACGACTTTTCCGAAGGGGGTATCCGTCGTTTCGAGCAGGCGATTCATCTCCGGCGCGAGGCGCGCCGGCACATACCAATTGTCCGCCTCCGACAGCACATGACCGCCGCAGGAAAGTTGTACGCGCCGGTATCTCACCGGCTCGTCCGCCGCGACCCGCAGCCGCCTGCGCTGCTCGTCACTCGGCGGCTTTTCGACGCCCGTCACGAGGCGCGCGATCACTTTCGGCTCGGCCGCCATTTTGTGATCGGCGCACCATTTCTCGAGCGTGAGAGTCGCGCTTCGGCCGCCGAGCAGACCGGCGTTCAGTGTCTGAATGACGGCGAGCGCTTCGACGCGGCCGAGAAAACCGTCCGGCCAGTGCGACAAAGGCTCCGCCGGCGCCGGCGCGCTCATGGCGAGGACAGAGAACAGGATGGCCGCGAACGGCGCCGGATATTTCGATCGTCGTTGCCGCATCGGCTTCTCTGACGCCAACAGCCTGAAAAGGCGACCGGTCTCAGACAAGCCGGCCGTCATTGCGAGCGAAGCGAAGCAATCCAGGGCGCCGCAGGCTGCGTCTGGATTGCTTCGTCGCTCCGCTCCTCGCAATGACGGATCGGTTGTCGAGACCGTCGATCATGATCTGTCGCAGTTCGCGACGCCATCCGCAAGATTGAAACAGTCGTCGAGAGCCCTAGTTGCAATTCACAATGTCCAAGATCCGAGTAGAAGGAGAAACGGGATGAAACACTTCATCGCGATCTCGCTCTTCGCCTTCGCGCTCATCGCGGCGAGCGCGAGTTCAGCCGACGCGAGACAGACGCGGATCATCATCGAGAGGCCGACGCTGTTCGAAGGGCGCGCCGTCTATGTCCGACCGCCGGCGCCCTCGGATTTCGCCTGCACGCCCTATACCTGTCGGCGAGGCGGGCGGCGCATCCCGGCCGCCAATCCGGAGGGCGACGTCTTCGACACGGGAACGCCATAATCCGGCGGCTACAAGGTGGCGTTTCGGAGGTGATTCGGCGAAGGCTCCGATTCTGAAACTGCCGAGCTTGTGAGCGGAAACTTTGTCGCGTAGGCATGTCTCGAACGAGACATGAGGACGCGATGAAAGGCCAGAAAATACTTCCTGTCGCCGCCGTCTGCCTGGCTGTTTCGATGGCTCCGGCGCAGGCTCGGTTTCTCCGCGACGCCGCTGTGACGAGCGCCTCCGCTCTGGCGCCGACGCAGGTGCTGGTGCTCGGAAAGGACGGCCGCGTCGGCCCCGAGGAATTCGCCTCCGCGCATAAGCTCGAAATCGATCGCCTGCGGCAGTCTCACGCCGCATCGGGCCTCATTCAATGCGGTCGCGCGCATGGCGCCGGACAATTGACGCTGGCCAACGACGTCGTCACCACGGCCGCGCATGTCTTCTTCGACGAGCGCGGCTCGCATCGCGCCAAGACGTGCCATTTCATCACGGACATCGGCGGCAAGCGGCAAAAGATCGCGATCGACATGAGTTCGATCGTCGCCGGCGCGGCGCGTCCTTATTCGGTGAAGGCCGTGAACGATTGGGCGGTGGCGCGGCTCACGCGGCCGCTCGACGAGATCACCCCTTACGAACTCGCCGAAGATGTCGCGGTGGAGCAGCCGGTCGACTTCGTCGCCCGCGGCCATTCCGATTGGGCCGACGCGCATCGCATGTCGTTCGAGAGCTGCCGCCTGCGCGCGCAGACGAATCAGATCAAGGGCGGGTCGCGCGAATTCGCCTTCGACTGCGCCACCGCCGACGGCGCTTCGGGCGGCGCCGTGCTGCGCGACGCGGACACCCCTCGCCTCTGCGCCATTCTGGTCGGCTGGCGCAGCAACGACCCGTCGAAGATAAGTCCCTTCTCGACGACGAATTATAATTTCGTCGTCTCCGTCGAAGGCGCGTTTCGCCAGGCCCTGCTCTACGCCGCCAAGCGCGGCGGCGCGCCTCAGGACGCGCCTGCGACCGCCGGCCGAGGACAAGGCGAGAAAGCCTCCAACATCGGCCCGTCCCGCCGCTCCGCCGGACGCTCCTGAAACAACGCGAATGGTCGAGCCCGCCGACTCTTCCGGTCGGCGGGCCGGCGCTTCTTCCGCAGCCGCAGAACGCGGCTGCGGAAGAAGCGCCGTCATGATAGCCTGCGTCGCCGCGCAAACCGCAGTGCGAGAGTGGGTTCGCCATGGTCCATGACCACCATCACGATCACGCCCATCATCATGGGGTCGCGCCCGCAGAAGCGCCGCAAATAGATCGGCCGCCGGCTCCGGGCGCGATCTACACCTGCCCGATGCACCCTCAAATCCGGCAGGCAGGACCAGGGAACTGTCCGATCTGCGGCATGGCGCTGGAGCCCGTTCTCCCCAGCGCCGAGGCGGGGCCGGACCCGGAACTCGTGGAGATGACCCGCCGGTTCTGGATCGCGCTGGCGCTCACTGTTCCCGCCTTCGTATTGGAAATGAGCGGCCACCTGCTCACGCACGGCCATCTCGTCGCGCCGCGCGCGTCGAATTGGATTCAGTTCGCGCTCGCGACGCCGGTCGTGCTCTGGGCCGGCTGGCCGTTCTTCACGCGCGCGGCGCAATCGCTCGTCACGCGCAACCTCAACATGTTCACGCTCATCGCCTTGGGCACGGGCGTCGCCTGGCTCTACAGCGTCGCGGCGACGCTGGCGCCCGCCCTCTTCCCGACGGGGTTCCGCGGCGCAGACGGTTCGGTCCCCGTCTATTTCGAGGCGGCGGCGGTGATCACGACGCTCGTCCTGCTCGGCCAGGTTCTCGAGCTCCGCGCGCGCGAACGGACCGGCGGCGCCATTCGCGCCCTGCTCGATCTCGCGCCCAAGACCGCGCGACGGATCGGCTCGGATGGTTCGGACGAGGACGTCCCGCTGGAGCGCGTCATGGTCGGCGACCGGCTGCGCGTGCGGCCGGGCGACAAGATCCCCATCGACGGAGAGCTTCTCGAAGGCCGCAGCGCCGTCGACGAGTCGATGGTCACGGGCGAGTCCATGCCGGTGGCGAAGGCCGCCGGCGATAGGCTCATCGGCGGCACGATAAATCAGACGGGCGCGTTCATCATGCGCGCCGACAGAGTCGGCGCCGACACGATGCTGTCGCGCATCGTCGAGATGGTCGCCGCCGCGCAGCGCAGCCGCGCGCCGATCCAGCGCCTCGCCGATCAGGTCGCCGGCTGGTTCACGCCGCTCGTCATCGGCGTCGCGGTTCTGGCTTTCGCCGTATGGGCATTGTTCGGCCCCGAGCCGCGCCTGACCTACGGCCTCGTCGCCGCCGTCTCCGTGCTCATCATCGCCTGCCCCTGCGCGCTCGGCCTCGCGACGCCCATGTCGATCATGGTCGGCGTCGGGCGCGGCGCGCAATCGGGCGTGCTCATCAAGAACGCCGAGGCGCTGGAGCGTCTCGAGAAGATCGATACGCTCGTCGTCGACAAGACCGGCACGCTGACCGAAGGCAAGCCCCGCGTGACGGCCATCCGCTGCGCCGCCGGCGTCGCGGAGGACGAACTGCTGCGGCTGGCGGCGAGCCTCGAGCGCGCGAGCGAACATCCGCTCGGCAATGCGATCGTTCAGTCCGCCCGGGATCGAGGACTGACGCTCGCCGAGGCGAGCGATTTCGATTCGCCGAGCGGCAAGGGCGTGAGGGGCGTGGTCGAGGGCCGCGCGCTCGTCATCGGCAATCGGCGCTTCCTCGACGAAGCCGGCGTCGATCCGGGCGCTCTCGACGACGACGCCGAGCATCTGCGCGAAGACGGCGCGACGGCGATCTTCGTCGCCGTCGACGGCGGGATCGCCGGCGTCCTCGGCGTCGCCGATCCGATCAAATCGACGACGCCGGACGCGCTGCGCGCATTGCGCGACGACGGCGTCGCCGTCGTCATGTTGACGGGCGACAATTGGACGACGGCTCGCGCCGTCGCCAAGCGCCTCGACATCGAGCGCGTCGAGGCCGAGGTGCTCCCCGAGAACAAGAGCGAAGTCGTCGCGCGCCTGCGCGCGGACGGCCGCATCGTCGCCATGGCGGGCGACGGGGTGAACGACGCTCCGGCTCTGGCCGCCGCCGACATCGGCGTCGCCATGGGAACGGGAACCGATGTGGCGATCGAGAGCGCCGGCGTCACTCTGCTGAAAGGCGACCTCGGGGGACTTGTTCGGGCACGGCGCCTGTCGGCCGCGACGATGCGCAACATCCGCCAAAATCTCTTCTTCGCGTTCATCTACAACGCCGCGGGCGTGCCCGTCGCGGCGGGCGCGCTCTATCCGTTCTTCGGCCTGCTGCTGTCGCCGATCATCGCGGCGGCCGCCATGGCGCTGTCCTCGGTCAGCGTCATCGCCAATTCGCTGCGTCTGCGCCGCGCCCGCCTGGAGCCGGCGCGCAAAATCGAAATGCCGCCGTTTTCCGGCTGACCCATCGCCCGCCCGCGATTGAAATCCTCCCGCGCCACGGCCATGTTCCCTCCGAAAGGAAAACATCCATGTCCTCATTCGTCCCGAGCCGCCGCGCGCTGCTCGCCGCCGCCGCGACTCTCGCTTTCGTCCACGGAACGCCGGCCTCGGCCGACGACCTTCCCCGCATCCTCGTGCATCGCAGCCCGACCTGCGGATGCTGCAAGGCGTGGGTCGGCCATTTGCGCGGCGCCGGCTTTGTCGTCGACGTCATCGACGAGGCCGATATCGCGAGCGTCAAGTCGCGACTTCGCGTGCCCGCTTCGCTCGCCTCCTGTCATACGGCGGAGGTCAGCGGCTATGTCGTCGAAGGGCACGCGCCCGCCTCGACGATCGAGAAATTGCTCGCCGAGAAGCCGAACGCCATCGGCCTCGCCGTTCCCGGAATGCCGATGGGATCGCCCGGCATGGAAACGGGCGGCGCGGCGGACGTCTACGACGTGTTGCTGTTCGACGCGAACGGCCAGCGCAGCTTCGCGAAATTCGAGGGCGGGCGGGAAATCTGAAGGCCGAGCGGATGAGCGAGCCTGAAGAGTCCGGCCGGAAAATCCTCCGTCATTGCGAGCGAAGCGAAGCAATCCAAGGGCCGCCTCACGACTCCTGGATTGCTTCGTCGCTCACGCTCCTCGCAACGACGGGGTCGGATTTTCCGGCCGGGCTCTCGAGCTCGCAAAAATTGCGGAAGCTACCGCCCGCCGGGCGTCTGCGTTCCGCCCCAGGAGTCCTTCACCTGATCGAAATGCAGCGACGGATCGTAGTCCGTCACCGGCAGACGCAAGTCGCGGGCCGACAGGCGGCCGATCGAGGCGAGAACGGCATAGGAGGCGACGACGCGGTCGCGCTGCGCGAAGACGAGGCCGATGCGCGCATTGAGCAGTTCTTGTTGCGCGTTCAGAATTTCCAGCGTCGTGCGCTGACCGGCCTTGGCTTCCTCGCGCACGCCGTTGAGGGCGCGTTCGGCCGCCTCGATCTGCGATTGCGCGGCGGCGATCTGCGCCTTGGCTGCCTGCAGCGCCCCCCAATTGGCGCGCACCAGCGCGAGCAGCTCCGCGCGCGCGACGTCGACGTCGAATTTCTTTTGTCCGGCGAGTTCCTTCGCCTGGCGAACGCGCGCGGAGGTCTCCCCGCCCGCATAGATCGGGACGGATAATTTGCCGAGCACCTGCGCGCCGACCGCGCGATTGCCGCGGCCGTCTATGTCGGATTGCGTATAGACATTGCCGACCATCGACAGCCTCGGCATGAAATCGCTCTCGATGACCCTGATGTCGAGATCGGCCGCGTCGACGTCGTGCAGCGCCGCCAGAATGACCGGATGCTCGCTCTGGGCGACGCGTTCGGCGTCGCTGCGCGTTTTCGGCAGCAGACGGTCGACCGGATCGGCCGGCGCGAGGCGCCTCGGCTCGTCGCCGATGAGCTGCTTGTAGCGGCCGAGGCTGGCCTCGAGCGTCGCGCGCGCCGCAGCGACCTGCGAGCGGCCGGCCTGAAGCCGCGCCTCGGACTGCGCAATATCCGTCAAAGTGATCTGTCCCGCGGCGTAGCGCTCCTTGTTTTGACGAAGCTGCTCGTCCAGCACCGCGACATTGCTCTCCTGCAGCCGCAGCGCCGCAGTGTCGCGCAGCACGTTCATATAGGCCGCGACGGCGTCGAACAGCACGCGCTGCTCGGTGAGCCGAAGGCGCTCGCGCGAGGCGAACACGCCGGTCTCGGCGGCGAGCGCGGAGTTTCTCGTCTTGAAGCCGTCGAACAGCGGCTGCTCCACGCTCAGAACGGCCGAACGCGGCAGAGAGCGATTGTTTTGAAAACTCTGGACATATTTCGGATCGAAAATATCGCCGTTGTCGATTTCATAAGCGTTCGAAACGGAGCGGCGACGCTCGACGCCGAGAAAAGCGTCCGTCTTCACGCGCGGGCGAAATTGCGACAGCGCGCGCGGCACGTTTTCGTCGTCGGCCCGCAGGCCCGCCCTGCCGGAGTTGAGCGCCGGATTGGCGTGATAGGCGCGCGTCAACGCGTTGGACAGCGTCTCCGCCATCGCCGAAAGGGGCGCGGCCCCCGCCAAGGCGCAAGCGAGCGCCGCTATGGTCGCCCCTCGCCGGCTCACGCCTCGGCTCCTTGCGCCTCTGCGGCGCTCTCGAGGGACGCCGAAGGCGCTCCCGCCACGCGCCCGAACAGGGTGTACAGAGCCGGCAGAACGACCAGCGTCAGCACGGTCGCGCTGATCAGCCCGCCGATCACCACCGTCGCGATCGGCTTTTGCACCTCGGCGCCCGTTCCCGTCGCGAAGGCCATCGGCACGAAGCCGAGCGAGGCCACCAGCGCCGTCATCGCCACGGGCCGCAGACGCGTCATCGCACCCTCGACGATCGCCTCGCGCGGCGCCCGGCCGAGCTCGATGAGCTGGCGAATATAGGTGCGCATGACGAGTCCGTTCAGCACGGCGACGCCCGACAATGCGATGAAGCCCACCGCCGCCGACACCGACATCGGCATTCCCCGCAGCCACAGGGCGGCGATTCCGCCCGACAGCGCCAGAGGCACGGCGGTGAACACCAGCAGAGCCTCCTTCACGCCGCCGAGCGCCGAGACGAGGAGCAGAAAAATAAGAAAGAAGCAGGCCGGAACGACGACCGCCAGCCGCTGGCGCGCCGTCGCCAGATTTTCGAACTGCCCGCCCCAGGAAATCCAATAGCCCGACGGCACGTTCACTCTCGCCGCGACCTTCTCTTGCGCCTCGCTCACCACGGACGCGATATCGCGGCCGCGCACATTCGCCGAGACGACGACCCGGCGCTTGCCGTTCTCGCGCGAGATCTGGTTCGGCCCCTCGATGAAGGAGAAGCTCGCGAGCTGATCGAGGGGCACCGTGCGAACTTGTCCGCTGTCATGGCCGCGGATCGAGACGGGCAGCTTCTCCAGCGCGCGGACGTCCTGGCGCACCTCGTCCTTCAAGCGCACGATGATCGGAAAGCGTCGATCGCCCTCGAAGACGACGCCGGCCCGCTGGCCGCCGACGGCGGCGCCGATAACGTCCTGCACCTCGGCGAGGCTCAGGCCCAGATGGGCGATCTCCGCCTTGTCGATCTTGATTTCGAGGAAGGGCAGGCCGGAGATCTGTTCGACCTTGACGTCCTTGGCGCCTTTGACGCCGCGCAGAATGGCGGCGATCTGATTGGCGGCCTTCAGCATCACGTCGAAATCCTCGCCGAAGACCTTGACCGCGACGTCGCCGCGCACGCCGGCCAGCAACTCGTTGAAGCGAAGCTGAATGGGCTGCGAGAACTCGTAGAGATTGCCGGGCAGTTCGTCGACGCCGGCCTGAATGCGGTGGATGAGCTCGTCCTTCGGCAGGGCGGGATCCGGCCACTCCTCGCGCGGCTTGAGGAAGATATAGGTGTCGGTCAGATTGGGCGGCATCGGATCGGTCGCCACTTCGGCCGTTCCGGTCTTGGAAAAAACATAGGCGACCTGGGGGAATGCGGCGATGACGGTCTCCACCTCGATCTGCATGGCCTGCGACTGCGTGAGCGAAGCGCTCGGTATGCGGCCCGCCTGCATGGCGAGATTCTTCTCGTCGAGCGTCGGGATGAACTCCTGCCCGAGGCCCGCGAGCAGGAGAAGCGAGACGAGGAACGCGCCCGCGCCGAAGGCGATCGCCCGCAGCGGCTTCGTCACGGCGGTCTCGAGCATGGGCGCATAGGCGCGCTTCAGCGCCGCGACGATGGCGTTCTCGGTCTCTTCGACGCGGCCGGAGATCAAAATGGCGATCATCGCCGGAACGAAGGTCAAGGAGAGCACGAAGGCGGAGACGAGGGCGATGATGACGGTCATCGCCATCGGATGGAACATTTTGCCTTCGACGCCCGAAAAGGTCAGCAGCGGCACATAGACGAGAATGATGATGCCCTGTCCATAGACCGTCGGCTTGATCATCTCCTCGGTCGATTCGATGATCGTGTGGAGCCGCTCCTCGAGCGTCAGCTCGCGTCCGATCAGACGTTGCCGCTCGGCGAGATGACGCAGGCTGTTCTCGGCGACGATGACGGCGCCGTCGGCAATGAGGCCGAAATCCAGCGCGCCGAGGCTCATGAGATTGGCGCTGATATGGCCCTGCGTCATGCCGGTGGCGAGCAACAGCATGGTGACCGGAATGACCAGCGCGGTGATCAGCGCCGCGCGGAAATTGCCGAGCAGCAGGAACAGCACCAATATGACGAGCAGCGCGCCTTCGCCGAGATTGGTGGCGACCGTCTTGATCGTGGCGTCGACGAGGATGGTGCGATCGAGAATCGTCTGAATCTCGACGCCGGGCGGCAGCGATTTGGCGATCTGGCGCATTTTTGCGTCGACCGCCGCCGACACGGTGCGGCTGTTGCCGCCGATCAGCATCAGCGCCGTGCCGATGACCACTTCCTTGCCGTTCATGCTGGCGCTGCCGACGCGCAATTCGCGCCCGATTCCGACCTCGGCGATATCCTTGACGCGCACGGGCGTGCCGTTGCGGGCGGCGACGACGACCCTCTCGATGTCGTCGGCGGTTTCGAGCCGGCCGCCGGCGCGAACGACATAGCCCTCCCCATTGCGCTCGATGTAGCCCGCGCCGCGGCTGACATTGTTGCGTTCGAGCGCGGCGACGACATCGGCGAAGGACAGGCCGAGCGCGAAGAGCTTCGTCGCGTCCGGCTGGACGTGGAACTGCTTCACATAGCCGCCGAGCGAATCGACGCCGGCGACGCCGGGCACGATTCTGAGCTGGGGACGGATGATCCAGTCCTGCACCGTGCGCAGATAGGCGGTCTTCTCGAGCGCGCTGCGCAGGAGCTGGCCTTCCGGCGTCAGATAGGCGCCGTCTCTCTGCCAGCCCGGCTCGCCGTCCACGGCGCGGCGGCCGCTCGACGACTCGCCGTAGCGGACGGCCCACATGTAGATTTCGCTCAAGCCCGTGGCGATCGGCCCCATGCGCACCTCGGCGCCCGGCGGAAAATCCTCCTTGGCTTCGGCGAGGCGCTCATTGACCTGCTGACGCGCGAAATAGATGTCGAGCTTTTCGGCGAACACCGCCGTCACTTGCGCAAAGCCGTTGCGCGATAGCGAGCGCGTATATTCGAGGCCGGGAATTCCGGCGAGCGCGTTCTCGATCGGAAACGTGACCTGCTTCTCGATCTCCGTCGGAGACAGAGCCGGCACGATCGCGTTGATCTGCACCTGATTATTGGTGATGTCGGGAACGGCGTCGATCGGCAGTCTGGCGAGCGACCAGACGCCGACGAGGCAGGCGAGCAGAGTCAGCAGCGCGATCGTCCAGCGCTGACGCACGGAAAATGCGACGATCCGCTCGATCATGAGTTTTCGTCACCCGGCCGAGAGACCAACGACCTCATAGCGCAAGACCTCCGCCGTCGATTCGCCCTCAATCCAAGGTCTCAAGTTCGGCCTTGCCGAGTTCGCTTTTCAAGAGAAATGTGTTCGTCGCGGCGAAGGTTTCGCCCGCGTCGAGGCCCGAGAGGATTTCGATCGCCCCGTCGTCGCTTTCTCCGGTTTCGACCTTGCGCTTGACGAAACCGTCCGGCGTGCGAACGAAGATCGCCGGCTCGCCGCCGACCGTCTGCAGCGCCGTGCGCGGGACTTTCACGCGCGCCGGCTTTTCGGCCAGAGCTATTCGCGCCGTCATCACCGTGCCGGGCCGCAGCGCCGAGTCCTTATTGTCGAAGCGCGCGATCACGCGGCCGGAATGCGTCTCGTGATTAAGCATGGGACTGATGAAGACGATTCGTCCCTCCTCCGCCTCGCCGCCATGCGAGAGGCGCACGAGCTGCTTTTCGCGGATGTCGGGCAGGACGGCGATCGGGACGGAAAGCTCCGTCCAGACGCTCGTGAGGTCGGCGAGCACATAGAGCTCCTTCTCCTGGCCCTCGCCGCCGACCGGCTGGCCGACATTGGCGCGGCGCTCGATGACCTTGCCGGAGACCGTCGCATGGATATCCTTGCGCCGCAGGTCGCGCACGGGCTGCTTGGGAAGAGTCGCGATCTCGCTGTCGCTCAGATCGAGCGCGGCGAGCTTCTGTCGCGCGAGATCGACGCGCAGCTTCGCTTCCGTGAAAGCCGTCTGCGCCTTCAGATAGAGCTGCTCGGCCGTGATCTTCTTCTCGAAGAGGCCCTTCTCGCGCTGGAAGAGCGTATTCTGCAGGTCGTAGTTCACGACAGCCGCGAGATATTCGCTCTTGGCGTCGGCGACCTCCCGGCTGTCGATGACGGCGACGACCTCGCCCTTTTCCACCGAATCGCCGAGCTTCTTGCGCAGCTCGGCGACCGTGCCGGCCACTTTCGCGGCCACCCGCCCGACACGGTCCGGATCGGCCATCACCAGCGCCGGCGTGACGATGTCGCGCGTCAACACGCCCGGCCCCGCCGTCGAGATCTCGATCTTCGCGGCGGCGATCTGCTCGGCGGTCAATTTGACCAGCCCCTCGACGGCCGTCTGGCTCGCCGCCGGCGCCGGAGCCTTCGACGCGGAGCGAAAAGGCGCGGAAATCTCGGGGAACCACGACCCGGCCAGAGCGCTGGCGACGAGCGCCGCGAGAATGAGAAGGTTGCGCGACCGCAGCGACGACGCCCCCTTGCGCAAAAGCGCGCCCGGCGCGCGGGCCGGCCGGCCGCCGGCCTCGGTCGGGACGACCGACATGGCCGAAAAACGGCGCAAGAAGAGGATGATTGCTCGAGAATGCATCGTTCGTTTCTTAGGGCAATCGCTCTGGGACGTCCACGCCCCCGTCACAGAATGAGACGCGGACGAAAAACTTTGGTGACAAAAGGGAATGGACAGAAGTCGAAAATTAAGGGCGCGGGCGTCGAAAGGCTCGCGCCGGACGCAAAAAGCCCGGCCGTGAAGGCCGGGCTTTCGATTCGATCGGCGTCGAGGACGCGATCAGTATTTGGCGAGAACCGGACCGGCCGAGCCGAACAGGTTGAAGTGATAGTTCAAGCCGACCTTGACCGTGTGGAAACGGTTGCTGGCGCCGACCTGATTGGACGAGAACGCGGTCAAAGCGCCCACCGGGTTGAACTGGTTCGACCAGAAGCCGGGGCCGCGGCCGAGATCGACATAGAGATATTCGACCTTGGCCGACCAGTTCGGCAGGAACGCCCACTCGACGCCGCCGCCGGCGGTCCAGCCGGTGCGCGTGTCGTTGCTCTCGGACGAGAAGGCCGAGAAGTTCGCCGAATCGAAATAGGTGAACCGGCTCGAGCCGCCGCCATAAGCGAAACCGCCGGTGCCGTACACGAGCAACGTGGGCAGAACCGCATAGCCGACGCGGCCGCGAACGGTGCCGAACCAATCGATCGTCTGACGGGTCGTCAGATAGGGGAAGTAGCCGATGTTGTTGCCGAAGCCAGCCGAAGCGCCGCTCAGATCGGCGGCCTGGATGTCGGCCTCGACGCCCACGACGAAGCCGGTGCCGGCGAACTGGTAGTTGTAGCCGATCTGGCCGCCGCCGAGCACGCCGTCGAAATTCGGACCGTTGTAGCTCCACGCCAGCCCGGTCGGGACGTTCAGAAAGTACTCGGAGCCGTAGACGTTACGAGGATCGGCCCAGCCGTAGCCGACGTTCACGCCGCCGTAGAAGCCGGTCCAGGTGAAGACGGGAGCCGGCTCGATATAAACGGGCGGGCCCTTCCGAGACGGAAGGTCGGCGGCGAGCGCCGATCCGGCGGTGAGCGCCAGCGCGATAGCGGTGGCAGCGGAAAGATTCTTCATGATGCGCCTCATTTAATCGGATCAGTTGCAGTCGACTTCTCTCTCGACGCCCGCGCCAGCGGCTCCAAAACCATTACGCGGACCCAGCGGGCCGAAGGATCGACGCCGATCTCAGGAGCATTACGATCAGGGGCGCGATCACGTCAACGCTTCGTGAGCCCCGCTCTCGCTCAGAATGCGACTTTATTGGGCGACGTGACATATCGGCAACATTCAATACTGCGACCGGCGCGACGTATTCGCGCGATAGAGGCGAGACGAAATCGCCTCCCGGCGGCCGCCGCGTGCGATGCGGCGAAACGCAGGCAAAAGCTGACAAAAATCAATCTTCTGTGTCGCATCGCGGAGGCCGACGGCGCGGCGCCTCGAAAGGCGCTCGGCGCTCGGGACGAGGCCGGAGCCTCGAAACGCGCGGTCGTAATTATAAATACTTTATTAATAATGCGAAGAGAGGCGTTCGAACTCCAGTGTATCGCTTGTGACGACCGGCCGAAAAAACATAGCAATGAAGAAGAAATCAAAAAATATACACTTATGAAACCATTTCACATTTTCGGCAGAGCCCGCCGACCGGAGTCGGAACGCGGCGCCGGGCCCATCCGAACGTTCGTCCGCGACAGGCGTCACGACTCGCGCCGCTCCCGGCGCAGCCGCTCCCAATATTCGAGCCGTTTGCCGATCTCCCGCTCGAAACCGCGCTCGACCGGCCGGTAGAGAGTCTTGCGGCCGAGCTGTTCGGGCCAATAGTCCTGGCCGGAGAAGGCGTCCGGCTCGTCATGATCGTAGCGATAGCCCGCCCCGTAATCCTCGCTGCGCATCAATTTGGTGGGCGCATTGAGGATGATCTTGGGCGGCATGAGCGAGCCGTGTTCTTCGGCGAGACGCCGCGCGGCTTTGTAGGCCACATAGGCGGCGTTGGATTTCGGCGCGCTCGCCACATAGATCACCGCTTGAGCGAGAGCCAGCTCGCCCTCCGGGCTGCCCAGAAAATCGTAAGCGTCCTTGGCCGCATTGGCGACGACGAGGGCCTGCGGATCGGCGAGCCCGATGTCCTCGACCGCCATGCGAACGATTCGGCGCGCCAGAAACAGCGGATCTTCGCCGGCGACCAGCATGCGCGCGAGATAGTAGAGGGCTGCGTCCGGGTCGGAGCCGCGCACGCATTTGTGCAGCGCGCTGATGAGATTGTAATGGCCTTCCTGCGCCTTGTCGTAGATCGGCGCGCGCCGCTGCACGACGTCGGCGAGCCACGCGCGGTCGAAAGTCTCGCCCGGCGCCGCCGCGCGCCACACCTCTTCGGCGAGCGTCAGCGCCGCCCGGCCGTCCCCGTCCGCCATGGCGACGAGCGCAATGCGCGCGTCCTCGTCGAGCGGCAGGGCCTTGCCCTCGCTCTCCTCCGCGCGCGCCAGCAGCTTTTCGATCGCCGCCTCGTCGAGCGATTTGAACGTCATCACCCGCGCGCGCGAGAGCAGCGCGGCGTTCAATTCGAAGGACGGGTTTTCGGTCGTCGCGCCGATCAGCGTGACGGTTCCGTCCTCCATGACCGGCAGGAACGAATCCTGCTGCGCGCGGTTGAAGCGGTGGATTTCGTCGACGAACAGCAGCGTGCCCTGCCCGGACGCGCGTCTGGCGCGCGCCGCGTCGAAGACTTTCTTCAATTCCGCGACGCCGGAAAAGATCGCCGAAATCTGCACGAAGGCGAGCTTCGTCTCATGCGCCAGCAGACGCGCGACGGTCGTCTTTCCCGTGCCGGGAGGCCCCCAGAAGACGAGCGACCCGAGCGAGCCGGAGCGGATCAGGCGCGTCAACGCGCCCTCCGGGCCGAGAAGATGATCCTGCCCCGCGACCTCGTCCAACCGACGCGGCCGCAGGCGATCGGCGAGCGGATGCGGGGCGTCCTTGTCGAGCTTGGCGGCGGCGAACAGATCACTCATGCTGATCACTCATGCGCGCTATTATAGTCGTTGTTCCCGAAGGACGCCGCCGTTTTCCTCGGCAGGCTCCGCCACGCTTCGACCGCGGCGCCCCTTAACGGAAACTCGATATTAACGGACGGTTAACCATTGCGGGACTATTAAGAATCGGTAACCGACCGTGCCTTGTGTTGCGTGGCGTTCCAGGCGGCGTAGGAGCCCAATCTTCAACACAGGTCTCAAAAGCATGCGCACAATCGCATTCGTCACGCAGAAGGGCGGCGCCGGAAAGAGCACGCTCGCAAGCAGCATCGCCGTCGCGGCGCGTCGCGCGGGGGAGCGCGTTTTCATTATCGATATGGACCCGCTTCAATCCTTGGTCAAATGGTCGAAGGCCCGCAAGACGGCCGACGTTCCCGTCGAACATGTTCCGCCGGCCAAGCTCACGAAAGCGCTGGCCGCGCTCGAGAAGAAAGGCGTCACGCTCGTCGTCGTCGACGCGCCCGGCGCCGACTCGGAGAATTCCGAAGCCGCCATCCGCGTCGCCGACCTGTGCATCATTCCGGCGCGCCCCAATGTCTTCGACCTGTGGGCGAGCGAGCTCACGCGCGCGAGCATCAAGGACAAAAAGAAGGATTACGCCTTCCTGCTCAACCAGTGCCCGCCGGCGCAACAGAACGCTCGCGTCGAGCTCGGCGTGAAGGCGCTGCAGGCGATGGGCGCGCTGCTCACGCCGCTCGTCACGGCGCGCGTCGATTATCAGGAGGCGGCGCGCCTCGGCCTCGGCGTCAGCGAACTCCATCCCGATGGGGCCGCCGCTCAGGAGATGCGCGAATTGTGGAGCTCGGTGAAGCGGCGCCTCAAGAAGGGCGCGGCGCCCGTGAAGGCGCCGACGAAGGCGGAGGCGAAAGCCGAAGCGAAAGCCGACGCCAAGCCGGTCGCGAAACTCGCTCCCAAGCAAGAGACGCAGCCGGAAGACGCGCCGCAGGAAGCCGTCGTCGTGGCGGAGGCCGAGGCGCCGGCCAAGCCCCAGGCCAAGCCCGCCGTCAAGAAAGCCGCCTGACGAACGCCTCGCGAACCGCGCGACGAAACGCCGCGCGGTTCGGCCGTCAGCGAATTTCGACGATCTTCGCGCTGTGGTGAATGACTTCGACGCCGTCGCCGACGCTCTTGCCGAGCAGCGCCTTGCCGAGCGGCGCGACATAGGGAATGAGCCCCTTGGCGGGGTCCGCCTCGTCCTCGCCGACGAGGCGGAAACCCTGCCGCTTCCCCCCTTCGTGCTCGATGACCACATGATGGCCGAAGCGCACTTGCGAAGTGTCGGCGATCGGATGGATGACCTCGGCGCTGGCGCGCCGGGCCGTCCAATAGCGCAGATCGCGAGAGGCGCGCGCGGCGGCGTGCTTGTCGTCCTGCGCCTGCGCCTGCGACAATTCGGCGTGCAGACGCGTCAATTCGCCCTCGATCTGCGCGAACCCCTGCGGCGTGACCAGATTGCGATGCGGACTGACGGGCCGGTCCGGCAAGTCTTCCCGCGGTTCGTCGTCGTCTTGCTCTTTGGTGAATGCGCCGCTCATGTCGTTTTCGTCCCGAAGCGTCCGTTATGTCTATGTCACATTCCGTCGCGCGCAGAAAGTCTCCTCGAGAACGGACGTCGTCATCCGATCTCCACCACCAGCCTGCCGCGAATTTTGCCCGCGACGATCGCCCGGGCTTTGTCGAGCGCCTCCTCGAAGCGGATCGTCTCCGTCATCGCCACGAGCTTTCCCATGTCGAGGTCGCGGGCGAGACGCTCCCACGCGAGGCGTCGCTGCGGAATGCTCGGCCGCACGGCTTCTACCCCGAGCAACGAAACGCCCCGCAGGATGAAGGGCGCGACGGTCGCCGGCAAGTCCATTCCCTGCGCCAGGCCACAGGCCGCGACCGCGCCGTCGAATTGGGTCTGCGCGAGCACATTGGCGAGCGTGACCGAACCGACCGCGTCGACCCCCGCGGCGAATCTTTGCCGCTGCAATGGCTTGCCGGGCGCGGAAAGCTCCGCGCGATCGATGATTTCGGCCGCGCCCAGATTTTTCAAATAGGCTTCCTCGTCGGGTCGTCCAGTGGAGGCGACGACGCGCCAGCCGAGCGCCGCGAGCAGCGCGACGGCGACCGAGCCGACGCCGCCCGCGGCGCCGGTCACGACGACGGGGCCGCGGTCCGGCCCGAGGCCGTGACGCTCGAGCGCGAGCACGCAGAGCATCGCCGTATAGCCGGCGGAGCCGATCGCCATCGCCTGCGCCGGCGACAAGCCTTTCGGCCGATGGATGAGCCAGTCGCCGCTCACGCGCGCATGCTGCGCGAGCCCGCCGAGATGCTGCTCGCCGAGACCGCAGCCGCCGGCGATGATCTCGTCGCCCGGAGAGAAGTCCGCATGCGCGGAGCGCGTGACGCGACCGGCGAAATCGACGCCCGGAATCATCGGGAAACGGCGCACCACCGGAGCCTTGCCGGTGACGGCCAATCCGTCCTTGTAGTTCACGGTGCTGTGCGTGACGTCGATATCGACGTCGCCGTCCATCAGCCCTGCGTCGTCGAAATCGACGTAAGCGGCGCGATAGGCGCTCTGGTCATTGTCGATACGTATGGCTCTGAATGTCGTCACGTTTTCTCTCATTCGTTCGACGAGGCGAGGACATTACCAAACATTAAGTTGCCTTTGGGCGCCGCCGAACGAAATCTATGGTCGTCCATCCACCTACCCCGGTGACTTGCATGAAAAAGCATCTTCTCATCGCCGCCACGGCGATCGCCCTGGTTCTGCCCGGCCTGTCGTCCGCCGCCTTCGCCGAATCTCACGAGCACGGCAAATTTTCTGCCGAAGACGTCTCCGCCTTCGCCGACGCCAAGATCGCCGGGCTGAAGGCCGGGCTGAAGCTCACGCCGGCGCAGGAAAAGAACTGGCCGACGCTCGAAACCGCGCTTCGCGACATCGGCAAGGCGCGCGCGGCGCGGGCCGCCGAAGCGCGGGAGAAATTCAAAGAGCATCACGAACATCCCAATGTGATCGAGGGCCTGCGGCTGCGCTCCAAGCTTCTCGCCGCTCGCGCGGCCGATTTCGAGAAGCTCTCGGACGCCGCCAAGCCCCTCTACGACAGCCTCGACGACGCTCAGAAGCGCCGCTTCCACGTGCTTCTCCACGTCATCGCCAGAGGCCACGGCCACCACTGGGACGAACATGACGGCGGCCACGAAGACAAAGACGGCCATTGATCACAGACCGGCGGACCGCCTCGGACCGCGAGCCTTCAGGCTCGCGGTCCGACCC
>PQAN01000231.1 GCA_003105285.1 Methylocystaceae bacterium
GTCGCCGGCGCCGCCTCCTGCGCCGGTTGACTGGCCTCGGGGGGCGCGGCCTGCGGCTTCGGCTTGTCCCGCGTCGCCGCCTCCGCTGCGGCGACATTCAGAGCGACGATCAACGCCGCGACGCTCGCTTCCGCCCGAACCAACTTGCGACGATACTTTCGTCTCACGAGACCAACTGACATCGCACCTATCCGAGTTCGAGTTTCTATTCGCTTACAAATTCTATAGGTTTTATTTAGAAGCAATCCATGGAATGGAAAAACATTTTTCACGATCAGGAAATGCCTCGATCGTGAGAAACGCCGATTGCGCGTTCGGCGCGTTCGCAGCGATTTTCTTTTCCGGGGCAGCGGCGATGCAGAAGATGCTATGCGAGCGTCGCTCGAGCGCTAGGATCGCGGATGGCCTTCCGCCCTCGAATGAGAGATCGAGCAGGAAAGAATCGTCAGCCCGTGGGGCCGCAATCGGGAAGATGCGCCACCGCATAATCGATGAAGGTGCGAATTCTCGCGGAAAGATTCCGGTTGCCCGCCCAACTGGCGTAGACGGGTCGCTCGATGGGCGGGCAATCCAGTTCCAGCGCCGTGAGGCTCTCCATCGCGATCTCGTCGAACACCATCAGCCGCGGCAGGCAAATGAGGCCGTGCCCTTGGACAGCGGCGGCGATCAGCGCGTCAGTGTTGTTCGAGAGATAGGAGCCGGAGACCGGCACCGTCACAACCCCCTCGGGACCTCGGAAGCGCCACGGCGTAATGCCTGGCGACGTCTCGCTTCTATGCCCGAGGCAATTATGCCGCGTCAGCTCGTCGATGGCCGACGGTCTGCCGTGCTGTCCGAAATAGGAAGGCGCGCCGCAGACGACGACTTCGTAGACGCCGACCCGCCTCACGATCAGATTCGAGGCGTCCTCTGCGATTGCGCTCATCTTGAACGCGACGTCGATGCCGTCGGCGATCGGGTCGAAGCGATCATTGTTGAACAGCAGTTCGACGACGAGCTCCGGATGCAGCTTGGCGTAGTCGGCGACGAGCGGCGCGACCTTGAGGCGGCCGAATGCGCCCGGCGTCGAGATGCGCAGCGTCCCCTGCACCTTCGTGCGCTCGGAGGCGACGGCCGCTTCCGCCTCCCGGATTTCGGCGAGGATGTTCTGCCAGCGCGACCGCAGGATCGCGCCGGCGTCCGTCAGCTTCACGCGGCGCGTCGTGCGGTGAAAGAGGTCGACGCCGAATTGCTCTTCCAGGCTCTTGATGTGTTTCGTCACCAGACCGGGCGACACTTTCAACGCGTGCGCAGCGGCGGAGAAGCTGCCTCTTTCGGCAGCTTGAAGGAAGATCTCCATTCCGGTGAGTCGGTCCATGTCGGTCTGGTCGATTGTTTCCCGGGGCGGCGAGGTCTTTTTCCAATATAACGTCTAGTTAATAGATAGACAAGATATATAATATTTCGCAAGCCTTGTCTGCGGGCGCGGCCGGGACGCCCGTCGGCGGATATCGTCGGGGCGGAGAAACATCGGCTGTTCGATTTCGATAAAGGCGTAGAGCGATTCCTGACATCGCGCGCTTCGCGTTCCGAGCCGCATTGGGGCGCGCAGGCGGACTCAAAGGAGGTGACCGGCAATGAGCGTGAAAAAACGGCAATTGGCGCTGAATCTGTTCGTCACTAGGCACGGTCATCATCCCGGGGCCTGGAGAGACGCGTCGACGCCCGGCGGCGGCAATCCCGATTTCGCCGAATTGGCCCGCACCGTGCAGCTGGCGGAGCGCGGCAAGTTCGACGCCGCCTTCTTCGCCGATTTCGTCGGCCAAGGCGGGCCGAGGACCGAATGGGTCGGCCGCAGCCCGCCGTCCTTCACCGGCTTCGAACCATTGACCGCCGTCGCCGCGCTCGCCGCAGTCACGCGCAACATCGGTCTGGTCGCGACGGTGAACACCAATTTCAACGAGCCGTTCAATCTGGCGCGGCGTTTGGCGTCTCTCGATCATCTGAGCGGCGGCCGCGTCGGGTGGAATGTAGTGTCGCAACTTCCGGAAGGGGCCGTGCAGGCCTTCGGCGTCGACAATGTCATCGAGCACGCGGCCCGCTACGAGCGCGCCGGCGAATTCATCGACGTATCGAAGAAGCTATGGGACAGCTGGGACGACGGAGCATTCGATCGCCCCGACAAGGCGAGCGGCGTCTATGCGGATGGGCGCAGCGTCCATCCGACCCATTATCACGGAAAATATTACAAGGTCGACGCCATTCTCGACGTGGCGCGTCCTGTCCAGGGCTATCCGGTGTTCTTCCAGGCCGGAAACTCCGAGACCGGCCGCGAATTCGCGGCGAAATATGCGGAGGCGATCTATGCCGCCGCACAGACGCTCGAAGAGGCGCAGGCCTATTACGCCGACGTCAAGCGGCGTCTCGCCAAATACGGCCGCGAGGAGGATCATCTCAAGGTGCTGCCCGGCCTCTCCTTTGCGATCGGCCGATCGAAAGCGGAGGCAGAGGACAAGTTCGCGGCGGTTCAGGCGCTCGTCGACTTCAACAGCCGGTCGATCAATCTCGGCGGCCATGATCTGTCGGGCTATCCGCTCGACGGCCCGCTGCCCGATCTACCCGAGCCCGACAATGGTAAAGGGCGCTGGCGCCAACTGGTCGCGCTCGCGCGGCGCGAGAATTTGACGATCCGACAGCTCGTGCTGCGTTTCAGCGTGGTGCGCGGCCATCGCGTCGTGACCGGCGCGCCGACCGAAATCGCCGATCAGCTCGAGGACTGGTTCGTCAACAAAGGCGCGGACGGCTACAATCTCATTCCTCCCCTGATGCCGAGCTCGCTCGTCGAGTTCATCGATCAGGTCGTGCCGGAATTGCAGCGCCGCGGAATTTTCAGAACCGAATACGAAGGCAAGACCTTCCGCGAGAATCTCGGACTCCCGCGGCCCCCGAGCCAGCATGCGGTGAGCACGGACATCGCGGCGGCCGAATGAATAACGGCGCGCCGAGTTTTCTCGGCGCTGGCGCCGCGAGCCTTCACAAGTTCATCCCGATGCGCGTCATTGCGAGGAGCGAAGCGACGAAGCAATCCAGGGACCGCAGGGCGGGTTGCTGGATTGCTTCGCTTCGCTCGCAATGACGAGGCGAGGGGTCTCCCCCTTTCCGCCCGACTCTTCGAGTTTCGCTTCTCCGCAGTCACGCAGGCGTTGTCCCTTCTTCCCTCGGGGAGAAGGGACGAGCCCAGCATCCGCTGCGAGGCGCCCCGTCACTCGGCGGCGGTCGCGCGCGCTTCACGCCACAGCGACTGAGGCCGTTTGAACCCGAGGTTCTCGCGCAGCGTCTCGAACTCGTATTCTGTGCGGAAGATCCCGCGCCTCTGCAGCTCGGGAATCACGAGATCGATGAAGCTTTCGAGATCCTCCGGCAGCAGGGACGGCTTCAATTGAAAGCCGTCGGCGGCGGCGCCGACGAACCACTCCTCGATCTGGTCCGCGATGTCCTTCGGCGTGCCGATGACGGTCCAATGTCCCTGCACAGCGCTGAATCGCAAGATGAGATCGCGGATCGTCAGATTTTCTCGACGCGCCAGGGCGAGCGCCTGCCTCCATCGGCCGAGCCCGTTCGCCGGCTCGGGAATGCCCTCCGGCACGGGGCCGTCGAGGTCCAATTCCGACACGTCGACGCCGAGGATGTTCCTGCGGCCCGTGACGTCCACCGCCTCCCTGAAGGATTCGTAATTCTCTTGTGCTTCCTGCCGCGACTGGCCGAGGAAATAATAGAGGCCCGGCGTCACCCGCAGATCGTCGGGCTCGCGGCCATATTTGGCCAGTCGCGACTTGACGTCGGCGTAATCCTTCTTGCCCTCCTCGATCGTCTGCGCCGCCGCATAGATCAATTCGGCGTATTGCGCTGCGAATTCCTTGCCGGCGTCGGAATTGCCGGCCTGAAACAGCACCGGATGGCCCTGGATCGGCCGGGCGATGTCGAGCAGCGCGTCCGCCTTGAAATGCCGGCCGCGATGATGCAGCGGATGGGCGCTGGCGGGATCGAAGAACTGGCCGGTCTGCTTGTCCGGATGATCGAAGGCGTCGTCGTCCCAACTGTCCCACAGCGCCTTGGCGACGTCGATGAATTCGCCCGCGCGCGCATAGCGCTCGTCACGACCGAGAGGATCGGCGATCCCGAACGTCCTGATGGCGTTTTCCGAGAGGGAGGCGACGACGTTCCAGCCGATGCGGCCGCCGCTGATATGGTCGATCGTCGCGAAACGCCGCGCGAGATTATAGGGGTCGTTGAAATTCGTGTTGACGGTGGCGATGAGGCCGATGTTCCTCGTCTGCGCCGCCAGCGCCGCAGTCAGTGTCAACGGCTCGAGGAAGCCGCCGCGCGGCGCCCGTCCATTGCCGGCCGCGACGCCGCCGTCGCCGACGAAATCTGCGAAGAAGGCGAAATCGAACTTGCCGCGCTCCAGCAGCTTCACCGTGCTCAGCCATTTGGCGTAGCTGGAGCGACCGCCGGCGTCCACGCCGTCCCGCCGCCAAGCGTGGCCATGTGTTCCATAAAGCTGCACGAAAACAGACAGGTTCAAGCGGCGCTTCTTTGTGCTCACGGCGTCCCTCCATAGCCTTCAAATCTGACCTGATGAATATATTGATGTTATGGAGAGGCAGGCGGCCGTCAACTGCGTTTCGAACGCGCGGATGGCGCATCACTGCACGAAAAGATCGAGACATATGAAGCTTATCGTTGTATTTATTGTGATTACTAAAGGAGAAATCCTTCTACGTAAGCTCGCGGTGTGACAACAGGTCGCGGAATTTGTTCCCATCAGGAAAGAGTTATTTTCCGTTAACTGCATAGATCCTATTTGACATAGTGTAATTATCATCTTCACTCTCGGCAGGTTCCTGGCGATCGGCCCTCGACCTTCCGGGAGAGGGCAAGAGCGGCTCCCGCTCGCCCGTGCATGGTTTCTTCGCCAATCCCGCAATGGACAAAACGACATGACCGCAGCAATCGATTTGAAAGTCGCAAAATCCCCCCGCCTCTCGGACGAAGCGAAGTGGATCGCACGAGACATTTTCAAAGCCGCCCGCATCCTCGGCGATCGCGGCAGCCTGTCGACCGGCGGCCCCGGTCCCGGGCCGTTCAATGCGGCGGTCCGGTTCGGGGCGGATCGTTTCGTCATCGGCGGTCTCGACACCGCTTTCGTCGTCGGCTTCGATGGCGTCGTTCATGAAGGCGAGCCGAACTGGTTCCTGCAGGAAGTCGTCGAAGTCTACGCCGCGATCTTCGCGGCGAAGCCGGAGGCGACCGCCGCCATCCATACGCATTCGCCGCGTCTCACGGCCTTCGCGGTCGCCCACAGGCCTCTTCCGCTCCATTACTGGGCGGCGGCCAAGCGCGCCGGCGTCGCCGAGATTCCGCTCGCCGAATGGGCGCCGCGTTATTCGGCGAAACCCGTCGTCGACGCGATCGCCGCCCATCCGAAAACGCCGGTCGTCCTCTTGAAGAACCGCGGGCTGTTCGGTTGGAGCGACAAGGGAGTGGTCGCTCTGGCCGAGCTCCTCAACGCCCTGGAAGAGACCGCAGAGATCACCATCTGGTCAGAAATTCTCGGCGGGGCGAAGCCGTTGCCTGACGGCGCTCTCGACGTTTATCTGGCGCAACGCAGAGGTTGAGCCTCCGCCAGACGCCGCCCGAATGCCTCCTCCGGCGGCGTCGAGGCGCCGTGTGAAAACGGCGATCTCGATGAGGGAAATTTTTCGGCCAACGTCGCAGGCATGTCGTTTTCGGCCCGGAAGCGTTTGGCTCCTAGAGTCTTTCCGTGTTTCATTGAAACACGGAAAGACTCTCGCTTCTTGTTTTAACGCGTTTCCGAGTTACAGAGATCGAATTTGCAAGAAAAAATTCCGCCCGAAAGCAAGCCGGCCTATCGCCGAGGGTGACGGCCTCGGCTCAAAGCGGAGCGCGCGCGCTCGAGCGTCGCAAGACTGTGCCACTCAAACCTTTCTCTCGATAGGGCCCAACAATTCGTTGGCCAATCCGAGACAGGAAGAGTCGAACTGAGGTCCATGCGCCCGACTGACCAGCACGTCGCGCAAATGCCGCTCGATCGGGTATTTCTTGTCGAAGCCGGGGCCGCCGATCGTCTGAATCGCCAGTTCTGTCGCCTCTATGGTGTTCTCCCGAACGATTTGCTTCACCACGCCGACATCATTGGCGGTGATGGTCTCGTTGCGATCATAATCGCCGGCGATCCCTCGCAGGAGGCGCTCGGCGCCTCTCAAGAGGATTTCGACCTGGCCGACGCGCTCCCGAATTCTGGGCAGTTCCGAGAGCGGCGCGCCGAGGCTGGTCGGCGTTCGCTTCTTGACGTAATCGAGCAAGAAGTCCTGGGCGGCGCGCGCCGCTCCGAGGTAGACGGCGCTGATCGTCAGTGCGAACCAGGCTCCGCTCTGTTGCGACTTGCCATAAGAGATCGTCGGGTCCCAGAGGCCCAGACAATGGTTCTTCGGCACGAACACATTCTCGAATACGACCTCGTTGCTGGCGGTCGCCCGCATCCCGGTCTGGTTCCACGAACCCTCGATGATCCTGACGCCGGGAGCGTCGGCGGGAACGAGCCAGGAGCCGTTGAATTTTCCATCCTGCGTCTTGGCCGAGACGGTCATCCAGGTGAGGCCGGCAGACCCGGTGCAGCAGAACTTATGGCCGTCGATGCGCCATCCTTCCCGTTCTTCCGCGGCGACGGTCTGAAATTGGCCGCCGCGCGCCGGCGCGCCGAGGATGGGCTCCGCAGCGAGGCCGTTGATCAGAGCCACGCCCTCGATCGAGCTTCTCACCACCCGCTCATAGACATCCTGCGGCCAGTCGCAGTGGCGCGCGAGGTTGCCATGCGCGTTGTAGTGCATGGCGACGACGAGACCCGTCGCCGCATCGCCGCGTCCGATCTCCTGAAGCGCTCGAAGCGCATCCAGAAGTCCGCCGCCCGCTCCGCCGTAACGGCGCGGGATGACGAGGTTCAAGAATCCATGCTTATGGAGAAGCGGAAAATTCTCGAACGGAAAGCTGCCGTCCTCGTCATGGCGACCGGCGCGGGAAGCGAGCGCTGCGACAATGGCCGGAAGCGCGCTCCAATCGGCGCCGGGCTCCTGTTCCTCGGGAATGGCGCGAAGCAAGCTGGGCATGAGGTGGTCTCGCGTGACGAAAGTTCAGGTGGGGCAGGCGAGGGCGGGTCGTCATGCGTCCCAGCGGCGCGCCCGTGGCGGCCGCTCAGGTGTGAGCGGCCTGTCGAGCCGGTTGCTCGACCCTTGCCTGACGTTCTTTGAAATAAGGGATGACGCCCTCCGCGAACTCATAAGCGGATTCGAGCAAGGGGTGGCCTGAAACGAGGAAATGGTTGACGCCGATGGAAAGATATTCGTGGATCCGTTCGGCGATCTGCTCATAGCTTCCGACCAGAGCGGTCGAGCCGCCTCCCATTCCCACGAGTCCCGTTCCCGCCCAGACGTTCGGATAGACCTCGAGAGAGGCGCGGTCTTTCACGCCGCTGTTGAGAGCTTGAACGCGCGACTGGCTGACGGAGTTGCGGGCGCGGATCACTTTCTGCTGTCGCGCGATGTAGTCGGAGTCGAGGCCGTCGAACAGGCGATCGGCTTCGCGCCACGCTTCGGCGGCGGTTTCGCGGGCGATGACCTGAATCTTGATTCCGAACTCGACCTCGCGGCCGTGCTTCGCCGCCAGCTCGCTTACAGTCTGCACATGCTCGCGCGCCAGCGGCGGCGTCTCGCCATAGGTGAGATGAACCGATGCGTAGCGCGCGCCGACTTCGATGCCTCCCGCGGACGAACCGCCGCTGAAGAGCTTCGGCGGAACGCTCAGGCGAGAAGACTCGCCGCCGCCTTCTATGCGATAATATTCACCATTGTAGTCGAACGGCGCGCCTTCCCAGGAACGTTGCAGCACGTCGATGAACTCCAGGGTGCGCTCGTAACGCCCCTCCTTGCTCAGCGTGTCGCCGTAGCCGCGCAATTCTTCTTCGTGGCTGCCGGTCACGATGTTCAACCAGAGCCGATTGTTCGAGATGTTTTGAAAGCTCGCCGCCTGATGAGCGATGACGGTCGGAAGCGTGTAGCCGGGGCGCACCGCCACGATGAAATTGATCTTGCTCGTCTCGGCTATGAGCGAGGCCGCCGTGATCCACGGATCGTTGCAATAGCGCCCGACCATGCACAGAACGGATTCGAACCCTAGACGCTCGGCCGCGCGCACGACATCGGTTCGATAGGCATGGGACACGATCCTTTGCTTGTCGGGAGGGGCGACGAGGTCCTTATTGTCCTGCCCGAGCGGAGTGAACCAATGAAAATGCGCCGTGGTCATGAGAGCTCTCCTGTTTATCGCCGTTGACGGATCGTCACGAGCGGCTCGATCCACGCCGCTCGCCTCCTTATCTCCGCATCTCCGCCTTTAGTTCCGCGCTGGCGGCAAGCTCGCGAGCGCTTCGTCGAAAAACTGCGGCTCGATCCAGCTCCGCACGTCGAAATCCCGTTCGATGTAGCCGTGCTTCAGAAGGAAGTTCTTTTCGATCTCTACGCCCGCGATCGCCTGCTCCGAGAGATTGGGAACGAAATCGAAGCCATCGATCGCCTTGGCGAAATCCGCAACGGACGGATAACGCGTCGCCGTTCGATTGAAGATCTCCGCCGCTGCGTATCGATTTGCATTGATCCAGCGGCCGGCGCGTATCGCGGCGCGCAGCCAAGCGACGACGAGCTCCGGATATCGGTCGGCCAAGTCGGCGCTCACCGTCGTGACCCAGGGCGTGTTGTTGGCGCGCAAGGTCCAGTCGGGATGGCGGCCGAGATCTTCGATCACTTTGTATTTTCCGCTCCTCTCTAGGAACGAGGTCTTGCCGCCGCGCGAGAAGATCGCGTCCACTCGACCTTCCGCCAACGCCCGGACTTCGACGCTCTGTTCGGGGTCGGCCTTGGAGAGGCGGATCAGGCGCTCGGCGGGGCTGCGTGACGGCGGCTCGACGGCGGTGTCGTCATGCTCGATGTCGACGATCTCGACGTCGGCCGGCGAAAGCCCGGCGAGCTTCAATGCGAGCAGAACGCCCCGCTCGCTCGGCGCGCGCAGAAAGTCGATCTTGCTCTTGTTCAGACCTTTGACGAGACCGATTTTCTTGCCTTTCAGGTCGGCCACGCGAAAGAAGTCCGAGTCGGCGCGAACGAGGATGTGACCGCCCGAGTCGTTGGCGAAAGTGATGGCGACGAGGCGAGTCTCGGAAATATCGGCGCGCGCCCAGATCGGCGGACTGTTGCCGCCGTCACGGATCAGGGCGTCGGAGCGATGGCCCACATGCGGCCAGAGCCCTTCGTCATCCGGCGCGGCGCGCAAATAGGAGAGCTTGCCGCCGGCTCGGTTCACCTCTTCGTCGATCCAGCCGAGATCGAGCGCCACATGCGATGCGACGGGCACCGGACACAAGGAATAGAAGACGTCTTTCTTGGCCGTTCCGTCGGTCCATTGCCGGACCTGTTGTTCCGAAATCGTGCTGGTCATCGTGTCTCCTCGATCATGTTTCCGGCTCGGCGCCGCCTCGCGGCTCCGAGCCGGCCAGCCTCGCCGGCCGAGCGGGAATATCTCACTATTCCAGTTAGGAAGTGAACGGCTTGGCGGGAGGAGCCTAATCGATGGCGCGTGCGGATCGAACCAACAAATTATTATAAGCTTTTTGTTTTTTGAGATAAGGGGAGGGGCTGGTCGAGCCCCTCCCCTTATGATAAATCCCGCAAAGTATATCAGAATTAATTTGTTCAAGAGCGACCCTTCTCCTGTTTATGAATGAACGATGAAGACCCGTGCGGCGGCTTGCTCGCATGGGCGCGGACGAGAGAATCGGAGAGGGGTTCATGGCGGTTTGGGCCGGCGAGAATATTGTGCGTGCGCTGAAGTCGTCCACGGCGTCGACTTCCGCATATCTGGTCGTCGGCGGGCTGGTCGCCGCCACCGTCGCCCGCGCCGAGCCGGCTGCTTCGCAGCCCGAGTCGCAAGGGCAGGTCGCGGATGTCGTCGTCACCGGCACCCGGCACGAGACCAAGGCGCTCGAGGCGGCCTCGCCGATTCAGACTTTCAGCCAAACGAAGCTGATCGCCACGGGGCAGCACGATCTGCGTCTGGCGCTCCAGCAGATCGTGCCCTCCTATCTCGCCGCAGCCAGCAGCGCCGGCACGGCGAAGGCCGTCAAATCGTCGGCGCTCCGCGGGCTCAGCGGCAATGAGGTCCTGGTCCTCGTCGACGGCAAGCGCCGCCACAACACCTCGCTCATCAACTCCTTCGGCGGACAGTCGCTCGGCGCCTCGCCGGTCGATATCGGCTATATCCCGATCAGCGCCGTCGACCATGTCGAAATTCTGTTCGACGGCGCTGCGGCGCAATACGGGTCGGACGCCATCGCCGGCGTCATCAACATCATCTTGAAGAAGAACGGGAGCGGAGGCGCCTTCCACGGCACCGGCGGCTTCTACAACGGCTATGCGACCGATCAGGGCGGCATCGGCAATCAGGGCGCCACTTACGACTTCGATGTCAACCAGGGCGTCAAGATCGGCGAGGATGGCGGTTTCCTGTCCTTGAGCGCACAGGCCAACCACAGGGGCAAGACCAATACGCTCGGACCGTTCCGCGGACAGATTTTGGGCGGCGGCGATCCTGCCCTCATCGAGCGCTATCGTCAGGTCGGCGAGGCGTTCCCACGCCAGTCGACGCAGGCGTTCCTCTATAATCTGGCGATCCCGTTCGGCGACGCCTTCACCTTCTATTCGAACAGCACATATGGTCGGCGCACCTCGGACGGCTGGGGCAGTTTCCGCCCGGAGACGAACCAGACTTGGGCGCCCGGCGCGCCTCCCGGGGGCTATGAGCCCTGGCTGCGCGTCGGAGAAGAGGACTTCCAGTCGGTCGTCGGCCTCAGGGGTGCGGGACTATTCGGCTGGGATTGGGACGCTAGCCTGAGTTTTGGTCAAAACCAGGCGCAAAATACCGTTTACGACAGCTACAACGCTTCCTACGGGCCGGCGATCGCCGGCAAGTCGACGTTCGACATCGGCAATCAGATCGCGCGGGAAGGCATCGCCGCGATCGACTTCAAGCGCCAGTTCGACACGTCCTATTTCCAGGAGCCGTTGCGGGTGGCGACCGGCGTCGAATATCGATGGAACCAGTTCCAGGTCGGCGCGGGCGAATACCTGTCGTATAACAATGGAGGCTATCAGTATCCGGCCAACTACCCCTACGCGCCCTACCGCAACAGATTCGGGAGCCCGGGCTCGGCGTTTATGACGGGCTATTCGACGTCCGACGCTCTCTCGCATTCGCGTTCGAATTATGCGGGTTATGTCGACCTCTCGCAGAAGATCACTGCTCGATGGGAGGTCAATGGCGCCGGTCGGTTCGAATATTATACCGACTTCGGCGCGACCGCGAGCGGCAAGATCTCGACTCGCTATGAGATCCTGCCGGAACTGGCGGTGCGCGGCACGGTCAGCAACGGCTTCCGCGCCCCGTCGCTCGCCGAGCAATATTATCAGGCCGGCTCGCTCGGATTCGGTCCCAATCCCGTCACGCTGCAACAGCAGCTCAACATCACGCGCAATTCGTCCTCCTATCAGGATCCCGCCGCCCGAGCGGTCGGCGCGCAGAAGCTGAAGCCGGAAGAATCGCTCAATGTGAGCATCGGCTTCGTCGCCACCCCGTTCGAGAACTTCAGCCTCACGGTCGACGCCTATCAGATCGATATCAAGGATCGCATCTATCTCTCGACGCCGTTCAATGCGTCGACGACGCCCGCCGTGGCGCAGGCCTTCGCGGCCAATGGTGTGACCAATGTGACGACCGTTTCCTATTTCGCCAATGTCGGCGACACGAGGACGCGCGGCATCGACGTCAAAGCCGACTATTTCACCGACTTCGGGCCGTACGGAAGCGCCAAATGGACGCTGGCCTATTCGCACAACGATCAGTCGCTGCTCAGAGTGGCGCAGCTTCCGGCCAATCTGGCCGCCGCCGGATTGACGCTCTTGTCCCGCGATCGAATCGGCGCTTTGACCAGCGGCTATCCCCGCGACGTGGTCAAGGGGACGATCGACTACACCTATGGTCGTTTCTCGGTGCGCATATTGGAGACGTTCTACGGGCGGGCGGTGCTGCCCGACCAGTTCTACGCCGTGCGCGATCAGATATCGAAGCCGTCCTTCATCACCGACCTCAGCGTCTCGTATGACGTGCTGGACAATCTGAAATTCACCATCGGCGCCGACAATCTGTTCAACAAGCTCGCCAACAGCCTCACCCCGGCGGCCATGCTCGCGGCCAATTTCCAGACCTTCAGCCCTCAATACATCAGCAATTCTCCTTATGGCACGGCGGGCGGCTTCTATTACGCCCGCGTCGGCTACACGTGGTGAGCGAAGAAATGATCTCGCGCCGCGGGCTCATCGGCTACGGATTGGCAGGCGCCTTCGGCCTCGGCGCCGGACTGCCGGCGAACAGCGCGCCGGCGCCGGACGACGGGCGCACGCTGATCGTCGCTCAGGATCCGGAGCCTCTGACGCTGACGAGCGCCGCGTCGATCGACGCGGGCACGTTGGCGGTGTCGGGAAAGATATTCGATCGTCTGTTCGTGCTGGATCTCGACACCAAGCTCACGCCACAGCTCGCCACATCGGCCGAGTTCAGCGCCGATGGCCTAGCCTTGACGTTGCGTCTGCGGCCCGGCGTCAAATGGCACGACGGCCGACCGTTTGGCTCCGCCGATGTGGCCTATTCGATCCTCGAAGTGTGGAAGAAGTTTCATGCGCGAGGCTTCCTGTCCTATGCGAATGTCGAGGCGGTCGATGCGCCCGATCCTCTCACCGCCGTTCTGAGACTGAAGAGACCCGCGCCTTACATCCTCCACAGCCTCGCTCAAGGAGAGTCGCAGGTCGTTCCGAGGCGCCTCTACGAGGGCGCGCCGGTCCTGACCAATCCCGTCAATCTCGCGCCGATCGGCACCGGTCCGTTTCGCTTCGTGCGCTGGGAGCGCGGCGGCCACATCGAACTCGAGCGCAATCCGGATTACTGGGACAGTCCGCGTCCCCATTTCGACAAGGTCCTGTTTCGCTTCCTGCCGGATGGCGCCGCCGTCGTCGCGGCGTTGGAGACGAAGGCGATCCATCTCGCCAGCGGCTCCAATACTCCCCGCGCCGATCTGGAGCGCTTGAGGAAGAACGCCGCCTTGTCCGTGAAGGTGTTCGGTCCGACGTTCTCGCCCGTCATGGAAGGATTCGCTTTCAATCTCGATCGGCCCGCGTTGCAGGATGTTCGCGTGCGGCAGGCTTTCGCTCATGCGATCGACCGGAATTTCATTCTGAAAAACATCTGGCAGGACGTCGGCACTCTGGCCGACTCGCCGGTCGCTCCACAATTCGTCGATTTTTATACGAGCGATCTGCCGAAATATCCGTTCGATCTGGCGCGGGCGGAGAGTCTCCTCGAGGAGGCGGGCCTCAAACGCGATGCGAGCGGCGTGCGATTGACGCTCACCGTCGACGTCATGCCGCCCGGAACGAGTCGCGTGCGCACCGCGCAGTTCATCCGCGGCACGCTGGCGAAAATCGGCGTGAAGCTGGAACTGCGCAGCCAGAGCCTCGGCGAATATCTGCATCGCGTCTTCACGCGACGCGACTTCGACGCGATCGTCTACGGCACCGGCACGGATATCGATCCGGCGCTCGGCATCCAACGCTTCTATTGGTCGAAGACCTTCCAGCCCGGCGTTCCTTTCACCAATGCGACGCACTACTGGACCCCGGAAGTGGACCGTCTGCTGGAGACGGCGCAGGTCGAGCTCGATGCGAACAAGCGAAGACAGCTGTATTTCGACGTGCAGCGCGCCGTTCAACGCGATCTTCCGTGCATTCCGATCCTGTTCCCGAGCTCGGTCGCGCTCTCGGACAGGCGTCTGATCGATTTCGCGACCGTGCGGGCCGACAATTTCGCCAAAGCCAGATTTGCCACGGCGTGACCACCTATCGAAGGAGCAGCATCATGACGACGATCATCTCGGATCTCTCGCCTCGCACGGCGTCGGCGGTAAAGCTGAATGTGCGCAAACTGTCGCCGCTGATCGGCAGCGAGGTCCATGACGTCGATCTGAAGGCGACGCAGAGCGACGATACGATCGCCGCCATTCGCGCCCTGTTGCTCGAGCGCGGCGTCATTTTCTTTCCAGGCCAGCATCTGAGCCCCGAGCAGCATCTTGCTCTGGCCGGCCGCTTCGGCGTCGTCGATGTGCCGGCCAAGCCGCGTCCGACTTCGCCGCTTCCCGGCATTTCCGTGTTCGACAGCCGCGACGAAGTCTATGGTCGCGTGTCGCGCTGGCATGCCGATCTCACCTCCAGCGAGACGCCCCAATCCATCGCGGTGTTTCAGCCCATCACGCTGCCGGAGGTCGGTGGAGACACGATCTGGGCGTCGACGGAAGCCGCCTATGACCGCCTGTCCGAACCGCTGAAAAAGGCCATCGAAGAGCTCGTCGCCGTTCATGCGCTGACGCCGATCAAAACTTCCGAATGGGGCAAGGGAAATCTCGGCTTTCATTGGGCCGAGCACCCGGTCGTCCGCGTCCATCCGGAGACCGGGCGCAAATCGCTGTTCGTCAGCCCGCGCTACACGACCGAAATCCTCGGCCTGCGTCCGCACGAGAGCGCCGCGCTGCTCAAATTGCTCAACGAGCACATCACCCAGCCCGAGCATCAGGTGCGCTACCGCTGGACGGAAGGAGCGATCGCCTTCTGGGACAACCGCAACACGCTCCATTATGCCGTCGACGACTATGACGACGGGCTGCGTATCGTGCATCGCGTCGGCATCCTCGGCGATCGTCCGTTCGGCGTGAAGCGATAAGGCGAGCGCGAGATCATGGCGACCCCGCATTTCCACTGGTTCAACCCCGTGCGGCGCGACGCCGCCGCTTCCGGCGGCGGGCGTTCGCCGGATATCGATTATCGTCGCGACGTCGCTCGCGCCGCCGAACGCAACGGCTTCGAGTCGATCCTCTGCATGGTCGGCAAGGATGTCGACGATCCGTGGATCGCGGCGAGTTCGTTGATCTCGGCGACGAAGCGCGTCAAATTCATCGTCGCCGTGCGGCCGGGCTACACCCATCCGGCCGTCGTCGCGCATCATGCCGCGAGCTTCCAGAATGTCTCGAACGACCGACTCTGGCTGAACATCGTGACCGCCTCACATGAGGCCGAGCTGCGTGGATATGGCGATTTCCTCGACAAGGCGAGTCGCTACGAACGCACGGCGGAGTTCTTCGAGGTCCTGAAGAGCGCGTGGAGCGGCCAGAGCTTCTCCTATTCCGGCAAGCATTATCGGGTCGAGAACGGCGGCCTCTCGGCTCCTCTCGCGGTGACGCCGAAGCTGTTCATCGGCGGATCGTCGGCCGAGGGGCAAAGGATCGGCGCCGCATATGCGGACGTTCACCTCTCCTATGGCGAGCCGCCGCCCCTGCTTCGCGAGCATGTCGAGCGCGTGAGGGAACTCGCCGACAAGGAGAGCCGCACCGTTCGATTCGGCATCAGAATCCATGTCATCACACGTCCGACCTCGGAAGCCGCTTGGGCCGAGGCCGATCGGTTCCTGGCGGGTCTCGATCCGTTGCAGATCGAACGGCAGAAGAAAGCGATAGAAGAGCGCGCCTCTGTCGGACAGGCGCGCGTGCAGTCGTTCAGGGGACGAAGGGACGACCCCGATTCGCTGAAAATCTATCCCAACATATGGGCGGGGACCGGGCTCGTCAGCGGCGGCGGCGGATCGACGGCGCTCGTCGGATCTTATGAGGAAGTCGCCGAACGTATCGACGAATATCTGTCGATCGGCGTCGAGCATTTCATCATATCGGGACGACCGCTGCTCGAGTCGGCCTATGAGGTCGGGGAAGGCGTGTTGTCCTTGTTCCGCGACCGTTTCGTCGAACAGGCGTCGAACAGAGAGGTAGCCGCATGACAATTTTGGCCGAGGTGAGATCGGTCGAACCCTCGACCTCGGGGCTCGACATTCGTCAAACGATCGCGGCGTTGCGCGCCGGCGGAGACGAGGCCGTGATCGCCGCGGCGGAGGCCATCGCCCCGGCGATCGCCGAGAGAGCCGATTATCACGATCGCACCGGCATATTCCCGACGCGTAATTTCGAGGAACTGTGGGCGAGCGGCCTGACGTCCCTGAGCTTGCCGGCCTCGGCCGGCGGCGTCGGCGCTTCGCTCTATGCGACGTCGAGAGCGCTCGGTCTCGTCGCAAAAGCCGATGGATCGACGGCTTTCCTCCTGAAATGGCATTTGACGCGATTTCGCGACGCCGCTTCGAAATGGCCGGAGCCAGTGCGCAGCGACGTGCTCCGCGAGATTTTATCCGGCCCGGCGTTGATCGCCGGCCTGCGCGTCGAGCCGGAACTCGGGTCGCCGGCGCGCGGTGGAACACCCGGCACGCGCGCAAAGCTCGTCGTCGGGCCGAATGGCGAGAAAAAATGGAGGATCAGCGGTCACAAGATTTATGGTTCGGGCAGCGTCGCCGTCCGTTGGTTCGCGGTCTGGGGAGCGACGCTCGAGGAGGATGGGCCGGTGCGCGTCGGATCCTTCCTCGTTCCTGCGGGAACGCCGGGCGTCGAAATCATCGAGGGCTCGTGGGATCAGATTGGAATGCGGGCGACCGCGAGCAACGACATCGTCTTTCACGACGTCGAGATCCCTTATGAAAACGCCATCGGCCTGCTGCCGTTTCAGGGAGCCGATCCGCTGTCCGCGCGCCGCAAGGAATCGGCCGTCGCCGATTGGGGCTCGGTTCTGGAGGCGAGCCTCTATGCCGGCATCGCCGACGCGACGCGCGATTGGCTCGTCGTCTATCTGAACAAGAGAGCGCCGGCCAGTCTCGGCGCGCCGCTCTCGCATCTGGAGCGCTTTCAACTCGCGGTCGGCGAAATCGAGCTCTTGACCTACGCCAACCGCCAACTGATCGACAGCGTCTCGCGCCGCATCGATGCGCAGAGCGCCGGCGAAACGAGTTTGGAGCAAGAGGTGACGGGAAACGAGACCGCCATGGTCAAAGTCGCCGCCGTCCGCAATGCGATCGCCGCCGTCGACCTCGCCGTTTCCCTGGTCGGAAATCCGGGTCTCGCCTACCGGCACCCCGTGCAGCGCTATTATCGCGACGTATTGCATGGACGCGTTCATGAGCCGCAGGCCGACACGATCCTGCTCGCCACCGGGCGGCAGGCGCTCGGCCTAGGGGCGTGATCATGACATTGTCGAGCGGCTTTGAAAATATATCCGACATTGCGCCTGCCGGGAGGCGAGCGCTGTCGCGTCGCGGTCTGTTGCGTGGCATTTCCGCAGGCGGTCTCGCCATGGGTCTGCCAGGAGGTTCTTTCGCCTTTGCGCAAGAAGGCGGGACCGGCGGGACGCTCATTATCGGTCAGGACCCGGAGCCGCTCGCATTGACGAGCGCCGCCTCGATCGATCCCGGCACGATCGCCGTCTCGGGGAAAATATTCGATCGGCTGTTCTTCATGGGCGTCGACGGCAAGCTGACGCCGCAACTCGCCACCGGCTTGTCGTTGAGCGCCGACGGCAAAGCCATCGCCTTGTCGCTGCGGCCGGGGGTGCTGTGGCACGACGGCAAGCCGTTCACATCCGTCGATGTGGCCTATTCGCTCACCGAGGTGTGGAAGAAGCACCACTCGCGTGGCTACATGTCCTACGTCAATGTGATCGGCGTCGATACGCCAGATCCGCTGACCGCCGTCATCCGCCTGTCCCAGCCTGCGCCTTATATCTCCGAGTCGCTCGCCGACGGCGAGTCGCAGGTCGTTCCCGCGCATCTCTACGCCGGAACCGACGTCCTCATCAATCCGCGCAATCGCGATCCGATCGGAACGGGTCCCTTTCGGTTCGTGAGATGGGAGAGAGGCAGCCATATTCTGCTCGAGCGCAATCCGCATTATTGGGGCGCGCCGCGTCCCTATCTCGATCAAGTCTATTTCCGCTTCCTCAAGGACGGCGCGGCGACGGTCGCCGCGTTGGAAACCGGCGCGATCCACTATGTGAGCGGCAGCAATGTTCCGCTCACCGATATCGAGCGGCTGAAGAAGACGCCGTCGATCGTCGTCGAGCGCTTCGACTCTTCCTATTCTCCGACGCTTCTCGGGTTCGGCTTCAACCTCGATAGGCCGATCTTCAAGGATGTGCGCGTCAGACAGGCCATCGCGCACGCCATCGACCGGGAGTTCATCCTGAAAAACATATGGCAGGGCCTCGGCAGTTTGTCCGACGCTCCCGTACCGCCGCAAAACATCGAATTTCACGCTTCCGACGTCCCGAAATATCCATTCGATCTGACCAAGGCGGAAGCGCTGCTCGATCGAGCCGGCTACCCCCGGCAAGCGGATGGGACCAGGCTGGCCTTCACCTGCGACCCGAAAATGCCGAGCGCGCTCGTGACGAAGGCCGCGCAGTTCATTCGCGCCACGCTCGCCCGCATCGGCGTGCGCGTCGAAATTCGCACACAGAGTCTCGGTGAATATCTAGATCGCGTCTTCACGCGCCGCGACTTCGACACCATCGTCTACACCTCCGGCTTCGCCATCGATCCAGCGCTCGGCATTCAACGGTTCTACTGGACAAAGACGTTCCAGCCGGGCGTGCCGTTTTCCAACGCCGTCCATTATTCCGTTCCGGAAGTCGATGCTCTGCTCGAGGCCGCGCAAGTGGAGCTCGACAAGTCCAAACGGCGCGCGCTCTATGTCGAGGCGCAACACGCGATACAGCGCGACGTGCCGATCGTCCCTCTGCTTTTTCCCGACGTCATCGTCCTGCACAGTCGGCGTCTTCGCAACGCCGTGCAATATCGAAACGACAATCTTGCTCGAGCGGTGATCGATCCGGCATGACAGACAACGCTTCCATTTCATCGAGCGGCGCGGCCGAACGGTCCCCGGCGGCGTCGCGCGTGGGCGTCGCCATCTCGCGCGCGTCACGCCATCTGGCGTTTCGAGCCGCTCCGACGGTTTTGTGCGTGCTGCTCGCCAATTTCTTTCTGCTGAAGCTCATGCCGGGCGACGCCGCCGACGTTCTCGCCGGCGAGCTCGGTTCGGCGACCGAAGAAACCATGCGGGCGTTGCGCTCGCATCTGGGGCTCGACGCGACCGTTTTCGAGCAATTGCTGAACTATTTTGCCCATCTCGCGCATTTCAGCCTCGGCTTCTCGCCGCGCTACAATGCTCCGGTTCTCGAAGTCATACTGAGCCGCCTGCCGTGGACGCTGCTGCTCATGGCGACCGCCTTCGCCATCGCCTTGCTCGTCGGCATTTCGGCCGGAGTCGTGATGGCGACGTGGAGAAACCGTTGGCCGGATCGAGTCATCGGGACAATCGTCCTGTTCTTCTACTCCACCCCGGGGTTCTGGATCGCGCTCGCTTTCGTCGTCGTCTTCTCCGTTTATCTCGGCTGGCTGCCGAGCGACGGCAACGTCACGATCGGCAAGACGCTGCGAGGTTGGGCCTATCTCACGGACATCGCGTCGCATCTGCTTCTTCCGGCGATTGCGTTGAGCGCACATTTCATCGCCATTTACGCGCGCCTCACGCGAGCGGCGATGGTCGAGGTCGCACGACAGGATTTCGTGCGCACCGCGGTCGCCAAAGGCGTTCATCCGATCGGGGTGGTTTTCCGTCATGTGCTGCGCAACGCCCTCATCCCTGTGACGACGGCGGCCGGAATGCACATCGGCAATCTTCTCGGCGGCGCCGCCGCGATCGAAACCGTCTTCAGCTGGCCAGGGCTCGGACGACTCGCGTTGGAAGCGGTGAACTCGCGCGATTACCCGATTCTGCTCGGCATACTGCTGTTGTCGTCATTGCTCGTCATCGTCGCAAATCTATTGGTGGACCTGCTGCATGCCGCGATCGATCCGAGAACTCGTCTCAACTCCGAAAGCGTCATCGGCGCCGGCGGAGCGCACTGAATTGGACAACTCTTCGCTTTCTCCACTCGCTGGCGGCGGCGAAAGGCGCTGCGGGCTCGACCTCGCGACGCGCGTCGCCCGAATCGCGGCGGCTCTGCGTCCCTCGTCTTCGCGGCGACGGCCGGATGCGCGGCGAACCGCGCTACGGGCGTTTTTCCGCGATCCGCAGGTCGTCGTCGGCCTCGTCCTCTTGACGGCCATTCTCGGCCTCGCCGCCGCCGCGGACTGGCTCTATCTCGGCGACCCGCTCGACACAGTGGCGCAGCCGCTGCTCGCGCCATTCGAAAATCCGGGCTATCCGCTCGGAACGGATTCGCTCGGACGAGATATCGCTGCAGGCATCGCCCATGGCGCGAGGACGTCGCTCTTCATCGGCTTCGTCGCGACGGCGATCGGCCTGGCGCTGGGCGTTCTCATCGGCGGGGTGGGGGGCTATTTCGGCGGTTGGGTCGACCGACTACTGCTGCAACTGACCGAGCTCTTGCAGGCTACGCCCGTATTCCTCCTGGTCGTCGTCATCGTCGCGCTCGATCGGCCGACGACGATGCGAATCTCTCTCGCGATCGGGTTGACGTCATGGCCGATCGTCGCCCGGCTCTTACGCGCGGAGTTCCGGTCCTTGCTGCAGTGCGATTTCGTGCTGGCCGCCAGAACGCAAGGATTCGGCGACGCGCGGATTATTTTCCGCGAAATTCTTCCCAATGCGCTGCCGCCGATCGTCGCGATCGCATCGATGAAGGTGGCGACCGCCATTCTGCTCGAATCCGGACTGGCTTTTCTCGGCATAGGCGACGCCAATCGAATCAGCTGGGGGAGCATGATCGGCGACGGTCGTGAATTGTTGCGCACGGCCTGGCATCTCACTGTGGAGCCCGGGCTTGCCCTGACCGCGACCATCCTGTCGCTCAATCTGATCGGCGATGGATTGAACGACGCGCTCAATCCGCGTCTGCGAGGCGAATCCGAATGAGCGGGCTCCTCGAAATTCTTGGACTGACGGTTCGATTCGCGGGCAAGACCGTCGTCGACGGGTTGAACCTCACGATCGACGCCGGAGACACATTGGCGCTCGTCGGCGAGTCGGGAAGCGGAAAATCCACCGCCGCCTTGGCGCTGATGCGTCTCCTGGCGCCCGAAGCGGATATCGGCGGCAAAATTCTTTTCGAAGGTCGAGACATTCTCGATCTTCGACCGAAGGAGTTGCGCGCGCTTCGTGGCGGCGCGGTCTCGATGATTTTTCAGGACCCGACGTCCTCCCTCAATCCAGTGACGACCGTCGGATCGCAGATCGCGGAGGCCGTGCGGCTGCATGTCGGGCTGACCGGAGCCGAGCTGCGCAGCCGCGTCGTCGAACTGCTGCAGTTGGTCGAGATACCGAACGCGGAAGCGCGCATCGGCGATTATCCGCATCAATTCTCAGGCGGGCAGAGACAGAGAATCATGATCGCCATGGCGGTCGCGAGCGCCCCGAAGCTGCTGATCGCCGACGAGCCGACGACCTCCCTCGACGCCACGATCCAGGCTCGCATCTTGCGCCTATTGGATCGATTGAAGCGCGAACTGTCGATGTCGCTGCTGCTCATCACGCATGATCTCGGCGTGGTCGGACAGTGGGCGAACCGAGTCGCTGTGATGTATCGCGGCGCCAAGGTCGAGGACGGCTCGACCGAACGAATTTTCACGGCGCCGCGACATCCGCATACGAGGCAATTGCTGCATGCGGCGTCGAGTCTGGACGAGACGAGACATTATACCACTTCGCGCGCGAACGACGGCGAAGATGTCTCGCCGAGGCCGACGGAAGTCGTTTCCGCAGAGAGGCAGAGGACGAAACTCTCCGACATTCGCAATCCGCTGCTTTCGGTGCGAGAACTCAGCGCTCGTTACGCCTCCAAAGGCCGCGCGGTCACCGCCGTGAACAACGTCAGCTTCGACATCTTCCGCGGGGAGACGGTCGGTCTCGTCGGCGAGTCCGGCTGCGGCAAGTCCACCCTCTCGCGCGCGATCCTACGATTGGTTCAAAATGTCGGCGGACGCATCGTTCTCGACGGCGTCGACATAGCCAGAGCGAGCGAGGCCGAACTGCGCCCGTTTCGGCCACGCATGCAGATGATCTTTCAGGATCCGCACGCTTCGCTCAACCCGCGCATGAGGATCGGCGATATTCTCGACAACGTCTTGATCGTCGGCGGGGTGAAGAACCGAGACGATCGATCGCGGCGCATTCGCCATATCGTCGACCGTGTCGAACTTCCATCCGATACGCTCGAGCGTTACGTCCACGAGTTCTCGGGAGGACAAAAGCAGAGGATCGGCATTGCGAGGGCTCTGCTCCCGCGTCCGGCTCTGCTCATCTGCGATGAGCCGGTGTCGTCGCTCGACGCGTCGATCCGCGGGGCGATTCTCGACCTCCTCATCGACGTCAAAGCGGAATTCGATCTCTCCTATCTGTTCATTTCGCACGATCTGTCCGTCGTGCGTTACATCGCCGACCGCGTTCTGGTGATGCAAGACGGCGAGATCGTCGAGTCCGGCGATCGGCGCGATATCTGGAACTCGCCCCGGCATCCTTTCACCCGCAGCCTCATAGACGCCGTTCCGCAACCGGCCTTCGCATTTGCGGACGCACATGACGCGGCGGCTCCTCGATACGCACTTTGATACGAGAAAGAGTGGGAACCTCATGAAATACCGCAAGTTGGGTCGCAGTGGACTGACTGTGTCCGAACTCAGCCTGGGAACGATGTTGTTCGGCAGCTTCGCCGACGTCGAGACGTCGCGCCGCATCATCGCCAAAGCGCGTGACCAGGGAGTCAATTTCATCGACACCGCCGACGTCTATGTGAGGGGCCGCGCGGAGGAGATTGTCGGTGAAGCGATCGCCGGCGTGCGAGACGAATGGGTGGTCGCGACCAAGCTCGGCAACGCCGTCGCCGAGAATCCGGGCCCGAATCAGCGTGGGCTGTCGCGCAAATATGTGTTCGAGGCGGTCGAGAAGAGCCTGAAGAGGCTGAAGACGGATTATATCGATCTCTATTATCTCCACCGCGAGGACCGCGAAACGCCGATCGCCGAGACCCTCAACGCGCTCGCCGAGCTCGTCCGGCAAGGCAAGATCCGCTACTTCGGCATTTCCAATTTTCAGAGCTGGAAAATCGCCGAGTTCAGCCATCTGGCCGACCGGGCGGGAATCGATCGACCGATCGCCAGCCAGATCACCTACAACATCGTGAACAGAAATCATGAAAAGGAGCTTTTCCATCTGACCGAATATTACGGGCAGGGGGTCGTCGCGTACAGTCCACTGGCGCGCGGCATATTGACCGGGAAATATCTGCCGGACGCGCCGCCGCCTGCCGGCACGCGCGCCGCCCGCAACGACAAGAAGCTGCATCAAAACGAATGGCGACCGGAATCCTTGGCGATCGCCCAAGAGATTCGGGCGCATGCCGAGAGAAGGGGCGTCAGTGCGGCCGAATTCGCCGTCGCCTGGGTGCTGAACAACGACGCCATCACATCGATCATCGCCGGACCTCGCACCGAGGAACAATGGGACGTTTATGTGCGCGCGCTCGACTACGAGACGACTGCGGAGGACGAGGCCTTCGTCGATTCTCTCGTGGCGCCGGGTCATTCGTCGACGCATGGCTTCAACGATCCGTCCGACGTCCCGCCGCGCCGCACGCCTCGGTACATTTCCAAGCGTCCTTGAGAAGGAACGCGTGCGCCACGGTCACACGTGGCGCCTATCCAAGCGACTCGAGCAGATGAGACATCTCGCGCGCGCCCTCGCGCATCGCAATTACGCTCTGTACTTTTCGGCCCAGATTCTGTCGCAGGCGGGAACGCATATGCAGCAGGTGGCGATGAGCTGGCTCGTCTTCCGACTGACCGGCTCGACCTTCATGCTCGGCTTCGTCGCTTTCATGGGGCAGTTTCCGACGCTGATTTTCGGCCCGTTCGTCGGTCTTCTCGCCGATCGGGTCGAAAGGCGGAAGGTGCTATTCTGGACCCAATTCGCGTCGCTCGTCCACTCCGTCGCGCTCGCCGTTCTGACGGCGGGATCGGAGATCAGAGCCGAGGTTCTCGTTATCATGTGGCTGCTGCTCGGCTTGATCAACGCGATCGACCAACCCGTCCGGCAGGCGCTCATCGCCGAGCTCGTTCCACGTCGCGAAGACTTGCCGAACGCTGTCGCGCTGACCTCAGTGACGATACATTCGTCGCGGCTGATCGGACCGGCGCTCGGCGGCGTGCTCATCGCCCAATGGGGCGAGAGCGCCTGCTTTCTCATGAATGCGGCGTCATATTCATTCGTGCTGGCCGCGCTCTGCGCGATCCGTTTGCAGGAGCGGCCGGCGCACAAGCCCGGGCAATCCGTCATAGGGGCGTTGAGCGAAGGATTCGGTTACACACTCGAACATCGCTATATTCTGCTTCTGTTGTCGATCGTCGCGATGATCAGCTTTTTCAGCACGCCCTATATTTCGCTTTTGCCTTATTTCGCCAAAGAGGTTTATGGCGGCGACGCGCAGTCGTTCGGTTTCATGACCGCGGCCGCCGGAGCGGGCGCCTTTTCCGGCACGCTGTTTCTCGCAGGACGCCGGACGGTTTTCGATATCGATAGGACAATCGTCGCCGCGGTGTTGGCGTCTGGATTTGCGCTCGCGCTGTTCGCCCGGACCGATCAGGTCCCATTGGCGGTGGCGGCGCTGTTCGTCATCGGCTTTTGTTCAATAAACATCGTGGCGGCCAGCAATGTGCTGATTCAATCCGTCGTCGCCGATCGCATGCGAGGGCGCGTGATGGGGCTGTTCACCATGGCGTTTTTCGGTATTTCCCCGATCGGCAGTCTGGCGATCGGTTCGGCCGGGCAGTCGTTCGGCGTTCGCGATACGTTGACGTGCTGCGCCGCGGTAATCATGCTGACGGGAATCGTCGCGGCGCGGTTGAGGAAAAATATTCCACACGAGGCGCTCGTTACAGAACATTGCTCCGCGCAGCCGTCCTGAATGCTCTTTTCCTAAACGACATTATCTATTACTCTTATAGATATATCGTGTTCGGCGCTCCCGCGCTCGGTCGGCTCGCCTTCGGGGGCTCGAGTCGGGGGGAAGGGACGCCAAGTTCGGGATGCCTGGCTAATGAACTTTCAGCAGCTCCGCTTCGTTCGCGAGGCGGTCCGAAACGGGCTCAATCTGACGACGACGTCATCTGCGCTGTTCACGTCGCAGTCGGGCGTCAGCAGGCAGATCAAGGACCTCGAAGACGAGCTCGGCGTAGAGATTTTCGTGCGCAAAGGCAAGCGACTCGTCGGATTGACGAAAGTAGGCGAGGGCGTGTTGCCTTTCGTCGAGAAGATCTTGCTCGAAGCCGAAAACCTTCGCCGCTATTCGGGTCAATTCACCAAACAGCTCGACGGCCGCTTGGTCATCGCGGCGACGCATAATCAAGCGCGCTACGTCCTACCCGACGTCATCCAGTGTTTCATCGCCGAATTCCCCAACGTCCATCTGGAATTGAGGCAAGGCACGCCGCATTACGTCGCGCAGAGCATCATCAAGGGCGATTCGGATCTAGGAATTGCGACGGAGGCGCTGGACACCTTTCCAGAGCTCATCACCTATAATTGCTTCTCCTGGCGTCATATGGCGATCGTTTCGACCGATCATCCGTTGACCGCAAAGAGTGTCGTGTCGCTCGCCGATCTCGCCCAATATCCGATCATCACCTATAATCGGAACTTCACGGGAAGAAGTCTGATCGACGCCACTTTCGCTCGAGCCGGGCTGACGCCCGACATTCGGCTCACCGCCATGGACGCCGACGTCATCAAGACCTATGTGGAACTCGGCCTGGGAATAGGCATCGTGGCCGAACTGGCGTTCGATCCCCAGCGCGACAAGACGCTGGTGGCGCTCGTTGCGACCAAGGGGCTGTTCGAACCCAACACGACCAAGGTCGCAATCAGACGCGGCGCTCTGCTTCAGTCCTACGCTTACAGGCTGATCGAGCTGTTTGCGCCCAGATATTCGAAATTGGAACTGATGGACACGGTTTTCGCCGCCCATGAAGTGGCCGTGACCATTTGAAAAGCGATCCGGCGCCAGACGACGCCGGATCGCAACCATAATCAGAAGCTGGCGAGCGCCTCCTGCAAGAACTGCGGGGCTACCCAGTCTCTTATGTCGAAGTCGTTACGGATGTAACCATATTCCAGCAGGAAAGCCTTCTGGACTTCGAGACCGGCGAGAGCCTGAGGCGCGAGGTTCGGGACAAAGTCGCGCGCGCCGATCGCTTCGGCCAGCCGCCGCACGGATTGCGGGCGCGCCTCGCCGCCGTTGAATATTTCCGCCGCCGCCAAAGGGTTTTCATTGACCCAACGGCCGCCGCGAATGGCGGCGCGCAGATAGGCGACGATGTATTCCGGATGCTCCGCGGCAAGCTTCGCGCTCACCGTGATGACGGGCGAACTCGCGCCGGTCAGCGTCCAGTCGGGATGGCGAGACAGGTCCTCGATGGCCTTGAAGCGACCGGAGCCGGTCAGATAACGAGCATTGGCGTCGCTGCTGAGGATCGCGTCGATCTCGCCTGACGCCAGCGCCTGGACGTCGAGCGCCTCCTCGGGATTCTTGCGTGCGAAACGCCCGGCGCGTTCGGCGGGATGACGGGAGGGCTTCTCCACTTCGAAATCATCGTGCTCGATATCGACGATCGTGACGTCCTTGTCGCTCAAGCCGGCGAGACGCAGCGAGTCGATAATCCCGCGATGGGCCGGAACGCGCCCAAAGTCGAGCTTGCGCGTATTGCGACCCTTCAACAGGCCGATCTTCTTACCGGCCAAATCCGCGACTCTATAGAATCTCGACGTCGTGCGAACGAGAATTTGTCCGCCGGACGGGTCGGTCGTCAATGTCGCTATTAGCCTGGTGTCGCTGATATCCGCGCGCGCCCAGATCGGYGGCCAATTGCCGCCTTCACGGATYAGACTCTCGGAACGATGACCGACATGCGGCCAGAGTTGTTCGGTATCGGGAATCGATCGCAGATAGGTGAGCTTGGCGCCGACCTTCGCGAGCTCCTCCTCTGTCCATCCGTGATGAACGGCGAAGTAGGAAGCTTGGGGCCCGGGACAAAGCGTATAGAGCACTTCATTGGGAGCGGAGACGGTGACGAGATTGCCGACCGGCTTAGTGAGAGGGACCGTCATGTGAATCTCCTGAAACTCGCGTGTTCGTTGGCGCCTGGATGGAACGTCTCGGCGTTTTGCCTCGAATGGACAAGTCGGCCCAATCTCGATCGGTTCGGGACGGATAGGAACCAATGAATTCGCGAAAGGATATTCCGCTATGTAATAAGCTCGTCGGCGAAGGAGACAGGAACTCCGCCGTGTCGCCGAGTTCGGCCTCTATTTCCAAGAGACGATTGTATTTGGCGATGCGCTCGCTCCGGCTGGCCGAGCCTGTCTTGATCTGTCCACCGCCCATGGCGACCGCGAAATCAGCGATAAAGGCGTCCTCGGTTTCGCCCGATCGATGCGAGATAACGTAATTCCATCCCGCCTCGCGGCACAGCTCGATCGCATGCACCGTCTCGCTCACCGTTCCGATCTGGTTCAACTTGATCAGCGCCGCATTCGCCGTCTTCTCGAGGATGCCGCGTTTGATGAAATCGGGATTGGTCACGAAAATGTCGTCGCCGACGATCTGAATCCGGTCGCCTCGAGCCGCTGTCTGGCGAGCGAATCCCGTCCAGTCGTTCTCATCGAGTCCATCCTCGATCGAAACGATCGGATAGGA
>PQAN01000232.1:0-593 GCA_003105285.1 Methylocystaceae bacterium
TGAAACATGGAAAGACTCTAGGAATGCCGTCGATGGCAGTTTCGTGTCCAGAGCGGCTTCGATCCTCGCTCTTTCGTAGGCCATCCCGATCGCTTCGGACAATTTCGCCTTCAAGCTCGGATTGTCGGCGATGTGATCCTCGACTTCGAGCCTCTGAGTTCGGATCGACGCCTCCCGGTTCGGCCCGCGCCCTTCCGGTCGAAACCGCCATTTCAATAGATATGGAGCAGCAGAGTTCTCAGGCGGCTTACGAGCTCGCGCTTCTCGGTCCTGCCCATGCTCTCGATCTCCTCGGCGATGTTCTCGATATCGACGGCCGAGAGCTTGCCCGCGCGCAACAACGCCGCCTGCTCGTTCGTCCAAGCATAGAAGTCGCTGTCGTAGAGCTGGCTTCGAGGCATTCGATACTCCGAAGGAAAACAACGGGCGGTGCGCCACCTCCGCTTGTGGGAAGGAAGTCGAGCGAAGCGAGGGTGAGGGGCCTGGGGTGCGATGAGAAACACCGATGCGGCCGACGAACCCGCGGCCGTCATCGGCGTGGCCGACAATACCCCTGGCCCCTCACCCAGCCTCTCCCCGCGAGCGGGGAGAGG
>PQAN01000232.1:837-6054 GCA_003105285.1 Methylocystaceae bacterium
CAGCGTGATCTTGCGCTCCTCGAGCAGCTTGGCGAGCCGGCGCAACTGGATGTCGACGATCGCCGCCATCTGCTCGCGCCGCAGCCGGTGGAACAGGATGATCTCGTCGACGCGGTTCAGGAATTCGGGCCGGAAATGCGCGCGCACCACCTGCATGATCTCGTCATGCACGGCCGACGAATCCTCGCCCTCCTGCTGCATCACGAGGAACTCCGCGCCGAGGTTCGACGTCATGATGATGAGCGTGTTCTTGAAGTCGACGGTGCGGCCCTGGCCGTCCGTCAGACGGCCGTCGTCCAGCACTTGCAACAGGACGTTGAACACGTCCGGATGCGCCTTCTCGATCTCGTCGAACAGCACGACCTGATAGGGCCGGCGACGCACGGCTTCGGTCAGCGCGCCGCCTTCCTCATAGCCGACATAGCCGGGCGGCGCGCCGATGAGCCGCGCCACCGAATGCTTCTCCATATATTCGGACATGTCGAGCCGCACCATCGCGGTCTCGTCGTCGAACAGGAAGTCGGCGAGCGCCTTGGTGAGCTCCGTCTTGCCGACGCCGGTAGGACCGAGGAAAATGAAAGAGCCGATCGGCCGGTTGGGGTCCTGCAAGCCGGCGCGGGCGCGGCGCACGGCGGTCGACACGGCGGCGACGGCCTCCTTCTGGCCGACGACGCGGCGCGCGAGCTCTTCCTCCATGTGCAGGAGCTTCTCGCGTTCGCCTTCCAGCATCTTGTCGACCGGAATGCCGGTCCAGCGCGAGATCACCTGCGCGACATGTTCGGCGGTCACTTCCTCCTCGAGCAGAACCTGAGCGCTCTCCTTTTCGGTCTCGGCGAGCTTCTTCTCGAGATCGGGAATGACTCCATAGGCGAGCTCTCCTGCGCGCTGAAACTCGCCGCGCCGCTGCGCCTGCGCCAGATCGTTGCGCGCAGTCTCCAACTGCTCTTTGAATTTCTGCGCCTGGCCGAGCTTGTCCTTTTCCGATTTCCAGCGCTGCGTGAGCGACGCCGATTTCTCGGTGAGCTCGCCGAGCTCGGTCTCGAGCTTCGCCAGCCGGTCCTTGGAGGCGGGGTCGGTTTCCTTACGCAGCGCCTCCTGCTCGATCTTGAGCTGGATGATGCGTCGATCGAGCTCGTCGAGCTCCTCGGGCTTGGAGTCGATCTGCATGCGCAGACGCGAGCCCGCCTCGTCGACGAGGTCGATCGCCTTGTCGGGCAGGAAGCGGTCGGAGATGTAGCGGTTGGACAGAGTCGCGGCGGCGACGATCGCCGAGTCGGTGATGCGCACGCCGTGATGCAGCTCGTATTTTTCCTTCAAGCCGCGCAGAATCGAGATCGTGTCTTCCACCGTCGGCTCGTCGACGAACACGGGCTGGAAGCGTCGCGCCAGCGCGGCGTCTTTTTCGACATGCTTTCGATATTCGTCGAGCGTCGTCGCGCCGACGCAATGCAGCTCGCCACGCGCCAGCGCCGGCTTCAGCAGATTGGAGGCGTCCATCGCGCCGTCGGCCTTGCCGGCGCCGACGAGCGTGTGCATCTCGTCGATGAACAGGATGATTCCGCCCTGCGCGGCGGTGATCTCGTTGAGCACGGCCTTCAAACGCTCTTCGAATTCGCCGCGATATTTCGCGCCGGCGATGAGCGCGCCCATGTCGAGCGCGAGCAGCTTCTTGTCCTCGAGCGATTCCGGCACGTCGCCATTGACGATGCGCAGCGCCAAGCCTTCGACGATCGCCGTCTTGCCGACGCCGGGCTCGCCGATCAGCACGGGATTGTTCTTGGTGCGGCGCGACAGAACCTGAATCGTGCGGCGAATTTCCTCGTCGCGGCCGATGACCGGGTCGAGCTTGCCTTCGCGCGCCGCTTCCGTGAGGTCGCGCGCATATTTCTTCAATGCGTCATAGGCGTTTTCGGCGGAAGCGGAATCGGCCGAACGGCCTTTTCGCAAATCCTCGATCGCCGCGTTCAGCGTCTGAGGCGTGACGCCGGCCTCGTTCAGAATGCGCGCGGGTTCCGTGCCTTTCTCCAGCGCCAGCGCCAGCAGCAGGCGCTCGACGGTGACGTAGGAGTCGCCGGCTTTCTGCGCGATCTTTTCGGCATTGTCGAACAGACGCGCGGTCGCCGGCGTCAATTGCGGCTGGCCGGCGCCCGCGCCCGAAACCTTCGGCAGCTTGGAAAGCGCGGCTTCCGTCTTGGCCAGCGCCTCGCGCGAGCGCCCGCCGGCGCGGTCGATGAGTCCGGCGGACAGGCCTTGCTCGTCGTCGAGCAGGACCTTGAGCAGATGCTCGGGGGTGAACTGGGGGTTCCCCTCGCGCGTGGCGAGCGACAGCGCCGCCTGCACGAATCCTTGCGCGCGCGTCGTATATTTCTCGAAATTCATGAGCTGTCCCTCTTGCCCGCGAAACGCCACGACAAGCGGCGCGCCTCGCGTTATATGGCGTGAAATCGGCCCCTTGCGGCGACCTTCAGGGCCGATATGGGAAGGCGCCCCGAACTCGGAAAGAGGGTGCGACAACTGGAGCGCGGGGATTTTGGTCCGCGAGGCGGGCGCGGAGCTTGCCTCGACGCCGATGCGTCGCGAAGCGAAGGGACTCGCGGATCGCGTGCGGCGCAGCTATATTTTCGAATATGCTGTACCTCGAAATCGCTGTCGTCGCCGCGCTTATCGTGGTCAATGGCGCGCTCGCAATGGCCGAACTCGCCGTGGTTTCGTCTCGCAGGGCCCGTCTGCAGGCATTGGCCGAACGCGGCCGCGCCGGCTCGCAAAAGGCGCTGGCGCTCGCGTCCGATCCCGGCAAGTTCCTGTCGTCCATCCAGATCGGCATTACCTTGATCGGCATATTGTCGGGCGCGTTCTCCGGCGCGACTCTCGGCGCGCGCCTCGCCGAATGGATCGCGTCCCGCGGCGTCTCCTTCGCCGTCGCGGATACGATCGGGGTCGGGGCGGTCGTCGCCTTGATCACCTATGCGTCCTTGATCATCGGCGAGCTCGTTCCCAAGCAGATTGCGTTGCGCAATCCAGAAGAAATAGCCGCCTCGGTCGCGCCGGTCATGAGCGTGCTGGCCAAGATCGCCTCGCCGCTGGTTTTCATTCTCGATATTTCCGGCCGCGCCGTGCTGCACGCCTTCGGCTTTCGAGGCGCCGGCGAGGAGCGGGTGTCCGACGAAGAAATCCGCGCCTTGGTCGCGGAGGCGGAGACGGCGGGCGTCCTGGAGCCCGGCGAGCGGGCGATGATCGCCGGCGTCATGCGTCTAGGCGATCGCCCCGTTCGGGGCGTCATGACGCCTCGTGGCGAAGTGGACATGATCGATCTCGCCGACGACCCGGAAGCGATCCGCAGAAAGATCGTCGAGAGCGTTCATTCGCGGCTGCCGGTCTACAAAGGAAAAACCGAAGACATGCTGGGGGTCGTCCAGGCCAAGGACCTGCTCGACGCCTATATGCGCGGGGAGCATCCGCAGGTGAGCGCGTTCGTCCGGCAGGCGCCGATCGTTCCCGCCGCCGCGGACGCCCTCGATGTCGTCGAGATCATCAAGAAGTCGTCGGTCCATGTCGCGCTGGTCTTCGACGAATACGGGCATTTCCAGGGGATCGTGACGGACGCCGACATTCTCGAGGCCATCGTCGGCGGTTTCGGGACGGCGGAGGGGCCGCCCGAGCCCGACGCGGTGCAGCGTGACGACGGATCATGGCTGATCTCCGGCGGCATGCCGGCGGACGAAATGTCGGAGCTCCTTTCGATCCCGGCGTCCGACGACAGGACCTATCACACGGCGGCCGGCTTCACGCTGGCTCGCACCGGCCATCTGCCCGAAATAGGCGAGAGTTTCGACGCGCATGGCTGGCGTTTCGAAATTATCGACAGGGACGGACGCCGCATCGACAAAATCCTCGCGAAGCGTCTCTTGCGAGGACAGCGGCGAGCGACGAGTTGAGGCCTCGAAGCTGCGGTGCGATTGTTTCATACCGTGAGCCTTCTGACTCGCATTCGATACGCCCATTCGTCAGGAAATATCCATGCGTGTCGGCGCTCTCTACCGTTATCCTGTCAAAGGCCTTTCGCCACAGCGTCTTTCGAGCGCGATCCTCGAGGCGGACGGCTATTTTCCCGGCGATCGCTTGTTCGCCATCGAAAACGGTCCCTCCGGATTCGACGCCGACGCGCCAGTCCATCAGCCCAAGATCAAATTCTTGATGCTGATGCGCAATGCGCGTCTCGCCGCTCTCGCGACGCACTACGACGAGGAGAGCGGCGTCTTGACGATCGTATGCGAGGGCCGGGAGGCGGCGCGGGGCGACTTGCGCAGCGCGGCGGGGCGCGCGGAGATCGAAGCGTTCTTGAGCGAGTATTGCGCCGACGAACTCCGCGGAGCAGCGCGTTTGCTCGAGGCGCCGACAGGCTTCCGCTTCACCGATTCGAAATCGGGATTCGTGTCGCTCGTCAATCTCGCGACTGTCGCGGCCATCGGCGAGAGAAGCGGCCGACCCGTCGATCCGCTGCGTTTTCGCGCCAATCTCTATGTCGAAGGACTGCCGGCCTGGCGCGAGCATGAGCTCGTGGGCCGGCTACTCGCGATCGGCGACGTGCGGCTCGAGGTGCTCGCGACGACGGACCGTTGCGCCGCGACCGCGGTCGAGCCCGGCAGCGGTCGGCGCGACATCGACGTCGTCCAGACGTTGCTCGACGGCTGGGGTCATGTCGACTGCGGCGTCTATGCGAGGATTGCACAGGGCGGAATGCTGCGCGTCGGCGCCGCCGTCGAGCTCGAGACGCGTTGAGCAGCGCGCCTCGACGGCTCAATCGGCCAGCGGCAATTCGTCCGAATGCGGCGGCTCGGCGCCCGGCGCGCCGTTGACATTCGACTCGTCGAGCGACGGGCGCGGACGACGGCGGCGACGCGCATTGAGATGGTAACCGACGGCCGCCGCTTCATGCTCGCGTCCGGCCGGCCGCTCCTGCGTCGCGAAGGAATCTCGAGCTTCCTGCTCGCCGCCGACCGGTCTGACCGGCGCGGTGATGAAGGAGGGAAGAGCGCTCGGCCCCCCGACGTCGCGTCCGGCCGATTCGTCCTGATGCGCCGGCTCGACCCGCTGATGGAAGCGGCGGCTGTCGCGATTGCGGTCGAAGCTCTGATGCGAGGAGCGTTCGCCGCCGGCCTCCATGTTGCGGTCGCCGCCACGATCTCTGCCTCTGTCCCGAAAGCTCCTCTCCGGCCG
>PQAN01000233.1 GCA_003105285.1 Methylocystaceae bacterium
GTGTCGTCCTCCCGCAAGAGAACCTCGCGCCGGTCCTTGCCGCGTACGAATTCCTGGTTCACCGCGGTCGCTACGGTCTTGTCGCCATAGCCGAGCTCATCGAGCAGGAGCGCGAGCGTCGGCGCCGCGACCTCGAGCGTCTGTCCGTTCACCGTGATCCGCATTCATGACCTCCGGAAAATATTCGCCGGCGAGGAGGAATCGCGCGGCTCGTCGGGCCAGCGCCGGCGCCAGCAGAAAGCCGTGCCGATAGAGCCCGTTGATGTAGAGCGTGCGGCCGCGCGCCACGATGCGCGGCAGATTGTCGGCGAAAGCCGGACGAACGTCCGAACCGGTCTCCAATATTTCCGCCTCGGCGAAGGCGGGATGGATGGCGTAGGCCGAATTGACGAGCTCGACGATCGAGCGCGCCGTGACGCGCGAACGTTCTTCATTCTCGATCATCGTCGCGCCCACCATGAAGACGCCCGCGCCGCGCGGCACGATATAGACCGGATGGCGCGGATGCAGCATGCGGACGGGGCGCGACAGCTCGATCTCCTCGCTGCGCAGCACCAGCATCTCGCCCTTCACGCCGCGCAACCCGTCGAGGTCGCCGCGCGCGGCATAGCCGCGGCAATCGATCGTCCAGTCCGGCCGGCTCGCTTCCTCTGCCGCGTCGGCGCCGAGGCGAATGGCGACATTCTCCAAGCGCCCGAGACATTGAAACAGCGCCTGCATCGCCGCGCGCGGCTCGAGATGCGCTTCCTCGGGGAAGAAGAGGGCCTGCGAAAAACGTCCCGCGAGATCGGGCTCGAGCGCCGCGACGCCGGCCTCGTCCAATCTCTCGAAACGGCGCGTGCGCCGCGTGAAATCCTCGAGCTCCGCGTGGTCGCGCGCCGGCGCGACGACGAGGCTGCCGGCGACCTCGGCGACGGGGACGTCGCGCGTCCAGAACGACAGCGCCTCGCGGCCGAGTTCGGCGACGAGCGGCTCGGCGCTCTGCAATTCGCACCAGGGCGCGATCATTCCGCCCGCGAAGAAGGAGCAGCCTCGCCCCGGCTGCGGGTTTTTCTCGACGAGTTCGACCTGCGCCCCATGGGGCGCCCCCATTCGCGCGATCTCGAAAGCGGCGGTCAGGCCGGCAACGCCGGCGCCGATCACGCGAACGAGCATGGCCGGGCCCTCGGCGCCGAGCGCTGGGTTTGCGATAGGATCATGCGAGACCTCCCTACGCCAGTTTGAACTGGATCAGGTTCGAAGGGTCGCCGAGCCGCTTCTTGCCGAAGCTATCCGACCTCTCAGCCTCTTTACGGCGCGGGCCGGCGATTGCGGACGGCGGCGCGCCGAGAGCGAGGCTCCCCTGGCGAGAACCAAATTCGCGCAGCGACGCCGATGCGTCAAGCGCCGCTTTGATCGGCCCGAACCGAGCGCTGCGCTGCGCGAGGCTTGCCAGGGCCGCGCCGATAGCTCAATTTGTGCGCCGCTCGCAGCGGGGGAGCCGAGCCGGCGTCGGCGGCGGCTCCTGAAAAAAGAACGACCCGCCAGCAAGGGAGAGAAACATGTCGTCGATAATCGGAAAAGTCGGTTTCGCCGCCGTCCTCGCGACGCTGCTCGTCGGCGGACCGGCGCGAGCCGTCGAGATCAGCCCTTATTTTCCGCTCCCCAACTCCTTCGACACCAAGGGCGTCGTCAAGGATTCGGTGCTCGAGCAGCAGATCGCCTGGCTCAACGACGGCCTCGCCGCTCTGGAGAAGGCGCGTCAGGAGACGCAGGCGCAATTGGAGAAGAACGCGTCCGACGCCGCCCTTCAAGACAAACTGAAGTCGCTCGAGGGGCAGACCGCGGCGGCGGCCAAGGAGCGCGACGTTCTGACGAGCGACGCCGCCGGCAAGGAAGCCGAATTGGCGCGCAAGAACATCGTCGTGGGCAATCTCAACAAATGGATCAACGCGCTCGCGCGAAAGGCGACCGAACAACTGAAGATCGCCATTCTCAAGGATGGCGTCGAGCGCGACGCCGCGGAGCGGCGCCATATCCAATTGTCGGGGCAGGCGGACGAATTGGAGAAGCTCAAGCACGATCCGAGCTTCGAAGCCTGGGGCCGCTGAGCGGGCCGCGTCGGACGCATTCTCGGGGTCATTCCCGACGCTCGCGAGGCGAGCGATCGGGAATCCCGAGCAACCGCCCGGACTTCATGTCGAGGCGGAGCCCTCTCGAGAAAACAGGCTCGGCTCGTCGCCGCTCTGCTGCAGGTCTTTCACGACACGCTCGACGCGCGCGGCGGCGTCTTCGAGCGCGGTCGCGACGCTGTCCTGCAAGGCGGCCTCCTGCTCGCGCAACGCCGCCTCGCGCTCCCGCAGCGCCGCCAATTCGGCTTCGGCGGCCTGCAGCTTGCGCGCGGCGATCGACGCTTCATCGGCTATGGTGAGGGCCGCCATCACCACGATGCGCTGCTCGCCGATATCGCCGAACCCCTCGCGCAGCGTCAGCATCTTGGCCTCGACGACGCGGGCCAACTCCTCGAGATGGGCCTCTTCGCCGTCCTCGCAGCCCATGCGATAGGTCCGCCCGGCGATCGTCACAACGACATGCGCCATTCGTTCCAGCCTCTATTCTTCTTTCGGCGCTTCATCGCCGAGAACGGCGCGAATGCCGAGGCTCGTACGGTCGAGGCGCGTCAGCACCTCGTCGCGCGTCTTCTCCAGGGCGATCTTCTGCGCGAGCGCGGCGTCGAGCTCGAGCGCCAGCCGGCTGCGATCGTCCTGCATGACCGCGAGCTCCTCCTCGAGATCGGCATGGGACAGCTCCGCTTCGATTCGCCGCGCGGTCGTCGTCTCGAGCTGCTCGAGCGCTGCGGAGAGGCGCCGCATCGCGTCGTCGAACCGGGGCGTGGCGTTTGTCATATGGAAACCGCGCTGGAAGTGATTAGATCAATGGGGCGACGCCGGCCTGGGCGGGCGAAGCTCCGACCTCGTAGCACGAATTGCGCAAATCCCAATCCGCCCGCTCCGGGATGACGAGGCGCCGCGTTGACAGGGGGGCGCGACCTGTTATCAAGCCGCTGGCTCGAGAATGCGCATGACGCCATCATAACGCCGATTCGGCGGCGAAACAGGTCGAAAATGGGCTATTCGCCGGCTTCCGGGGCGTTCCGGCGCGGAAGCGCTCGAAGCCCGACGGCGGCCGAGACCTAGAGTCTTTCCGTGTTTCGTCGAAACACGGAAAGACTCTAGCTT
>PQAN01000234.1 GCA_003105285.1 Methylocystaceae bacterium
GTGCGCTCGCACAAGCAGGACGAAGACATCGGCTATATCCGCATTTCGCAGTTCAACGAAGAGACGTCCGAGGGTCTGAGGTCGGCCATTCAGAAGTTCCAGCAGGAAATCCCGGCCGACAAGTTCAGGGGCTATATCGTCGATCTGCGCAATAATCCGGGCGGCTTGCTCGACCAGTCGATCCAGGTGGTGAACAGCTTCATCGACCATGGCGAGATCGTCTCGACCCGCGGCCGCACGGCCGACGAGACGCAGCGCTACAACGCCCGCGCCTCGGGCGACATTTCGCGCGGCAAGCCGGTCGTGGTGCTCATCAACGGCGGTTCGGCGTCGGCGTCCGAGATCGTCGCCGGCGCGCTGCAGGATCACAAGCGCGCGACGATCATCGGCACGCGCTCCTTCGGCAAGGGTTCGGTGCAGACGATCATCCCGCTCGGCGGCAACAACGGCGCGCTGCGCTTGACGACGGCGCGCTACTACACGCCGTCCGGCCGCTCGATCCAGGCGAAGGGCATCGACCCCGACATCACCATTCTTCAGGACGTGCCGGACGAGCTCAAGGGCAAGGACGACACGAAGGGCGAAGCCTCGCTCAAGGGCCATTTGAAGAACGGCGAGGACGAGAAGAGCGGCTCGCAGGCCTATGTGCCGCCGGACGCCAAGAAGGACAAGCAGCTCATCGCGGCGGCCGACGTCCTGCGCGGAAAATTCAAGCCGCAGAATACGGCGGAACAGTCGAAGCCGGCCGAAGCGTCGAAGCCCAAGGTTCCCAATTGACGAGATAGAAGGCAAGAGGGGAGATGGCGGCCTCGCCGTCTCCCCTCCGCTCGACCGCTTCCCGCCGCAGGCAAAGAATGAACGCGCTGTCCGCCTACGCCAATCCCACCCTCTTTCTTCGCCTGGCGCGACGCGTCCTGCCGTGGCTCCTCGCCTCGGCGGTTCTGCTGCTGGGCGTCGGGCTCTATCTCGTCTTCTTCGTCGCTCCGCCCGACTATCAGCAGGGCGAGACGGTGAAGATCATGTATATTCATGTGCCCGCGGTGTGGCTCGCCATATTCGCCTATGTGGTCATGACGTCGGCCTCGCTCGGCGTGCTCGTCTGGCGGCATCCGCTCGCCGACGCCGCGCAGAAGACGGCGGCGACGCTCGGCGCGGCCTTCACCTTCATCGGCCTCGTGACCGGCTCGCTGTGGGGCAAGCCGATGTGGGGAGCCTTTTGGGTGTGGGACGCGCGCCTCACTTCTTTTTTGGTTCTGTTCTTGCTCTATCTCGGCCTCATCGCCCTGCGCCAGGCGATGGAGGACAGTCCGCGCGGCGCGCGCATCGCCGCCATCATGACGCTGGTCGGATTCGTCGATATTCCGATCATCAAATATTCGGTCGACTGGTGGAACACGCTGCATCAGCCGGCTTCCGTGTTTCGGACGGGCGGCTCGACGATCGCGCCCTCCATGCTGTGGCCGCTGCTGATCATGGCGCTCGGCGCGACGGCGCTGTTTCTCGTCCTGCACCTCTCGGCGATCCGCAACGAGATCCTGCGCCGGCGCGTGGCTCGGCTCACCCTGCAGGCGGTCGGCGCGGAAGACGGGCCGCGTGAATTGTGGGAGCCGGCGCAATGAACGGCGAGCATTGGGGCTATATTGCGCTCGCCTATGGCGTGACGGCCGTGATCGTCCTTGCGCTGGTCCTGCGCAATCTATTGGATTATCGCCGGCTCAGCGCCGAACTCGCGCGCCTCGAACGCAAAGGCGCGGAAGATCGCGGCGAGGCGTCATGACCGAGACTTCTGCAAACGCGCAACCGTCGCCGTCGCGGCGCAAACTCGCGCTGTTCCTGCCGCTCGGCGTCTTCGCGCTGCTCGCGGCGTTGTTTTTCATTCGTCTCTACGCCGGCGACGCCTCGCGTATTCCGTCCGCGCTCATCGGCAAGCAGGCGCCGGCCTTTGCTCTGCCGCCGCTGCAGGGGCTCGACGGCGTCGCCGGCTTCGGCGGCGACGATCTGCGCAAGGGCCATGTCACCGTCGTCAATGTTTTCGCCTCCTGGTGCGCGCCTTGCCATATCGAGCACGAATGGCTCATGGCTCTGGCGAAGGACGCGAGGCTCGCGGACAAGGGCATGACGCTCGCCGGTCTCGCCTATAAGGACGAGCCGGCGAACGCCAAGAAATTTCTCGACGACGGGGGCAATCCCTATTCGCTCGTCGGGCTCGATTCATTGGGGCGGGTGGCGATCGACTTCGGCGTCTATGGGGTGCCCGAGACCTTCGTCATTCGCGGCGACGGCACGATCGCTTTCAAGTTCATCGGACCTCTGACGCGCCAAGCCCTGCAGACCACGCTCGTTCCCGAGATCGAGAAAGCGCTGCGTTGACGCGGCCGCTCCCGCAGCGCCGGCACCGGACGGCGTTCGCCCTCGTTATCCGATTTCCGCAATAGCTCTTCGATACAACTCGGGCCACCAATCACCCCCGTCGCTGAAATATTTGGAAATTATCGCATCCCCCATCGCCGGTCGCTTTTTTAGATGCGCGCATGCCGCCAGGCCCGCCTTTCTGCGATAGCTCGCACGGGCCGTCGTCTTCGCGAGTTTCGCCACTCCATGCTGATCGCCATCGACCGCGAGCAAACAAAGCTCTCGAAACATGGCCGATGACGCGAAAACCTCCGCAGTATCGTGGCCCATGTGGTGCAGAGTTACTCCCGTCACATGCCGCACTGTTTGGAGCGCTTCGACGTTTATCCGATCGTAGATATGGTGCGGATCGTAAAAGGCATAGACGTTGTCGGGAAGGTGATCCTGTTCGATCCGCATATTTTCATGAAGCTCTTCGTCGAAATACGAACTGAACCGCGAATCCCGTCCGCTCCAGAAGCGGGGGTCTATCGAAATCTGGGGCGACACCGCAAAAACAATATCGGCGCCGAAAGCTTTGCCGAACCGCAGAGCGCCATAACCGCCCATGGAAAACCCGTATGCGATTCTGTTGGCGTCAGGAAGGCAAGCCGCCAGGGCGCCGATCGCAGGGATCACTTCGCGAGCCGGATACCACGTGTCGGTCTTGCAGATGACGCCGACTGCGGAAAATCCGGCTTTTTCGAAAGCGGACTGTCCCCAATAGGAATTCGTTTCGCTGGCGCTGAAGCGCATATGAGCGAAGCTGACGATCGATATATCCGCGCCTCGCGGATCATATAGAACGCGTATCGTGTCATTTTCGTATAAAGTCTGCATGAAAACATCTTCCCCTGAAATGGCCCGCATAGCGGGACCGCTTGGGGCGGCTTCTAAATTGGCAGACGATTTAGAAAAATTGCAGGCCTCCTCTCAAGGTGTGGAAAGCCACAAGCAAAATCCGACGAGAGGAGAGTGAGCGCGCCGCAAGTCGCCTCGTCCGGCGCTTCGCACGCCGTCGAGGCGCGCAGGAGGCGGCGGCGTGGCCGGTGGAAACGCCGACGCCGACGGGAAATATTTCCACGAAAATACTTACGTGACGCGCGTATTTGCTGCTGAGTACGTGGGGTCCTCATGCTATCTGATGAACGCGCGTCCAGGCGATGCGCGAATCGATAGAATCGTCGAACCGCTCCCCAGCGCCCGATTCGCCTCGTCAGTGCTCAGTCTCGTGCAGGCGTCCCACAAACCTCCGACCTCTCGTCGGCGGCGTCATAATCATCTGGGCCCTCCAATGCCGACATATTCGAATGAGACGACGGCCTTCCGGCCGAGTTCCTGCCAGTATTCGGGACGCACAGCTCCTTCTGAATATGATGCGAGTCGATTTGCCGATCGTCACGCCGTGACGAGGGCCGTAAGAAACCTTCAGGATTCGATCGGTCTGACCGATAAGGAGAGCCTGATCCTCGAATATCTGATCGCCAATCGCCACAAATACATCGGCGACTGTGAAATCGCGATGCTGATGTTCGGCATATTCGACGACAATCCAGCGCGGATCATGGTGCGGGAGCATATCCGCGGCATCAGACGGAAGTTTTTGAACGAGTTCGGCGTCGATCCGATCCGGTGCGATCCAAAACTCGGATACAGGGTCGCCGGCTGACGCGCTGCGCCTCCCGTCTCGCGCAAGCCACATCTGCGAGGAATGCGCCGAAGCATTCGCCGATGCGCCGGCGCGGAGATCGTGGACCGCTTGCAATGATCAGGGCCGCACGCTGCGCGCTTCTCGCTCTCGCCTTCGGCCTCGGCGCTTGCGCCGAGCGGACGAGGGACATTCCGGCTGCCGTCGTCGATCCTTCCCCTTTCATCGGGCCGACATGCTCGCAGCTCGTCGCGGCGCGTGCCGCGCGCTCGCGAGCTCTGATCTTTTCCGGACTGGCGCAGGATCAGACGAGCGAGGACGACGCGACGCGCACCATCGGCGTCCCGACGCCGATGGGCACGATATTCGGTCGCGACCGCGAGGCCGAGATCGCGCGCCTGAAGGGAGAATTACGCGCGCTGAACGCACAAATGAGCGAAATGAATTGCGGTCCCGATTATCGGTAGTAGGATATGCCGCCAAGCTTGCGGGAGAGCCGCTCTCGACGGTTGTGGCGCGCATGAGGGGAGTTCAGCGCAATAGCGATGATTTTTGTCGTCGCTCTGGATTCCTGGCCAGGCCTTCGACCTGCCGGGAATGACGATGAGCGGAGCGTCGAACGCCGCAGGCGGCATGCAGCGGATGAAACATGTAACTTGCAGTTGTCTTGAAGATTGATTCTACTGACGCTTTCAGGTAGGGCTCGCGACGGCTGTAATCGCCGGCCCGGAAATTGGAGGTCGCATTGACTCGTTTCGGTCGTCTGTCTCCGCGCGAGGAGGACGCGAGGCCGGCTCATTCGGAAGGCGGCGCAATTCCGACAATCGAGGAGTGCCAGCGGCTCGAGCCCGCGCTGCGACAAGATTTGGAGATGCTCGATTACGAGGTTCGTTGCCTCGTCAACCAGATTTTGGCGGGCGTCGATCGGTCGGGGCGCGACGGCGTTTCGTTCATGAGGGCGTCGACGACCGTGCTCCTGTCCGTCGCCGCGGGATTGATGGAGGCGACGGCGGAACGCACGCACGAGCCGGTCGACGTCGACGCCTTCAAGGCCATTGCCGAGGACGCCGCAGAATGGGCGAAGGGCCGAAAATTGAGATATTTTCTCGCCGGCGAAGGCTGACTTTAAAAAAACTCGGAATCGCCGGCGTGATGAACGGCCGAGGGCGTGTGAGGCTGGTCGGAGAGCCGTCCGGCGAGTTCGGCCAGCTTGACTTTCTGCGACGCCAGATGGCCTTCGACCTCCCATTGGGCGGGGGCCAATTCCGCGAGCGCCGCGACGAAGTCGGAAAGGGCGGAAAGTCTCTGCTCGATCGCGTCTATGGCTTGCGCCGAGCGCATGACTTCGTCCTTCTCCTCCACGCCGGCCCAATGCACATTGTCGACGAGGCAGTGGAGACGGTCCGTGTCCTTGGCGAGATTGCGCAATTCATGCGCGACGCGCGTCAAGACGTCCGTCAATGGCTGTGATCGATTTTTCGAGTTCATGTCCGGGCGCCTCGATCTCGTTGCAGCGTTTGAATTCATCTGGAAGCGCTCAGAACAGTTCCACGGCGCCGGCCGTCGCCAGTTTGGGAATGGATATCGGGAGAGGAGGCGGCGCAGCCGTCTGGTCCGAGAGCAGACTTTGGCGCGCGCGTCCCGAAACCGGCGAATATTCCACGCGGCGTCCCCTTGCGCCTCCCAAATTCTCGGCGACGATGCGAATGCCCTCGTTCCGCAGGAAGCGCTTGGCGAATTCGGCGTTTTTCGCGCCGATGTCGGAGAGTCCCTCCATCATGCGCGCGCCGCCGAACAGCTTGCCTTCCAGGCGCTCGCGCCGCGCGCCCTTTTTCAGCAGGCCGTTCACCAGGAGCTCCATGAGATGCGCGCCATATCGCTCGGCTTCGCCGTTTCGCGACGCGGCGAGGTCTCCGGGCAAAAGAAAATGGTTCATGCCGCCGACGCCGGCTTCCGCGTCTCTCAGACATGCGGCGACGCAGGACCCCAGCACCGTCGCCAGAACGGTGTCGGGATCGTCGACGACCCGATATTCGCCCTGGATAATGTGGATGCGCTTGAGGCAGTCGGTCATTTGCGTCATGCGAGCTTGCCGATGATGGTTTCCAGCGCCTTTTTCAGGGCCGGAACGGTGAAAGGCTTCGTCAGATAATTGTTGACGCCGAGCTTGATCGCGTTTTCCAGCAGCGCCTTGTCGCCGCGCCCCGTCAGCATGATGAAAGGCACCTTCTTGGTCGGGGTGTGATTGCGAATGGCCTTGAGCAGGCCGAGGCCGTCGAGCTTCGGCATGTTGAAATCCGATATGATGAGATGGGCCGGCGTGCTCATCATGAATTGCAAGGCCTGTTCGCCGTCGCCCGCGAAGAAGATATTGCGAACGCCCAATTCCTCGAGACCATCACGGATGAGCATACGGCTCGTACTCGTGTCGTCGACGATCAAAACTCTCAGTTGGGCCGCGATAGACATTTTTCCCTCGTGATCTTCTACTGGTTCGTCGAACTCAGGATTTGCGCGCCAATTCGATTCAACGGGAGCTGCCTGGCGACGCTTCCGAGTTCGAATGCGGCCTTCGGCATTCCGTAGACGAGCGACGTCGCTTCATCCTGCCCGATTGTCTCCGCTCCCGATTTTCGCATGGCGAGCAATCCTGCCGCTCCGTCTCTGCCCATGCCGGTGAGAATGACGCCGAGCGATCGATGTCCCGCGACCTGCGCGACCGAGTTGAACAGAACGTCGATCGACGGCCGGTGGCCGTTGACCGCCTCCGCCTCGCGCAAGCGGCAGCAAAGACCGCCGCGCTCGACGATCTCGAGATGGGCGAGGCCGCCAGGCGCCACATAGACGTGTCCCGCGAGGATCAGCGCGCCGTCGACGGCTTCGCGCACATGCGGCTTGCACAGGCGATCGAGCCTCGCGGCGAAACTGGCCGTGAACATCGCCGGCATATGTTGGGTAATGACGGTCGGCGGACAATTCTCCGGAAAGGTCGACAAGATCGTCAGCAGCGCTTCGACGCCGCCCGTCGACGAGCCGATCGCGACGATGCGTCCGTCCGGCTTGAATTGGGCAGCGGGCGGCTTCGGTTCGGCGGACCTCGTATGCGCGGCCGGCGCCAGCCGAGCGATAGGCGTCGCGGCGATCGCTTTGATCTTCGCGATCAGGCCGTCGAAGGATCGCGGATCCTTGACGGACGGCTTGGCGACGCAGTCGAAGGCGCCGATTTCCAAGGCCCTGATCGTCGCCGACGCCCCGCGTTCGGTGAGAGAGGAGACCATGATGACGCGCGTCGGTCGAAGCTGCATGATCTTCTCGAGGAAATCGAGGCCGTTCATGTTCGGCATTTCGACGTCGAGCGTGACGACGTCGGGGTCGACGGCTTTGATCGCTCGACGCGCTTCGAGTGGGTCGGCGGCCTGTCCCACGACCTCTATGGCTGGATCCTTTTGCAGCGTCGCCGCGATCAATCCTCGCATCGTCGCGGAATCGTCGACGATCAGTACGCGAATCGACATAATCAGCACCCTTTGGAGCGTAAGCGGTAGGTCGTGACGCCATCGCTCTCGAAAGAGGCGGCCGCGGCTCCGGACACTCTTTCGGAATGTCCGATATAGAGACGCCCTTCCGGGGCGAGCAGAGGCGCGAAGCGGCTCCAGACCATGTCCTGTGTCTGTTCTTCGAAATAGATCACCACGTTTCGGCAGAAGATCGCATCGAACCGGCCTGTCATCGGCCAATGGCCGATGAGATTGAGTTCTCGAAAGCTCACCAGAGACGCGAGTTCCTCTCCGACTCTCCAGTCGCCCTCCCTCTTGGCGTTCAACGGCGCGAACCAGCGCGTTTTCAAATGCTGCGGCACGGCGTCCATCGCCTCGCGGCCGTAGACGCCGTCAGCGCCCGCCGCGACCATATTGGGGTCGATGTCGGTCGCGAGCACTTTCACATCGAGGCTCGCCGCTTCCGAAATGACCGAAAGGATCGACATTGCGATCGAATAGGGTTCTTGACCGTTCGAACAGGCCGCCGACCATATCCGCATTCTCGCGCCCCTGCGTACCGCGCTGGAGCGCGGCGCGATGACATGCTCCTCGAGATGTTTGAAGTGATGCGGTTCGCGAAAGAAACGCGTGACGTTCGTCGTGAGCGCGGCCAGCATCTTCTGACGCTCGTCGAGGCCGCTTTCGGCGGCGACGAGGGCGCAATAGTCGCGGAAGCATTCGAGTCCCAGAGCGCGCAGCCTTTTCGCCAGTCGCGAATAGACGAGCGTCGCTTTCGATTCCGGCAGATAGATGCCGGCGTCTTCATGCAGCATCGCGGCGATGCGGCGAAAGTCGTCCTGCGTGAGGAGAAATTCGCCGGGCACGATGCCCCGGTCGGCGAGGACGTCACGAGATCGGAACCGACTCATTGCGCGCCTCCTACTGTCGTGCGGCGAGCCGAACGACGAGCGAAGGGCGACGGCGCCGCTTCTTTCCCAGCGGCGAGCCGCGCCGCCTTGCAGATCGCGATCTTGCTCATTCGCATTACTCCGCCGCGCTCGGCATTTGATCCGCCGCCATCGACTCGCCCCTAGGTCGCGCGACGACCGCGTCGACGTCGAGAATCAATGCGACGCGTCCGTCGCCCAATATCGTCGCGGCGGCGATGCCGCGGACATGGCCGTAGTTCGTCTCGAGACTTTTGATGACGACTTGGCGCTGTCCTTGAATCGCATCGACGAGCAGCGCGCATTTGGCGCCGCTTTCGGTCTCGACCAGCAGCGCGACCTGATTGGTCGGGTCAGCATCCTCGGTCCGATACATGAGGACCGATCCGACATCGATCAGCGGCGTGAATGTATTGCGGTTGGCGATGACGCGCGCGCCATTGCCGAGCGCATGGACGTTTTCCTTCTTCGGCTGCAGCGTTTCGATAATCGCCGTGAGCGGAACGACCAAGGTCTGTCCGTCGACGGTCACGACCATTCCGTCCAGAACCGCGAGCGTCAGAGGAAGGCTCATCGAGAAAGTGGAGCCGCGCCCGGGAGTCGAAGAGATCGAGATGCGGCCCCCGAGCGCCTGTATGGCGCGCTTCACCACATCCATTCCGACGCCGCGTCCCGAAATGTTGGAGATGGAGGAGGCTGTCGAGAAGCCGGGAAGGAAGATCAGATTGTCGACCTCCTCGTCGCTCAGATTGGCTTCGGCGGCGATGAGGCCTTTCGAAACCGCGATCTCCCGAACGCGCGCCCGATCGATGCCGGCGCCGTCGTCGGCGACCTCGATGACGATCCGGCCGGAGCGATGCGTCGCCGAAAGGCGAAGCGAGCCTTCTTCCGGCTTGCCGGCCGCGACGCGCGCCTCCGGACTTTCGATTCCATGATCGACCGCATTGCGGATCATATGGGTGAGGGGATCGGTCAAGCGTTCGATGACCGTCTTGTCGACCTCCGTTCCCTCGCCGTCCATGACGAGGCGGACGGATTTGCCGGTCATGGCCGCGACCTCGCGGACCGTGCGCGACATTCGCTGAAAGACAGGCTTCACCGGCTGCGCGCGTATGGCCATCACGCTGTCTTGAATGTCGCGCGTGAGTTGCTCGAGTTCGTCGAGTCCGATGACGACCGAGGACGCTCTCGACAGACCGGCTTCGGACACTCTCTGCGAGAGCATGGCCTGGTTGATGACGAGTTCGCCCACGAGATTGATGAGGCGATCGACGCGATCCAGATCGACCCGGATCGTCGCTTGCGTGGCGGCCCCGCCGTTCTCGGCCTTTTGCGTGTCGGGCTTTGCGGCGCTCGCACCGGCGTCCCGCTCGTTTGGCGCTGCGACGAGCGTTGCGGCGGAAGCGTTCGGCTCGCGCTTTTCCTCCTGGAATGCGCCGGGAGCAGGCTCCGCATTCGGCGCGAGGGATTCCTGGAGCTGCTCGAGAAGCCTTTCGACGTCGGCGACGTCGATCCGCAGATCACAATCCCATTCGACGAATTCGAAGATTTCGCGCACCTGGGACTCGGATGCGTCCGTCGTCAGATGGATGGTCCAGGAGAGATAGGCGCCTTCCGGATCGAGCTCGGACAGGAGGGGGATTTCGTCGATGTCGCATGCGACGGTCATCTCTCCGAGCCTGCCGAGCGCGCGCAGCAGGCGCGAGGTTTCATTGGCCTTGGCGTAGAGACTGGCCGTCGGCTTGAACCGAATGATGAAGCCACGGGCGGGCGCCCGCGCTTCGACGCTGTCGTCGGCGTCGAAGATCGAGTCGAGAGAGATCGCGACCGGCTGAAAGTCCAGATCGTCGAGATTGTCCTCTTCGCCGGCGCTCGAGCCCTGCGGCGCCGCCTCGAGCACCGCGCCGAGTTCGTCGGCGACGACTTTCACCGCGGCTTCGTCGGCCGAGCCGCCTTCGCGCGCCGAGCGAACGAGGTCCGCCAATATGTCGGACGCTCTCAGGAGAGTCTTGGTGACGGCCGGCGTGGCCGTGAGCCTTCCTGATCGGAGCAGATCGAGCGTCGTCTCGAAGACATGGACGAATTCGACGAGCTGGTCGAATCCGAATGCGCCCGCGCCGCCTTTGATCGAATGGACGGCGCGAAAGACGGCGTTGACCATCTCCGTATCGTCGTCGCCGGCCTCGATTCTCAAGAGCCCGCTCTCCAGCTCCGCGAGTTGCTCCTCACATTCTTGAAAGAACGTCTGCTTGATGGCGGCCATCGGATCCACGGGCGTCTCCTGAGGCGAATTTAGGCGGCCACGCGACGAATGGCGTCTACGAGTTTGGCCGGGTTGAAAGGCTTGACGATCCAGCCGGTCGCCCCGGCGCGGCGCGCACGATCTTTCTTCTCTCCGTCGCTTTCCGTCGTCAGAACGAGGATCGGAACGGCGCGATGTCTTTCATGCCGGCGTACGCCTTCGATGAATCCGAATCCGTCGAGCCTCGGCATGTTGATGTCGGTGACGATGACGTCCGGCGTTTCGCTTTCGAGCACTTGCAGGCCGTGCACTCCGTCTTCGGCCTGGACGACCGAGAATCCAGCGTCGGAGAGAGCCAGAAGAAGCATTTCGCGCATGGTCCGCGAATCGTCCACTGTCAGGATGGTCTTGCTCATTTCGATGGTTCCTGCTCGGAAAATCTGGCGACGGGGATTCCCAATGTCTGCAACGCCTCGATGAGGGCTTCGGACGGGTGGGAAATGGTCAACGACGCGCCGTCCGCGAGCCACGTCGCTCGCGCGGACAGAAGCACCTGGACACATTGTGCGCCGACCTTTTGCACATTCGACGCGTCGATCGTCAGTTGTCGGCCGCGAGCGCCGAGAATTTCCGCCGCGAGCGGCGACGCCGCGCGGATATCGAGAATTTCGGGGAGTCGAACGGTCATCATCTGTCGTTCCTATTTTCGTGCTCACGCCGCGTCCAGCATCGCCTCGGGCAGCAGATTCTGGATCGTCAGAACGCTGATCATCTGCGACCCCGAGGCGACGACGCCTTTGACGAATGATCGTGCGATCTCCGAGGCGACTTCCGGCGTCGGTTGGATGGCGTCGGGCGTCAGCGTCAAGATGTTCGACACCGCGTCGACGAGAAAGCCGACGACTTGGCCGGTCGATTGGACGACGATGACTGCATGGCGCGCCGTCGGCTCGCTCTGGCTCAATCCAAGTCGCGTGGCGAGGTCGATGACCGGCAGCACGGCGCCGCGCAGATTGATGACGCCGCGCACGAAGCTCGGCGCATGCGGCAAGGGCGTCGCCGGCGTCCAGCCGCGAATCTCCCGCACAGCCATGATGTCGATGCAAAATGTCTGAGCGCCGATATGGAACGCGATGAACTCTTTCGGCCCACTCGCCAGCGTGTGAGAGTGCGTCTCGGCCATTGTCAGAACTCCTCCCAATTTTGATCGACAGGCGCTACCTGCTCTTTCGGCGCCGCAGACGAGCCGCGTTGCGCAAGTTGTTTCAATTGAGGTCGAGCGGATGACTTCGGTCGCTCTCTCGAGCCCAGACCACGCCTCGGCTTCAACTCCTCGACGCCGCCTTCCGGCCCGAGGTCGAAGGTCGAGATCGATCTGGTGAGCTGCTCGATATCTTGTCTCAGGCCATGGCTGGCGGCGGTCGTCTCTTCGACCATGGCGGCGTTCTGCTGTGTGAACTGATCCATCTGCGCGACGGCAGTGTTGACTTCGCGTAGACCTGTCGCTTGCTCGTGCGCGCCGTTGGCGATGTCGGCGACGACCTTGTTGGCGTTTGCGACCTGTTCGACGATGCGGTCGAGCGACGTTCCCGTTTCCACGACGAGAGCGACGCCTTCCTCCACCTGCGACGTCGAGGCGGAAATGAGATTCTTTATTTCTCTCGCGGCCTCGGCCGAACGCTGGGCCAACGCCCGAACTTCCGACGCCACCACGGCRAATCCTCGCCCTGCTTCGCCAGCGCGCGCGGCCTCGACGCCGGCGTTCAGCGCCAGCAAATTGGTCTGAAACGCGATCTCGTCGATGACGCCGATGATCTTGCCGATTTCACCTGACGAGTTCTCGATACGACCCATGGCCTCGATGGCGCGACGGACGATCTCGCTGCTCGTCTCGGCGTCGCTCCTCACATCCGATACGACGCGCGCCGCCTGTTGCGCGCCTTCCGACGTCTTGTAGACTGTCGTCGTGATCTGCTCGAGCGCGGCCGAGGTCTGTTCCAGGCTCGCCGCCTGTTGCTCCGTCCGTTGCGACAGAGCGTCCGAGGCGGTGGCGATTTCGTGCGTTCGTGAATTCAAGCCGTCGATGTGACCGATCATGCCGTTGAGCGCGTCACGAAGTTTGTCGGCGGTCTGGTTGTAGCAATGCCGCAGCTTTTCATAGTCGGACGAAAAGGGGCTGTTCAGGCGATGACTCAAGTCTCCCGCAGACAATTTCTCGAGCGCGGCCGTGAAGGAGCTCATGAACGTCCGATGGGCTTCGACGTAGCCCTGCGCCTCCGCGTCGTCGGCCGCCTTGCGTTCTGCCGCCGCTTTATGTTCGGCGGCGCGCTGCGCTGCCACCCGCTGCGCATTTTCGTTCAATGTCGAGCGTAGACGCTCCAATGCGACCATTAAAGCATGAAGCTCGCCCGTCTTCGTGAGATCGAGCGCTTGCGTTTTCAAGTCGCCGGCCGTCAGCCGGTCGATTGCTTCCACGAGGGCTTTCGTCGGACGTGCGACGCTCGTCACGGCGAGGTAGAGAAGCACGAAAAGCGACGCGATCGATGTCAGCGCGGCCGCCGCCGTCCATAGCGGATGAAAGGCGATCTGGCCATCCGACATGGCCGATCCGACGACGAGCCAAGGACCGGCAGCGACGCCGATCGAGGGCGCAATGACCTTCGTAGCGAACCTCATCTTGTCCCCCCGCTTTTGGCCGTTGGAAATGAGAGCGGCGTCGCCTCCTTCAAGTCGGCAATAAGCGAGCGTACGACATGCGCGGTCATTCGCCGGACAATGACGAAGACGCGATTTTTCATCGCGCGAGGGCGGGCTCCATGCAGGGGAGCGCGTCGCGTCACGCTGGTCGACAGGCTTTATTGCTGAAGAGGCGTCCCGACTGGGACATGCCGGGCTTTCCGGCATATCGGAACAGCATCATGCTTTTGACCGAGAGCCAGTGCAGCGGCGGTCAACCCGATATGGAGGGAGCCTAGTTTCTGGCGGTTAAAGCTTCCTTAGCGCGCCGCGAATCGGCCATAGTTTTGCATATGAAACGAGCCGTGCTCCGTCGCCTTGCGCCGGGCAAGCGCGGAAAATCGATTGAAACGCGATCCTGATCGCTTTCGAGCGAAGGTGAGCGCGCCGCCGCAAAGTCGTCGTGATAAATTCGGCAAGTCCAGGTTCCAAGTCACGGGAAGCGAACGGCATGCGCTTCCCGTGACGTAAAGGCGCGAAGAGGCGGAAGGGGCGCATGGCGAATATTGCTTCGCCACGAATCGATCAGGCGACGCGATGAGCCGGAACGTATGGCGTCACGCGCGGCGAGGAGGCGGCGACGGCGTCGCTCTTCGGTCGGGGCTCGAGAATCGAGGGCGCCTGCTTTTGTACGCTCGGCGCGTGCTGTGCAGAGCCGGCGGCCGGCTGGTAGATGCTCGTCAATTCGGCGATGAACCGGTCCATGGCTTTCAACGCCTGGTATTCGGGAATATGAGAGAGCTGCTCCGCCAACTGCTCGCGAAGCTGCTTCAATTCGGCGATCGGATGCATGGAATGTCTCCTGAAACTGTCGGCGATCGCCAAGCTACTCACGAAATCTGGTGCGAGCCTTGCGCCAGTCCGCCGGCCGCCCAGTCTCCTTATTCGACCGCATAATAGCGGTTTTTGAGTCTCGTCAGCAGCTTCTCGTCGAGAAGATGGCTCTTGCGGCTTATTCGGCAACCGGCGCCGCCTCCGTGTTGCCAGACGATGTCTGCAACGAGCAGGGCTCCATGCCGATCGTCGAACAATAAGACCGATCTTGGTAGCGATACTCGCCGCGCGAGCTTCAGCCGGATCCCGTTTTCTGTACGATTCCTGATCGTGAATTCCGTCAGGAACCGATCTGCGCAATCGAGAATTTTTCCAGATTGCAGATAAGCCGCGCGCCGCGTCGCCCCGCGTCGCTCTGGACCGCTCGGCGCCGCTTCAGACACGACTGCGTAGGTCGCGACGCCTTTCCTCGCGAGCATTCGCCCGGCGAATGAACAAATCCACGCGCCTCGGATCAGGCGTGGCGTCCTCAATCCTTGCAGCGTCATGGTCCTGTGCATACCGCTCACGAGGATTTTCTCCTGGGCTCGCATCTGTGATCCGATCTTGGTCGAGCTTATGGCCCGATGATTATCTCGCAGTTAATTCGCCGCCCGCTTCGCTCGTCGTGAGCGACTGTCGTCCGGCGTCCGACAGCTTCACGCAAGCTTTCACCCGTCTAATCAGCCGCGCTGATAGACTCGCGGAGAATGCGTATGACGGCGGGCTCCTTGTTCAATACATCTGTAATGGGAATGTCCGCTCAGGCGACGGCGCTCAGCGCCATCGCCGAGAATATCTCCAATTCCGGCGCCGTCGGATATAAGGAGGCGACGACGCAGTTTTCGACGCTATTGAGCAGCTTCGGGGGCGGAACGGATAGCGGAGGCGGAGTCGAAGCCGACACGCGGATCGCGATTACCGCCCAGGGAACAGCGCAATTCACGTCGTCATCGACCGATCTCGCGATCAAAGGCTCCGGCTTCTTCGTCGTCAGCGACGCGTCAGGCGCCATCTTCCTCACTCGCGCCGGATCGTTCGTGCCCGACGCGGAGGGCCGCCTCGTCAACAGCGCCGGCTATTATCTCATGGGAAATAGCGACGTGAACGCGGCGCCGAGCGACGTGGCGCAGATGCAGGCGATCACGGTAAGCATGGGCAAGCTGATCGCCAATCCGTCGACTTCGGGCGCATTGTCCGCCAATTTGCAGCAGGGCGCATCGGCGATCGCCGCCGCTGATTTGCCCTCCGTGAATGCGGTGACGTCGTCCTATACGTCGAAGACGTCGCTCACCGCTTACGACAACCTCGGAAATCCGATCAAGCTCGACGTCTATTTTTCCAAGACCGCGACCAACAGCTGGGAGATGAGCGTCTACGATGCGGCCGGGGCTGCGACGGGAGGCGGGTTTCCCTATTCCGGCGCGGCGCTCCTGACGCAGACGTTGACGTTCGATCCTGGCAACGGAGCCCTTCTCTCCGGCAACCCCGCGACCATTCCGGTTCCCGGAGGCGCCCTCTTGAGCCTCGACATCGGGGATATGACGCAACTGGGCGCGCCCTTCGGCGTCAACAGCTCGACGATCAACGGAAACGCCGCTTCGGCGGTGAACGAGCTCGAGGTTTCTAACGACGGCACGCTGAGCTACCGCTTGGGCAATGGGCAGATAGTCCCTGCATATAAGATTGCGCTCGCGGCGGTTCCCAGTCCCTATGGCTTGGCGCCGGTGACGGGCAACGCCTTCGCCAAGACGATCGCGTCGGGCGAAATCTTCGTCGGCGCGCCCGGTACGGGCTCCTTTGGAACGATCGGCTCTTCCCAATTGGAGGGCTCGACGGTCGATCTCGCCTCGCAATTATCGGCGATGATCGTCGCGCAACGATCCTACACCGCGAATAGCCAAGTGTTTCAGGTCGCTTCCGAAGTTATGCAGGTTCTCAACAATCTGAAATGATCGGGCTATGATAGGCGGTTCCCATGACTCTTTCTAGCGCAGGCGCGATAGCGAACCAGTCGCTCGGGGCGCTCGCAAGTCAGATCAATATCGTTTCCCGCAACATCTCCGGCGTGAACGTCTCCGGTTATGCGGCCAAGACCGCGTTGCTGTCCACCGGCTTCAACGGCGGCGTGCTGATCGACGGCGTTGCGCGCGCCACCAATTCCGCGCTTTTTCAGAACTCGCTGCAAGCGGCTTCGGCCGAGGCCGCGTCGTCGGCGCTGTCGGCGGGTCTCGATCAGATCGATCGATCATTGAGTTTGTCATCCGGCACGGCCACGGATACGAGCACGACCAGATCCCCTGCGGCGCTCATTTCGGATCTGTCGAGCGCGCTTCAAAGCTACAGCGCGTCTCCTTCCGACAGGACGGCGGCCCAGGCCGTGCTCGCGAGCGCCGACGCGCTGGTCCAATCGCTCAATGACGCGACGACCGCCGTGCAGGAGGTTCGTCGGCAGGCGGACAGCGACATCGCCGCCTCCGTCGCAAACATCAATTCTCTCCTCTCCGAGTTCGAGAAGGTCAATTCGGACATCGTCGCCGGTTCGCAGGCCGGAAGGGACGTCACCGACAGCCTCGACACCAGAGACGCTCTGCTCGCGAAGCTGTCCGTCGAAATCGGCGTTACGACGGTGACGCGGCCCAATAACGATATGGTCATTTATACCGACAGCGGCGCGACATTGTTCGAGACGACGCCGCGAAAGGTCGGCTTTCAGCAGATCGGCGCCTATGTCGGCGCGACGGTAGGGAACGCCGTCTATGTCGACGGCGTGCAAGTGACCGGTTCGTCCGCCCCCATGCCGATCCAATCGGGCAAGCTCTACGGGGCGACCGAATTGCGCGACGTGGTCGCGCCGCAATTTCAAAAGCAGCTCGACGAAACCGCGCGCGGGCTGATCGTCGCGTTTTCTGAAACGGACCAAACCGGCGCGTCGAGCGCGAGCGTTCCGGGGCTGTTTACTTTTCCGGGCGCAACGACGACTCCGTCTGTCGGCGTCATCGAGGGGCTCGCGGGGCAGATCGCCATCAACGCCAATGTCGATCCGAGCAGGGGCGGCGACATCGATCTTCTCCGCGACGGCGGGATCTCCGATCCTGCCGATCCGGTCTATCGCTACAACGCCACCGACGCCGCGGGCTATTCCGCGCGTATTCGGCAGCTCGTCTCCACTCTGGCCGAGCCTCAGACTTTCGATCCCAATGCGGAGCTCGGCTCGCCGCAGTCGGTGACGAGCTATGCGACGTCGTCGATCGGCTGGTTTGGGGCGCAGCGCCGGCAGGCGACCAATGCGGCGAGCTATCAGGCCACGCTCTCGAGCCAGACTGCGCAAGCCCTATCGAACGCCACAGGCGTCAATCTCGACGAGCAGATGTCCAAGATGCTCGATCTCGAAAATTCCTATCAAGCGTCGGCCAAGCTGCTCGCAGCCGTCGACGCTATGTATGCCGCGCTCTTTCAGGCGCTCTGACGTCAGGCTCGCCAAATGGTCTACATCACCTCGACACCGTCGTTGCTCAACGCGTTGCGACGCTCGATCCTCGAGACGCAAACGCAATTGTCGAAGGCGCAAAGCGAGGTTTCGAGCGGGCGCATCGCCGATCTCGCCGCTACGCTCGGCGGCGTCGTGGCGCAAGACTATGCGCTCGGCATTCGCGGCGAGGATTTGCAGTCCATCGCTCAGAGCAACGCCGTCGTCACGACGCGTCTCGATACGACGCAGGCCGCGTTGAGCTCGATCGCCGAAACGGCGCAGCAATTTTTGCAGACGCTCGCCGCCGCTCAATCGGGCGCGGGCGGCAACGCCGCCGCAGTCCAGGACGCTGCAGCCTCCGGCTTGAAATCGCTGACCGCCAATCTCGACACGAGCGTCGCCGGGGTCTATGTCTTTGGAGGAATAAACTCGGGCGCGCCGCCGATCGCCGACTATTTCGCAGATCCGCCTGCCGCCAACAAAGAGGCCGTCGACCAGGCGTTCTCGAGCGCCTTCGCGGTCACGCAGGCGAGTTCGGGCGTCGGTTCGATTTCGGCTGCGCAGATGCAGAGCTTTTTGTCGGGCCCGTTCTCCGATCTGTTTTCGTCGGCGAATTGGCGCGCCGATTGGTCGAGCGCTTCCGATCAGGCGCTCCAGAACCGCATTTCACTCGGCAGAACGATCGACGCATCGGTTACCGCCAATGATCCAGCTCTGCAAAAGCTCGCGATGGCATACACGATGGCGGCCGATCTCGGCGCCACCCGACTGAGCGACTCCGCTTATCGGGAACTCGTAAAGACGGCGACAGCGGCTGTCGGCGAAGCCGTTTCGCGACTGACCGGTCTTCAGGCGTCGGTCGGGCTCATGCAACAGAATGTCGCCGATGCGAACCAGACGATCTCGTTGCAGCGCAACGCCATCGCAATCCAGATCGGATCTCTCGAGAACGTCGATCCCTATGAAGCGTCGACTCGACTGACCGGTCTGATGACGCAAATCGAAATCTCCTACAACATCACGAGTAGGATCCAGCAATTGACGCTGTCGAAATATATCTGAACGCAGGGCCGACCAGCGAGAGTGGAATGTACCGCCAATATTACGCGCAAGTCGTCGAAGATTCGCCCGGCGCCGCCCGAATGCGGGAGCGCGAGCTGCTGGAGCGTGCGATCAGACTGCTCGCCGTGGCCAAGATCAAAGGGGCGCGCAGTCGGGAATCGTTCGAGGCGACGTCCAATTTGAGACAGTTGTGGACGATTTTCATCGAAGATCTCGGCAGCGAGGGCAACGCATTGCCGGAGACTCTCCGCGCATCGCTGATTTCGATCGGTCTATGGATCCTTCGGGAAATCGATTCGATCGACTCGGGAGGGTCGGACAATTTCGACGGGCTGATCGAAATCAATCAGATGATCGCCGACGGACTAAGCTGAGGGCTCCATGAATATCTCACTACGCCGAGGCGAAAAGCTCTATCTGAACGGCGCCGTTCTCCGAGTGGATCGAAAGGTCTGTATCGAGCTGCTGAACGATGTCACCTTCCTGCTGGAAAACCATGTGATGCAGGCGCAGGACGCGACGACGCCGCTGCGCCAGCTCTATTTCGTCATTCAGTTGATGCTGATGTCGCCCAATGACGCGGCTTCGTCCATGGAAATGTGCAGAAGCATGCTCGTCTCCCTCAATGAGGCCTTCACCGATCCGCGTGTAATCAAAGGGCTGGCGCTGGTAACCAAACACATAGACGACAAACGCATGTTCGATGCGCTCAAAGCGGTCCGAACGCTCTACTCCTATGAGCAGGAGATCATGAATCCAAGTCCCGCTCAAAACAACGGCAGAGCAGCTTAGCGTCTTTGCTTTGTCGGGTCTCCGGCAGGCGCCGCCTGCGGCAAAAGCGATCGAGGAGGTCGAACACATGCAGATTTCGTCGACGAATTCGATAACGGCCGCCCTCGGCTCAGTGAATTCGACCAGTCAGACGAGCAACTCGTCGCCGACGCTCGCCTATAATCAATTTCTGACGCTTCTGGTGACGGAAATGAAAAACCAGGATCCGACCAAGCCGATGGATCCGACCCAGACAGTTTCGCAACTCGCCTCGTTTTCCATGGTGGAGCAGGCCGTTCAGAGCAATGCGACGCTGACCTCCATCCTGAACTCCGCCGCCTTGTCGCAGGCCGGCTCATTCATAGGGAGGACCGTCAGCTCCAACGACGGTTCGATCAGCGGAGTCGTCGTCTCGGTGACCACGACCGATTCAGGACTGATCGCAGCTCTGGCAAACGGCCAGACGCTCCCGCTATCGACCGGAATTTCGGTATCATGAACGAAGCCGACGCGCTCGAAATGATGCAGCGGGCGATCTTCACGGTGCTGGTCGTGTCGAGTCCGATCGTCGGCGCCGCTATGGTCGTCGGCATAGCGATCGCGCTCCTCCAAGCGCTCACGCAGGTTCAAGAAATGACACTGACCTTCGTTCCGAAGATCGTCGCCATTTTCGTTGCGCTCAGCCTCGCTGCGCCGTTCATCGGCGCGCAGATCTTCTCCTTTGCGGAGCATGCCTACTCACGCATCGAAAAGGGATTCTAGAGTCTTTCCGTGTTTCATTGAAACACGGAAAGACTCTCGCTTCTTGTTTTGACGCGTTTCCGACGCCGAACCGGTTTCCACTTCGGCTGGAAACGCTTTAGCGTCGCCGGCCGGCGAAAGAAGCAATTCTCTTCTTGTGACCAAAGGAGCAGCCGATGACCGATTCCGCCTTGGCGAGACCCGTCGCCGATGGAAGCGCCAAGGACGTCGGCTTCGCGCTGGCGATCGTTTTTATCCTCTGCGTCTTTTTTTTGCCGATCCCACCGTTTCT
>PQAN01000235.1 GCA_003105285.1 Methylocystaceae bacterium
AGACGCCGAATTTGTCGCCTTTCCTGTCGAGCTCCTCGGTCACGGCGCGCTCGGCGACGTCCTGCAACGCGCGGTCGAGCGTCGTCGTGACGACGATGTCCTGATCGATTGCGCCGATCGTGTCGTCGAGCATGTCCATCACATAATCGGCGGCGTAATTGATCGAGCCCGCGCCCTGGTCGCGGCGCGCCTTGGCGGGACGGGCGAGCGCGAGCTTCGCCATCGCCTCGGTGATATGGCCTTCCTGCGCCATGGCGGTGACGACCTGCGCGGCGCGCTCGATCGCCCCCTCGGGATTGCGATCGGGCGCGAGCCTGCTCGGGGCTTTCATCAGGCCGGCGAGAATGGCGGCCTCGGAGAGCGAGACGGCGCTCGCGCCATGTCCGAAATAGCGCTCCGCCGCGGCCTCGACGCCATAGGCGCCGGAGCCGAAATAGACGCGATTGAGATAGAGTTCGAGAATCTGATCCTTGGAGTACCTGTGCTCGAGCCAGAGCGCCAGTATCGCCTCCTGAATCTTGCGCGAGACGGTGCGCTCCTGGGTGAGGAACAGATTCTTCGCCAATTGCTGGGTGAGTGTGGAGCCGCCCTGCATCGAGCCGCGCCCCGTGACGTTGCGCGTCAAGGCGCGCGCTATGCCGATCGGATCGATGCCCCAATGCGAGTAGAAGCGACGGTCCTCGATCGCCACGAAGGCCTTCGGGAGATAGGGCGGCAACTCCTTCAGCCGGACCGCCGCGCCGCCGGTGTCGCCACGATTGGCGAGGAGCTCGCCGTCCGCCGCGAGGATGGCGATATTGGGCGGCCTCTTGGGCACGGCGAGCTTGTCGATCGGCGGAAGCTGCGCGGCGTGATAGGCGACGAGCCCGGCCGCGCCGATCCCGGCCCAGAGAGCGAGGACGAAGCTCCAATAGACGATCCCGCCGAGCCCGAAGGAGCGGCGCCGTTTCTTGGACGTCTTCGCCGAGCGGGGAGCATCGTCGTCGAGCGCATCGTCGGCCGATGCGCCTCTACGTTTGCGTTTCGCGCTCGGCATGCCGGGTCTCTCTCGCGGATCGGCTCGCAGGTCGCCGAGCCGGTCGTCGCCGAACCTCGGTTCGCGGCGGTCGCTGCGCGCCATGGAATATCCGTCGCCGTCGCCGGCGCCTCGATTGTCTCGCCGCCGGGCGTGCGATCACGCGCGGCGACAGGCGAGGATAAGCTTAATGTGGCCGATTTAAGGGCCGGTTAAGCACGGCCTGGACGCGCGTTCGTCGCGCCGGGGCCGGGACACGGAATGCTTTTCGAGGCGACGGCCGATGATGTGTATATTCTCGACGGATCACGAGGAACGGCGCGTCAAGGTCGACGCCGGACGCGCCTCGATCGGCGGCGGGCGAGACCGATGTCCGGCGCGGGGACGAGCCATGCGCGAAGCGGAGTTTTTTCACGGCCGAAATCGCCGAACCGTTCGGAGAGCCGCGCTCGCGGCTCTCGGGATCGCTCTGTCGCTGTGCTCCGGCAAATCCGAGGCGCTCGCCGAAGCCGGCCTGAACGACGGGACGATGACGGCGGCGGCCGGGGCTCTGGCCGTCGGGCTCGTCCTGGCGAGCGGCGCTGTCATGCTGGCGCGCCGGCGGTCGCATAGGGCCGCTCGCGAGACGCGCGTCAGCCGGGCGGTCGCGGCCATTCGGCCGGGCGCCGACGAGGCGGACGATCCATCGATAGTTCCGCGATCGCTGCCGCACAGCCCTTTCGCCGACACGGCGACCTTGGAAAGCCAGATCGAAATCGCCGCAGAGGCCTGCGCGAGGCTGAACCGAACGATCGGCGTCATCTATTTCGAAGTTCCAGGCTTTGCGCAGATCGCGCTGCGCGACGGGAAAAGGAGAGCCGACGCGATCGTGTCGGCGCTCGCCGAGGCGCTGCGCCATCAATTGCGAGCGTCCGATCATCTCGCCGTCCTCGACGGGCGCCGGATCGTCGTCTGCCTCTGTCTGCTGGACAAAGCCGCGGATATCGCCGGCGTCGCGAGGCGTCTGGCGGCCGTCGTTTCGCGCCATAGATCGGCGGCCGGCGAGGGCGCGCAAGTCCGGCCGGGATTCTCGGTCTATCCGCCTGGCGGCTGTAGCGGTTCGGAGCTGATCGCCGCCGCCATGCAAGATTACCGGGCGCGCCCGCGATCGCCGGACGTGGCCGAGGAGGTCGGCGCGCCCGCGCCTTCGTCTCAGGACCATATTCCAGACCGAAGGCCGACTATGCGCCGCCGGCTCACCGTGGTGTCGCCGCCGCCCGAGGGCTGGAAAGGCCCCACGACGCGCGAAAGGCCATAGCGCCGGTCCGATAGGAACTTATACACAGATCGGCGTGTTCTCGTCGCGCGGGCCTTGCGCTTATCGAGCCGGCGCGCCAAAGTCTCGCCCCCGATCGTCGATCGGGAGCAATCCATATAGGTCGCGGCACGGATACCCGCTATGAAAGTCACCATCGAGAGAGCGGCGCTGCTGCGCGCGCTCGGCCATGTTCACCGGGTGGTGGAGCGGCGTACGACAATTCCGATTCTCGCCAATGTGCTCATCGACGCCAAGGCCGGCGCGTTGCTGCTGAAGGCCACCGATCTCGATTTGGAAATCACCGAGAGGGCCGCGGCCGACGTGGCGCAGGACGGCGCGACGACGCTTCCCGCCCACACGCTCTACGACATCGTGCGCAAACTGCCCGAAGGCGCGCAGGTCTCGCTCGAGGCGACGGGCGAGCAGGGACAATTGCTCTTGCGCTCGGGGCGCTCGCGCTTCCACCTGCAGAGCCTGCCGGAAAGCGATTTTCCCGATGTGACCTCGGGCGATTTCTCGCACCGCTTCTCGCTCCCCCCGGCGGACTTGAAGAAGCTCATCGAGAAGACGCAATTCGCCATCTCCAGCGAGGAGACGCGCTATTATCTGAACGGCATTTTTCTCCATTCGACCGAGGTCGAAGGCCATCTGCTGCTGCGCGCCGTGGCGACCGACGGCCATCGCCTGGCCCGCGTCGAGCTTCCCGCTCCCGCAGGCTCGGCCGGAATGCCGGGCGTCATCCTGCCGCGCAAGGCGGTGGCGGAAATCCAGCGGCTCGGAGAGGATGCTCAAGGCGCGGTCGCGATCGAGCTCTCGACCAACAAGATGCGCTTCAGCTTCGGCGAAACGGTGCTGACGACGAAGCTCATCGACGGCACCTTCCCCGACTATGGCCGCGTCATCCCGGCCAACAACGACAAGCGGCTGACGGTCGAGCGCGACGCCTTCGCCAAGGCCGTCGA
>PQAN01000236.1 GCA_003105285.1 Methylocystaceae bacterium
TCACCATCGTCATCCAGTCGCCGACCGACGCCGATCGTCTCCGCAAGAATCCTCTCGGCGTCTACGTCAACGCCATCAACTGGTCGAAGGAGCTCGGACAATGACCCGGCCGAATTTCCTGAAAGCCGGCGATCCGGCTTCGCGCATTGCCGTGAACGTGCTGTCCCGGAAAGATGGAAACGCGTCTTTCCGTAAAGCCGGCTTTGCGATTCTCCTCATCTCCGTGCCTTCGCTGGCCGGATGCGCGAAATTCATTCCGCCGGACATCGATTACGACGACGCCGCGCCGGCGCGGCTCTCCACTGATCCGCCAGCGCCGGTGAAAATCGTCACCCTCGCCAAGCCGCTTCCCCTGCCGGGCCAATTGAAGCCGCTCCACGCCGGCAAGGCGCCGCCCGAGCCAGCCGATCCGGCCGTGCGCGTCAATCAAGCCAACGCCGCCGCCCGCGTGCAGCCGGTGCGCGATGGATTCATCAACGCCGTGCAGGTCTATCCCTTCTCGGGCGGCGCGCTCTATCAGGTCTATGGCGCGCCCGGACAGATCACCGACGTCGCGCTGCAGGAGGGCGAGCAACTCGTCGGCTCCGGTCCCGTCGCGGCCGGCGACACCGTGCGCTGGATCATCGGCGACACGGAGAGCGGCGCCGGAGCGACCAAAAAGATCCATATCCTCGTCAAGCCGACGCGGCCCGATCTCGTCACCAATCTCGTCGTCAACACCGATCGGCGCACCTATCTGCTCGAGCTGCGATCGACGGAGACGACCTATATGGCCTCGGTCTCCTGGCAATATCCAGAAGACCAGCTCATCGCCTTGCGCCGTCAGAACGCGGTCGCCGAATCCGCTGCGCCGATCGCGGCCGGCGTGGACGTCTCCGCGCTGAATTTCCGCTACGCGATCCAGGGCGACAATCCTGCCTGGCGGCCATTGCGCGCCTTCGACGATGGATCGAAGGTCTATATCGAATTCCCGACCGGCATTCGCCAGGGCGAGACGCCGCCGCTCTTCGTCATCGGTCCGGCCGGCGGATCGGAACTCGTCAATTATCGCGTCAATCGCAACTACTACATCGTCGATCGCCTCTTCGCGGCGGCCGAGCTCCGTCTCGGTGACGCGGACAGCGAGCGGCGTGTGCGCATAGTCCGCACTGACGGAAGGCCGCGCTCATGACGCCGGACGCGAATGACGAGCGGTTCGCCGCATCGTCGCCGATCACGCCGGACCTTCGCCTCCGCGGCGAACGCCCGCGCGTGACGCGGCCGTCGCGCAAGGTGCTGATCGGCATGACGGGTGTCACGGCCCTCTCGATCGCCGGCGCCCTCGGCTACGCGCTGCAGCCGCGCGACAGAAGCGGCGCGGCCCAGGAACTCTACAACACGCAGAATCGCCCCGCCGCCGACGGCCTCGCGAACCTTCCCAAGGATTATACCGGAATGCCGCGTCCGGCGCCGCCGCTCGGGCCACCTCTGCCGGGCGATCTCGGCCGGCCCATTCTGAATGCCGGCGCGGCCGGCAATACGACGATCGTCGGCGCCTCGGCGTCGGATCCCGAGGCGCAACGTCGCGCGCAGGAAGGTGAGGCCGCGCGCGTGAGCCGACTCTTTGCTCAGACGAACGAGCGTGAGTGGCCGATTACGCCGATCGCTCCGACCACGATCTCCCCGGCCGACGCCGGCGTCACGGCGCCGCCTTCTGTCGACGCCGGCTCTGCCCAGAACATGCAGGATCGCAAGACCGCTTTTCTGACCGCTGCGACGGATCGTCGAACCGTCAGTCCGGATCGGCTCGTTCAGCCCGCATCGCCTTATGTCGTCCAGGCCGGAACGGTCATCCCCGCGGCGCTCATCACCGGCCTCCGCTCCGATCTGCCGGGTCAGATCACCGCCCAGGTGACCGAAGCCGTCTACGACAGTCCTACCGGGAAATTTCTGCTCATCCCTCAGGGCGCGAAGCTCATCGGCCAATACGACAGCTCCGTCGCCTACGGCCAGAGGCGCGTGCTCCTCGCCTGGACGCGGCTCATCATGCCCAACGGAACCTCGATCGTGCTGGAGCGGCAGCCCGGCGCCGACGCGGCAGGCTACGCCGGCCTCGAGGACGAGGTCGACAATCATTGGGACATGCTGCTCAAAGGCGCTGCGCTCTCGACCCTTCTCAGCATCGGCGCCGAAGCGGGAACGACGGGCAGCGAGAACAGTCTCATCCAAGCGATTCGCCGCGGCGGCTCCAATAGCATGAGCCAGACCGGGCAGTTGCTCGTTCAACGCCAGCTCAATGTCCAGCCCACTCTCACCATTCGCCCGGGCTTTCCTGTTCGCGTGCTCGTGACGCGAGATCTCCTATTGGCTCCATTCAAAGAAGGGACGGCACCGTGACGAAACTGAAGCTCGGTCCGCTCGCCGACGACAAGCCCGTCAAGATCACCATCGAGCTTCCCGCCTCTCTGCATCGCGATCTTATCGCCTATGCCGAAGCGCTCGGCCGAGCCAATGGGCAAAACATCGCCGACCCGCTCAAGCTGGTCGTTCCGATGCTCCAGCGCTTCATCGCGACGGATCGGGGGTTCGCGAAGGCCCGCGCGCAGCCAAGAGGTCATTCCGGCACGACCGAAAGGTCGGGATAGCGGTCTCGAAGAAGCTTGAGAAATGGTTTGAGCGTGGGGTTATCGTTCGACTCCCTCCAATAGGCTGCAAAGTGAAGCCGTGCGGGGCCATTCTCGTCATGCAGCTCGCGATAGATCACGCCAGCACAGGAAAGGCCGGCGGCGCTCTCCAGGACAAGTAAGTCTCCGTAGCCCGTCGCTGTCAGGCTCAACAGCCGATCGAAGCCGACATCCTGGTAGAGGATCCGCGGACGACCGGGACAATTGAATTTTGCGACCAGCACCTTCTCCAGCTCCGGATCGACGCCGCGCTGCGTCAGCAGTATCCGATCGTCGGAGAGTTCATGCCATCTGATCACAGGATGATCGCTGAGCGGATGCTGCTCAGGCAAAGCGACGATCACCCTCTCGCTCCACAAGGATAACAGGCGATCGCTCCAACTCGAACAACAGCCAGTAGCGATGGCGACGTCGATCGCGCCGGCGGAGAGCTCGCCGAGCAAGCGATCCTTGACACCCTCGATTGTGTGGATGTCCACGTCCTTCATCTGTCGACGGTAATCGAGAAGAGTCGCGTACAGATTACCGGCAGAAAACGAAGAGCAAACGCCAATTTTCAATGATCCGCTTTCGCCGCGGCCATGTGCTCTCAATCTG
>PQAN01000237.1 GCA_003105285.1 Methylocystaceae bacterium
TCGCGCTCACGGCCCGGATCACGGGGCCCCGGTCGACGAGCTCCGTCTCGTAATGCGTTCTCGTCGCCTCGCGCAAAGGCCATAAGGTCCAGCCGACGCTGACGATCGAAACGGCGGCGGCTCCGGCCGCCGCCATTTTCGGCGCCCAGCGGCGCGCCGCGGGCTGTGTGCGCCACAGGCTGTAGAGGCCGCCGGCCGCGATGATCGCCACGGAGCCTGCAAGCGACAGCCAGGGAGGGATGTCTTTGTCGAGGAGGTCGGCGACGAAGATTTTGGAGCCGATGAAGATCAGCACGATCGCCAGAGTCTGCTCGAGATAGCGGACGCGCCCCATGACCGCCGACAAAGCGAAGTACAGCGCGCGAAGTCCGAGGATCGCGAAAATATTCGAGGTGTAGACGACGAACGGATCGGTGGTGATCGCGAAGATCGCCGGCACCGAGTCGACGGCGAAGACGACGTCGGCGATTTCGATCGATACGAGCGCCAGAAACAGCGGCGTCACGAACCAAGTTGGCCTGTCGGTCGTCGGATGCGGCAAGCGCAGGAAGAAGCGATTGCCATGGGGCCGCTCCGTCACATTGAGCCTTGCGCGCAGGAAACGGACGAACGAATTGTCGGCGGCGTCGGTCCGTTCGCTCGGCCAAAACAGCGCCCGCACGCCGGTGACGATCAGCACGGCCGAGAAAATATAGAGCGTCCAGGCGAAATTCGCGATGAGCGCCGCGCCGAAGCCGATCATGAGGCCGCGAAGCGCGATGGCGAAGAGAATGCCCCAGAACAGCACGCGATGCTGATAGGCCTTGGGCACGGAGAAGCTCAGGAAGATCATCGCGATGACGAAGACATTGTCGAGCGACAGCGTCTTCTCGACGATGTAGCCGGTCAGATAGGCGAGCCCTGCATCGGCGCCGAGGCGGCCCCAGACGACGCCGCCGAACGCCAGGCCGAGACCGATATAGACGGCGGAGAGCAGCAGACTCTCCTTGACGCCGATCTCATGATCGCGCCGGTTGAGAACGCCGAGGTCGAAAGCGAGAAGCGAGACGAGGAGCGAGGCGAAGGTCAGCCACAGCCAGATGGGCGCGCCGAGCCGCTCCAGGGACAGGAATTCCATCGATACGTCGCGATCGCCGGCCGACGACGATGAAAGGTCCGACATCGCGAAAGCGCCGGCGGAAGGCTCTCACCAGAGGGGCCCGGACCATGGATTGGCGAGCATTTATGGCGAGGCTCGGCGCGTTTCAAGAAGGGGCGCCGGTTCGCGCGCCGAGCGTCGCCGCGTGGGCGAGCCGTCGGGCTCGCTCGCCGCGCTTTGCTCGGCGGATTCGAGGAGGTCTCCAAAAGCAACCATGGCGCGAATTTTCGCGCGCGCTCTCGCCGTTCTTGACTTCCCGCTCCGTTACGGCCAGTTTCCGCGCGCCTCGCCGTCCTTGGCTGCTCAGCCGCAATCCCGTGTCGCCGCCACATGCGTTCCTATCTCGATTTCGAAAAGCCCGTCGCCGAGTTGGAGACCAAGGTCGAGGAGCTGCGCGCGCTGGCTTCGAAAGGCGACGGCGTGTCCATCGGCGAGGAGCTGACCAAGCTCGAGGCCAAGGCCGCCAAGGCGCTCGCCGATCTCTACGCCAATCTGACGCCCTGGCAGAAAATCCAGGTGGCGCGCCATCCGCAGCGTCCGCATTTTTCCGATTATGTGCGGCTGTTGTTCGCCGAATTCACGCCGCTCGCCGGCGATCGCGCCTTCGGCGAGGATGCGGCGGTCGTCGGCGGCTTCGCCAGGTTCAGGGGCGAGCCCGTCTGCGTCATCGGCCAGGAGAAGGGCTCCGATACGCAAAGCCGCTTGAAGCACAATTTCGGCATGGCGCGGCCGGAGGGCTATCGCAAGGCGGCGCGGCTCATGGAGCTCGCCGATCGCTTCGGTCTGCCGGTCGTCTCGCTCGTCGACACGGCGGGCGCATTCCCGGGCATCGACGCCGAACAGCGCGGCCAGGCGGAGGCGATTGCCCGCTCGACGGATATTTCCTTGTCGCTCGGCGTGCCCAATGTCGCCGTCGTCGTCGGCGAGGGCGGCTCGGGCGGCGCGATCGCCATCGCGAGCTGCAACAAGGTGCTGATGCTCGAGCACGCCGTCTATACGGTCGCTTCGCCCGAGGCCTCGGCCTCGATTTTGTGGCGCGACGCCACCAAGGCGCAGGACGCGGCGACGAGCATGAAGATCACCGCCCAGGACCTGTTCAAATTCGGTATTATCGACGTGATCGTGTCGGAGCCGCCGGGCGGCGCGCATCGTGATCCGGAAGCGGCCGTCGCGGCCGTCGGCGAAGGGATCGACCATGCGCTCGCCGGTCTCGGCAACCTGTCGCGCGAGCAGATCGTCGACGCGCGGGCGGAGAAGTTCTTGGGGGTCGGCCGGAAGATTTGAGAGGCGCCTCGCTTCTCTCGAGGTCCGATTAACCCTGTTCTCGCTTTCCGCGCCCGAGGTCATGCTCTGGCCTCGATTGGCCGCTCGAGTTAGAAAGAAGTTGGGAGTTTCGCGCTTATCCTCGTGCTAGGGTCGGCCGAGCCCGAATCGCGCCGCTCGGGGGCGCAAAAAAGCGGGGCGAGAATGGGTCTTCTCCAATACATCGGGCGCATCGCCCATTGGGGCGTTCTCGCCGGCGCTGCGGCGGCGCTCTCCGCCTGCGAGGACACGGGCTCGCTCTCGCAACGCTCGCTGCGGCCGATCTCACCCGAAACGCTCGCGCTCATGGAGCAGGCCGGCGTCAGCAAGGACGCGCCCACTCTGATCCGCACCTATAAGAAAGAAGCCGAATTCGAGATCTGGAAGATGCGGCCGGACGGCAGATACGTCCATCTCAAGACCTTCCCGATGTGCCGATGGTCGGGCCAGCTCGGCCCGAAGGCGCACGAGGGCGACCGTCAGGTGCCCGAGGGGTTCTATTCGATCACCCCCGCGCAGATGAATCCGAATTCCGCCTATTATCTCTCCTTCAACGTCGGCTATCCGAACGCCTATGACCGCGCGATGGGCCATGGCGGCGGCTCCATCATGGTGCACGGCGCCTGCTCGTCGGCCGGCTGCTTCTCGATGACGGACAAGCAGATCGCCGAAATCTACGCGATCGCGCGAACTTCGTTCAATGGCGGACAGCGCGCCATCCAAATGCAGTCCTATCCGTTCAAGATGACGGCGGAGAATCTCGCCAAGCATCGGCTCGACCCGAATATCGGCTTCTGGAAGCAGTTGAAGCAAGGATCCGATCATTTCGAGGTCGCTGCACAGGAGCCGACGGTCGGCGTCTGCGGACGGCGTTATGTGTTCAACGCCGCGCCCGCCGACGGCCATGGGCTCGACGCCAACGCCGCCTGTCCGCCGCTGAAGCGCGACGGACAGATCGAGGCGCTCGTCGCCGAGAAGGAGGCGAAGGACGAGGCCAAAGTGGCGGAGTTCGCCTCGAACGGCGTCAAGCCGGTGCGTCTCGTCTATCAGGACGGCGGCCAGCACCCGGATTTTCACGCCCGCGTCTCCGAGGTCAGCCGGCCCGAGGCGCTCGCCGCCGCCCCGGCCGAGATCGCGCTCGAGGAGAAGTCGGCGAAATCGGCGGCGAAGCTCGCCGCCAAATCGCCCGTCGTCACAGTGGCGGCGGCCAAGGCCGCCACGCAGGCCAGGGCCCAGGCCGAAGCCCCCGCAACGCAGCAGACGGCGGCGAAATCCGCGAGCGAGAGCGCGCCGGAGCCTTCGAAGCTCAGCGCCTTCGCCGCCGACGCCACAGGCTCGATCGGCGGATGGCTCGGATTGCACAAGGAGACGCCCGTTCCGCAACTCGCTCCCGAGACGGCGCAGCAGCCGGAACTGCCGGTTGCAAAGGTCTCTCCCTTGCCGCCGCGGCGTCGCACGACCGAGAGCGGCAAGAAGCCGCAGGCGTCGCTCGCGCCGGAGGCGAAAGCCAGGATCGCGTCGTCTTCCATGACGGCCTCTCCGGCGGTTTCGCGCTGACGATCGCTTCCGGAGCGCCGAAGCTTCGTTATTTGCGGAGGTCCGCTGGGGAAGCCTGATTCGCCTCAGCCCTTCGAACTTCCTGTCACCGCTCGGCGGGGCGAGCGCCCAGAAGCCGAAACGACGGCTCTGCCGTGGATCGGCAAAAAGTCGAGCCGTCTCCTTGCTGAAAATTATGCCGCGAGGCCGTGAAGCGCACCCCTCGGGGTGCGGCTTTCGGTCTCTACGTATTTTTGTGCTTGACACTTGTGCGGCGCAGCAATACAACAGTGCGACGCAGCGAGAACTTCTCTCGCTCCGTAGCCCTCCTTGGGCGTTTCCTCCCTTGACTTGGGCCGCTGGCTTACCGGCGGCCCTTTTTTTTCGCGATGGCGTGGAAGAACGATCCCGTCACCTGTTCCGCGCGCAGTCCAGCGGGTCGCTCCTCATTCGAATAGGCGTCGGCGACATACGCGAACGGCTGGCCGTTCTCGCGCAGGATCGTCGCATAGTGGAATTCATGGCCGCGCAGCTCCGCGTCGGCCGGCCCGAGGCCGCAGGCGGCGGCGAGACGCGCTCGCCGATAGCCCAAATGCAGTTTGCGCTGCGCAAAACTCGTCTCCAGATCGAGCAGCCCGGCCATGGCGTGCGGCCGTCCCTCGGCGTCGATCAGCATCCGTCCGAGCGTCATATAGCCGCCGCATTCGCCATGCGTCGGGCGCGTGGCGGAAAAGCGCCGCACTCCTTCCAGGAAATTCGTCGCGGCGGCGATCCTGCCGGCGTGAAGCTCCGGATAGCCGCCGGGGAGCCAGCAGGCGTCGCAGAAATCGGGCGGCGCCTCGTCGGCGAGCGGCGAGAAGAACGTCAGCTCCGCGCCCTGTTCGCGCCAGCAGCGGGCGATATGCGGATAAAAGAAAGAAAACGCCTCGTCCTGCGCGACGGCGACGCGCTGGCCTGGGGGCGGCAGAGCGTCGAGCGGCGCTTTGGCGACGTCGGCGGCGCGCCCGGCGGCGGCGGCGAGAATAGCCTCCAAATCGACATGCGCCTCGACTCGCTCGGCGAGAGACTCGAGCAGCCTGTCCAATTCGGCTGTCTCGCCGGCCTGCACCAGGCCGAGATGGCGTTCCGGCAGCGCGATTCCGGTCTCGCGCGGCAGGCCGCCGAACACGGCGATCCCGCAGGCCTCGACGGCGTCCTGCGCGAGCTTGCGGTGGCGGTTCGAGCCGACGCGATTGAGAATGACGCCGGCGAGCCTCACCC
>PQAN01000238.1 GCA_003105285.1 Methylocystaceae bacterium
GCGCCATTTGCGTATAAAACTGCGAACACCCTTGCCGATTTGTTCTCCGGCGACGACGGCCTGTTCGAGGCTGGTTTTCGAGCCGTGAATGCGGATGATGTGGTCGTCGACCTCGACGGCTTCGACGACCGCCCGCAAATAGGCTCGGCGGAACGAAGTTTCGCCAACTGTGATCTTTTCGCGCATGAACGTCCCGAATCGCTCGAGCTGGTCCGGTTCGATTACTATTGACGGCGCGGACTGGGCTTTGATCCGCTCCAGCGCGGCTTTCGCCCGCTCCCGCTCGGATTTGAGCGCGGCGAGACGTTCTCGAAGCAGATCGTCCATGTCGGTGACGCCGTCTTCGACCATTCTATAGAGGCGCTTCAGCTTGTCCTCGGCCTGGGCGATTTCCGATTGGAGGGCTTCCACTCGATCGCGGACCTCGGCGTCGCCAGCGGTGCGTCTCTGGGCCAGGGAGGTCAAGATGCCGGCCAGCCGGTTCGGGCCGAACAGCCGATCGGCGAGATGAGTCGTGACGAGGCCGTCGAGCCGGTCCATCGGGATCGAGCGCCCCTTGCAGCCGGTTTTGCCGACGCGGGCGGCGGTGGAGCAGGTGTAATAGCGATGCACCTTGCCGCTCTTCGAGGTTCCGGTGCGCAGCGTCATCGCGCCGCCGCAAGTGGCGCAGACGGCGAGCCCCGTGAGGAGGATGGGGCCGGTCACGACGCGGGGCGGCAACACTCGCGGGTCTCTGGCTTTCAGGCTCGCCTGGGCCTTGTCGAAAACCGCCGTTTCGATGATCGGCGGGACGGCGATCTCAATGACTTCGTTTTCGGCTTTGGCTCTCCCGGATTTGGCCTCGCGCTGGTTGAAGCGCCACCGGCCAGCATAGACTGGATTGGTCAAGACCTTGTGGACCGACGCGACGCCGAAGCGCGCGCCGAGCCGCGTTCTCAGCCCGCGCCCATTGAGCGTCTTCGTGACCTCCTTGACTCCCATCGGTCCCTTGCCGGTGTCGCCTTCGAGATAGAGGCGGTAGATCATCCGCACGGTCTCGGCCTCGACCGGATCGATGACGAGCCTCTTCTTGGTCCTGTGTCCACGTTTTTCCACTTCGGCGAGTGAGTAGCCGAGCGGCAAGCGCGCGCCATTGTAGAATCCTTGGCGAGCGTTCTCCTTCATCGCGCGCAAGACATGCTTGCCATTCTCGCGGCTCTGATATTCGTCGAACAGCGCGATGACCTGCCGCATCATCACCTGCGCCGGGTCGTCGCCGAGCTCCTGGGTGATGGAGACGAGCCGCACATTGTGCTTGGCGAGCCTGCGCACATACATTTCCAGGCCGAAGGCGTCGCGGAAGAAGCGAGAGAACGAATGGACGACGATGACGTCGATCGGATGATCGTCGTCGCAAGCGCGCTCGATCATGCGCTGAAACTCTGGCCGATGGTCGTCCATGGCGGAAGCGCCGGGCTCGACATATTCGGCGACGATGCGCCAACTATGGCGCGCGCAATAGGCGCTCGTCTGCCCCTGTTGGTCGGGGATGGAGAGGTCGACCTCCGCCTGCCGCGTCGTCGAGACGCGTAGATAGAGGGCGGCCCGAACCGAATCGACCATACGAAGCTCCCGCGCGCTTAACGTCGACGTGAAGAAAAATGCGCCGAGAAAGGGCCTTTATTGTGTCGTCTCGACCCCGTTCGTCAACGGACGTTCTCGGGCGATAGCTCGCCCGTAAGCACGTCATCGACGTCAGATATTGAGTCGACTTCTTCACGTTGTAGGGACATTCGGCTTGACGCAAGCGGCGGGGACGTATCGAGCCTGCACGATGAGCGATCGACTGACTATTCGACAGCAAGTGATTTTCAGATCCGTCATCGATGCCGCCGAAATAGGTTGTCGAACAAGTCGCCGAGCCACGCCTCGATTACATCGATCTCGGCGCGCGTGACCGGGATATCTTCGGGCCAATCGTCGGTGACGGTCCACGCTTCGAGGTCTCGTTGCGCCTCTCGATCGATGTTCGACCGGGCGTGAATCCGCGTCGACGCGACGCGGCGATCGGCGCCGACGCAGCAAGGATCGAGAGGATTTGCACGCGCTCGCGACATCCCGGCAGGATCGCGCGCTCGGTCTCAAACAAGAATGACCTAATCTTACGCCACGATGCGCTTTCCTGCGCAACACCGACAAAGTGAGACCGTGGACGGACGCCCGCCATCACGAGCCGTCGCGTTTCGACATTGACAAGTTCCCACCAATCTTTTGCATCGGCTGGGGTGCAGCTGCACGGGGCTCGAGGCTTTCATCCCAGTCCCAGCCCGCGCTTCCGGCCGAGGTCCCACTCGATGCCGCCGCCATCGCGGTGAACGCCGCTGAGATAATGGCCGATGCGCTTTTCGAGAACGGGCTGCCAGGGCACGAGCTGGAAGCCGAGGCCATCCTCGATCATCGCGAAGCGCCCGCTGGCGAGATTGGCGACGCCAGCCAGCCGCCCCGACACATATTCGCCCGGCCCGCTCGGCGAATACGACAGCCCGCGCTCGGCCGCCATCTGCCGGCCGACCCGCTCCACCTCCCGCCGCTCCAACGTGGCGATAGCGCTGCGCGGGATGGAGATGGATTTTCCGTTGTCCGTGGCGAGACCCATTTCCACCAACCGCTCTCCGCGCCGGTGGAGCGCATTCTTCACGTCCCGACCGAAGCCTGCTTCTGCTAACGGAATCGGCTTGTCGGCGACGAGTTCCCGGTCGAGCCACGTCGCTCCGTCGCTGGCGATCTGCCTTTCGAGGTCGAAGGTCGAAAGCGTGCGCACGCGGAGTCCGTCGCCACCATGGTCCAGATCATAACCTTGGCCGCGCTCGACGATATCCTTCGGGACGCGCCAATGGTCCGCGTCGACGCGTTCGACGTGCCCGGCCCGGCGCAGCGCCTCCAGCCGGCGGACATGGAAGCGGACGAAGGCGTCCGGGTCCTTGCCCTGCCGCTCGAAGCTCTCGCGAATGCGTTCGAGATGAGCGCTCGGCCGGTAGACGCCGTCGTTCTCCGCGACGATGGCGATGTTGCGGTCGGCCGGCCTCGGACCGGAAACGGCGGGCGCGGCTTCAACGATCATGCCTCGGCCGACCTCCTCGATGCGGGTCGGATCGGCGAACTCCATGTGATGGACTCGTCCGTCGAGGCCGTCGACGACGAGGTAGACGCGCTCACTCATCTCGTCGCCGGCCAGCCCTTTGGCCAGCACCCGGCCGACGATCGGCTCCTTTCCAGTCTCCCCGTGACAAGCATATTGCGCGACGCCGCGCTCGTCCGCCAGACCGTGACCGGCCAGCGCCCTACGGATGGTCTCGATCGCTTCGTTGCGCGCTCCCAATTCTTTCAGCATCGGCTCGGCGCGGTCGGAAATGGTCCACTGCCCCGTCTCGAGTTCGGCAGCGAGGCCGTAACGCTCTAAACGCCGCACGCGGCCGAGTAGCAGCGCCCGATTCTCTCGGACGAGATAGGACGCGCCATCCCCGGGTCTGAGATCGATGGCGCCTTGCTCGCGCTGCTCGGCGAGCAGCATCTTGTCGAGCCGCGTCAGCCGCTCCGCCGCAACTTCATTCGCGAGCTTCGTCTGAAGCTCGATCTCGCTCTGGTGGCCGAGCTCCAGCGTGACGAGTTCGCTCGCCCGGTGACGAACGCCGTGAGCGATATAGTCGCCGGCGATATTGAGGATGCGGCCGTCGTCGAGCACGCCCCGGACGATGATGTGGGTGTGAGGATGGCCGGTGTTGTGATGGTCGACGGCGATCCAGTCGAGGCCCGTGTCGAGGTCCTTCTCCACCTGCCGCATGAGGTCGCGGGTGAAGCCTCGCAGGTCGGCCATGTCGCTGGCGTCCTCCGGCGCGACGATGAAACGGAACTGATGACGATCGTCACGTCCGCGCTCGACAAAGGCGCGGCCGTCCGCCTCGTTCTCGATCGCCGAATAGGCGCGGCCCTTCTCGCCGTCGCGGGTGACGCCATCGCGTTCGAGATAGCGGAGATGGGCGTCGATGGCCTTGCTCGTGGCGCCGCGCATCTTCGCACTATGAGAGCCGCGTTGCGGGTTGAGCTTCACGACCCGCGCCTTCACGACGACACGTCGCGATCGAAACCGTCCGACGGAATCGCGCCGCCAACCACCGCCGTCTCTCGGCAGCGACGCCGCCACCTTCGCGCCTCGCCCCCGCGCGTTGAACCGGCCGCTTCCTTCTCCTTTCCGGCCGTCCGCCAACGCCGGACCTCGGCCGATCCGGCCCGGATCGCCGCCGGCCTTGCGGACCGCGATCTCGACCTGCCGGACGAAGGGCAGCGAGCGCGGATTGACGCTCTTTCCGCCAGTTCGGGAACGGCCGGGTCGAACGTGGAAATCGTCTCTGTCGTCGCTCGCCATGCCGAGACGATCGGCGTTGAAATCGGTCTGCGCAATGGCTCTTGAGCGCAGATCGCAGTCAGGCGCGAAAATACCGGCTGTAGCGTAGAGCCGGCAGGACATGCCACGCGGCACCTCTCAAACGCCCGCGTCTATCACGCTGCAAATACGAACGAATTCGATTCTGGCGGAAACCGCCGCACATCGCGCGGCGCCATGCCTGCGCATTTGTAGCCTGCAAAAACCAATGTGCAGACAACCAGTTACGAGCGAAGCGAGGCGCGAACGTCAGTTCGCTTTATCTTGCCGTCTTAATCGGGCCGTCTTAATCGGGCGTCGTCGTGTTGTCTTCTTCGCCATGTGTGTCTCCGTCTTGGGATCGTATCCGTTTCTTTTCTTCGACGCGACAGCCTACGCCAGTAGGCGATGAGAAGCGCCTGGGGGTCCATGCAGTCTTTCGTGCTCGGTCCCGCGTGCCGGGCGGGCGCACATTTTTGCGTCGGGATCGCGGGGCCACACAAGCATTCGGGCGCGCTGTCGGCCTCCGAGGAGGCGTCGTCGCCGGCAAGATATCGTGCTCTCCGCATCCGCTTCGATCCACCAGGTTCTCTCCCGCCGAATGGCGGAACTCGTGTCGGCGGTACGCCGTCAATTCTTCGTCGTGCGGTCGTTCCTGCGTCTTCCGATCGACTCCGGCGGCGCGCTCACGACGCGATCGCCAGCGTCTTCTTCGTTCCTCTTTTCGGCGAGCCCGCGGACTCTTCTTGCGCCGAGAAGCGGAACGCGCTCCCGTCGATCCACATCCGATGCATGATGACGGCGAGCTTGCGTGCGACCGCCACGACGGCGCGCTTGTGGCCGCGCTTCGCCGCGATCTTGACGCCCCACGCCTTGACGGCGCACCATTTCTTGGAGCG
>PQAN01000239.1 GCA_003105285.1 Methylocystaceae bacterium
TTCGACATTTTCTCGCCGCGGCTGAACAGGAAGCCGTGGACGACGATCTGCTTGGGCAGAGGAACGCCCGCCGAGAGCAGAAACGCCGGCCAATAAATGGCGTGAAAGCGCGTGATGTCCTTGCCGATGACATGGGCGTTCGCCGGCCAGAAGCGCGCGCGTTCGCCCTCCCCGGTCAGAAAGCCGGTGGCGGTGATGTAATTCGTCAGCGCGTCGACCCACACATACATCACGTGATGCGAATTGGTCTCGGGCTTGGGCGGAACCGGAATGCCCCAATCGAAAGTCGTGCGGCTGATCGAGAGATCGTTCAGGCCCCTTTTGACGAAGGCGGCGATCTCGTTCCGGTATTTTTCCGGAGTGATGAAATCGGGATGCGCCTCGTAATGAGCGAGTAACCGGTCCTGATAGGCGGAGAGCCTGAAGAACCAGCTCTCCTCTTCCACCCATTCGACCGGCGTGCCGGTCGGCGCGAGCTTCTTGCCGTCGACCTCGGCGATTTCGCCTTCGTCGTAATAAGCTTCGTCGCGCACCGAATACCAGCCGGAGTATTTGGCGAGATAGATATCGCCGTTCTCCTCCATGCGCCGCCAGATTTCCTGCGTCGCTTCCTTGTGGCGCGCCGAGGTCGTGCGCACGATGTCGTCGGCCGCGGCGTTCAGAGCCTCGCCCATATGCTGGAATTGCGCGGCCGTGCGGTCGGCGAGCTGCTGGGGGGCGAGACCTTCGCGCTCGGCCGTGCGTTGCATTTTCTGGCCATGCTCGTCCATGCCGGTGACGAACAGCACGTCGTAGCCGTCGAGCCGCTTGAAGCGCGCGAATGCGTCCGTCGCGATGCGCTCATAGGCGTGGCCGATATGCGGCGCGCCATTCGCGTACGGAATCGCGGTGGTGATCATGAAAGTGGGACGTTGGACCATGACGAGGGTCTAGCGCGGTTTGGCTCGGCGGGAAAGCTCGACGAGCGCGCTGCAGCAATTTTGAAATGCGCGTAGGGGCGTCAGAGAAAGTCCCGCAACGCCTCTCGCCAATGTTCGAGCTTGCGCTCGAAGGGCATTCCCGCATGCGCCGGACTGGTGGAGGGCAGCAGAACGGAGGGCGTCTCGGCGAGCGCGGCGGGAAGCGTCGGCGCGACCATGCGGCGGTAGAGCCATTCGGCCTTGGCGCCGTTGAAGCATATCCGGCGAATATGCGGATGTGCGGTGAGGAAAGCGAAAAAATCATTGGCGAGCGCGCTCGCGGTCTCGATCCTGTGGTCGAGACTGCCGGGTCGCCGTCCCTCCGCGCACACGTCCCAGAGCGCTATGCGCTTTTCGATCAAGCGCTGAAGACGCTTCTCATAGGACAATTCGGGAGAGGCGCCGACCAGACGAGCCATGATCGGCCAGAAGGCGTTGCGCGGCATGGCGTAATATTCCCGGCGCGCGAGCGACATCTGGCCCGGCAGCGAGCCGAGAATGAGCACGCGCGCGTCCGGCCGCGCCACCGGGCCGAAGCCCTTCGAAGTTGGAACAGCGTCCAAAGCGATCCGACCTTTGTCCGACGGCCTGCGAGCCTGAGGGCTCGCCTTCAGGCTCGCTCGCGCAACTTAGCGAAATCGAGGACCGAGTTTCTACCCCCTCGCCGCTTCCTCGAGATCGGCGAAGATCGACAGGATCAGCGCGCGCTTGTCGAAGTTGAACACCTCCGTATCGCGGGCGGCCTGCGTGATCCGATCCCAGGCTCGGGCGTAAGGCGCGAGGCTCGCGGCGCTCGCGCCCTGCTCCGCTCTCTGGCGCACCGTGCGGTCGAGAAAGCGGTAGAGCGCCGTCATGAAGGTCTCATAGGCGAGTTCGTTGTCGCGCCCCGTCAGTCGGTCGGCGAGCGTGTGGACGGCGAGCCAGTCGACTTGAGGCAGGCGCGCGAACATCGCCTTGAGCGAGGCGTCGAAGGCGACGCCGTCGCCGTCGAGCAGCCGCAGCGCTTCCCTCACGGAACCTTCGGCGCCGGCCGCAGCCGCCGCGACGCGCTCCGAGGACAGATCGCGCCATTCCGGCCCGAGCGCCCGGATCGCCTCGACGATCTCCGCTTCGCTCAGAGCGCCGAGCGCCAGCTTGCGGCAGCGCGAGCGGATCGTCGGCAGGATGCGGCCGGGCTGATGGGCGACGAGCAGGAACAGCGAGCGCTCCGGCGGCTCCTCGACGAGCTTCAACAAAGCGTTGGCGCTGGAGCGATTGAGATCGTCGACGCTGTCGACGATGGCGACGCGCCACCCGCCGCCGCCGGAACCGTGATGAAACAAGTGAATGAGCTTGCGGACGTCCTCGATGCGGATTTCCGTAAAGTGCTTCTTGGTCTTTTCATTCCACTCGCGGCGCAACAGGAAGGCGTCCGGCAGGGCCAGCGCCGCGATCCGCCGGCTGACGGGCGATTCCGCCGGCACATGCAGCGAATGCGCGCTCACGACTTCCGGCGCCGTCGGATCCGGGTGGGCGAGCAGAAATCTCGCCAGCCGCCAGGCGAGCGTCGCCTTGCCAATTCCCTCGGGTCCGCTGATGATGATGGCTTGCGCCATCTTGTTTTGCCGGAAAGCTTCGAGCAGCTCCCGCTCGGCGGTCGCATGGCCGAAGAAGCCATGGGTTTCGCGCGGATGCGGAGCGTCGGCGAAGCGGTCGCTCTCGGGCGGGCCGTCGGCGTCAGACTTCACGCGCTCGCCTGCTCCGTTTTTTGCTCCGCGTTCCCGCGAAAGAAGCGCGCTTCGACGATGTGCCAGATCGCCTGCGCCACCTCCTCCTCCGGCGCCAGGGCGTCCACGACGCAGCATCGTCCGGGCTCGCTCGCCGCGATGTCGAGAAACGACTGCCGCAACCCCTCGTGGAACGCCATGTCTTCGCGCTCGAAGCGATCGGCGGTCTCATCGGGCGCCCGCCTCTGTCTCGCGCGCTCCAGGCCGATCTCGGGCGGCAGGTCGAGGATAATGGTCAGATCGGGGGTCGTGCCGAGCAGAGCGACGCGCTCCAGCAGAGCGATCAGCCGCGGCTCGACGCCGCCGCGCGCGCCTTGATAGGCCCTGGTCGAATCCGCGAAGCGGTCGCAGATGACCCAGGCGCCGCGCGCGAGCGCCGGTTTGATGAGCCGATCGAGATGATCGATCCGCGCCGCCGAGAACAGCACCGCTTCGCCGAGCGGCCCGAGCGACGCCGCCTTGCCGCCGAGCAGCGCCTCGCGCAGCGCTTCGGCATGAGGCGATCCGCCCGGTTCGCGCGTCGCGATCGCCTCGACGTCCCGTTCGGCCAGACGTTGCTGAAGGCGGCGCATCTGGGTCGATTTGCCTGCCCCCTCGCCGCCTTCGAAGGTCACGAATCTGCCTGCGCGGCCTTTCTCGTGGCGATGGGCCGTGCCGAGGGGCGGTACGGCGCTCATTATTTTTTCGACAGCTTGTTGTGAATCGCGCCGGCCGCATATTCATAGGCCGCGTCGAAGGCGCGGCTCGCGAGCGAGCCTTTTTCGACCGTCTCCGCCGCCTCCAGCGGCTGCTCGAGCACCAGCGTCGACCCGCGCCGAATCTCCAGCTTCGCGACCTTCGCGCCCGCCTCGATCGGCGCGATCAGCGGACCCTCGTAGACGATGCGGCCGGTCAACTTCTCGCTCCCGCCCCGCTGCAGCAGAACCTTGACGTCGGTCGGCGACGTCACCTCGACCGAGCCGCGATCGCCGCCGTAGATCTGCGCGGTTCCGATCGCTTCGCCGGCCTTGAAGAGCGACTTCTCCTCGAAATTGCGAAATCCCCACTGTAGCAGCTTGCGCGCTTCTTCCGCGCGGTCTTTGGCGGTGTGCAGGCCGTAGACGGCGACGATCAGCCGCCGGTCGTCCTGCACGGCGGAGCCCACCAGGCCGTAGCCGGAATCATCGATATTGCCCGTCTTCAGGCCATCGGCGCCGATGCTCATCGTAAGCAGCGGATTGCGGTTCTGCTGGCGGATCTTGTTCCAGGTGAACTCTTTCTCGCCGAAATATTTGTAGAGGTCTGGATAGGTGCGGATGACATGGGCGGCGAGCTGCGCCATCTCGCGCGCCGTCACTTTCTGATCCGGCCCGGCCTGCCCCCAGGGATTGCCGAAGATCGACTTGACGAGTCCGAGTTCGGAGGCGCGTTTGTTCATGCGGCCGACGAAGGCCTCCTCCGAGCCGGCGAGGCCTTCGGCGAGCGTGATCGCGGCGTCATTGCCGGAGACGATCACGAGGCCCCGAACCAGATCCTCTACGCGCGCCCGGCTGTTGAGCGCCAGGAACATCGCCGATCCGCCGGCCGGCGCGCCGCCGCTGCGCCAGGCGTGTTCCGACACTGTGAACTCGTCGTCGAGCTTCAGCCGGCCCTCGGCGATTTCACGAAACACCAGCTCGGCGGTCATGATCTTGACCGTCGAGGCCGGCGTCACGAATTCATCCGCGCCTTTCTCGAGCAGAACCGTATGCGTTCCGGCGTCGACCAGAATGGCGCGCGGCGCGCTGGTCTGAAAACCCTCGGCGGCGCGGGCGGCCGACGCCAGCAGCAACGCCGCCAGCGCGAAGCCGATAGGGGCGATTGATTTGGGAAGGGAAAGAAACACGAGCGTTTTCGCCTTCGTTCGATCGCGGTCGGAGCGCGTCGACGGCCGGATGCAAAATCTATCCACCGGAATGTGGCGCGTCCGGCCCCAGAAAGCAACGTCCGACCGCTCGCCTCGCGCGCCCGGGCGGCGGCGTCAATTGAATGCTTGCCGCGTGCGCCCGCGCGTCTGCGCGCCGAAATCGAAAGGACGAGACGGCGGCAGCGGCGCGGCCTTGGCCAGAGCCTTGGCCGACATCGTCGGCGCGCTGTCGCTCTCGGCCTCCTCGTCATGATGCG
>PQAN01000240.1 GCA_003105285.1 Methylocystaceae bacterium
CCGTATCACTGATCGAACTGGTGTGGGCTTGTGCCTGCAAACGACCAACCGAGTCGCAGGTGCGCGACACCCGCCTGAATGGTGAACGCCAGCAGGGCTTTTGCCGATTCTGCGGAACACTCGCCGAACTGACTTCGTTCGCCGGCGGGAGCGATGACCCAAAGGCTGACGACCCCGAAGAAAAACTTCGACTTAGCAGCCTGTATTGCCTGAATCACCGCTCAAAATTGCCGAATGGCGCATGGAATCCCGCGTACAGACAAGCAAGGCGCTCACTCGCACAGTTCGATCTCGAACTCGCCAGGCTTAGTCAACAATGCGCAAAGTCCGACCCGCCAGCAAAGATCTTGAGGGCAATGAAAATATCCAGCGCCTGCCGGGATAGGAACACCAGGTGCGGATTGCGCCGCTTCATCCGCTCCTTCGGGATCGTCCAAAGCGCCTCGCTGAAGTTGATCTCACTCCAGGTCGCGTTGGTCAGCTCGCTCTTGCGCACCGTCGTCAGCAGCAGCAACTTGGCGGCCGCCCGGATGGATGGCGTCGTGCCGATGCGCTCCATGTACTGGTACATCAGGCCGATCTCGTCGGGCGTCAGCGCACGGTCGCGCGGCTCAAACTTCGCGATGGTTATCGGGCGCACCAGCTCTGCCGGGTTCTCGACCTTTTGGCCGCGCTCGATGGCCCAGCGATAGACCTGCAACACTACCTCGCGGGCATGCACTGCGGTGGCCGGCGCGCCGCGCTCCACGATGGCATCGGTGAGAGCGCGCAAGTCCTCGTGGGCGATCTCCACCAGCTTCTGATTGCCGAATTTCGGCTTCAGCTCGCGCTCGTAGACCGAGCGGCGCATGTCACGTGTGGAGTCGGCCATCTGGTAGCCGCGTAGCCACTTTTCCGACCAGGCCCCAAACGTCTCTGCATCCTTGACACGGGCCTTGTCCCGCGCCTTCTCCTTGGCCGGCGACTTCCCGGCCGCGATCATCTTCTTGGCCTCGCCCAGCCGCTCACGGGCTTCCGCAAGGGTGATGCCGCCAACACCGTAGCGGCCGAAAGTGATGGTCTCCTGTCGGCCGTGGATCGAGTAGTTGTAGCGGAACGAGATCGCCCCGGCAGGCGTGACGGCCACATAGAGGCCGTCGCGGTCGTTTTCCTTGTAGAGCTTGTCCCTCGGCTTGAGGTTGCGCAGCTTGGTATCGGTCAGCATGGTTCTCGCCCTGATTCGACTCAAATACCATGATCTGGAATCAGCCCATCCCGGCGTAAAAACTCAATGAAATCATTGAATTACGTCAGATCAGCACCATGAGCACCAGAAAGATGGCTACATGGTATTGATGGCATCTCATGGCATCGAAGCATTCAATGTCATTCATCATGCCATGAAAAAACGGTGCTTGGCGATACCAAAAATTGCCAGCCAATGCCGGACGAAATCACAAAAAAGCCCGCAGTGACGCGGGCTTAGCTGTGTTCTAGTGCTACTCGATGCCAGCCGGCGCCAGACGCCGAATCATTCCCACTCGATCGTCCCCGGCGGCTTGCTGGTCACGTCGTAGACGACACGGTTGACGCCGCGCACCTCGTTGATGATGCGCGTCGCGGCGCGGCCCAGGAAGCCCATGTCGAAGGGGAAGAAATCGGCCGTCATGCCGTCGGTGCTGGTGACCGCGCGCAGCGCGCAGACGTGGTCGTAGGTGCGGCCGTCGCCCATCACGCCGACCGTGCGCACCGGCAGCAGCACGGCGAAGGCCTGCCAGATGTCGTCGTAGAGGCCCGCCTTGCGGATCTCGTCGAGATAGATCGCATCCGCCTTCCGCAAGATCTCCAGCTTTTCGCGCGTGATCGCGCCGGGGCAGCGGATGGCGAGGCCCGGCCCCGGAAACGGATGGCGGCCGACAAAAGCCTCCGGCAGCCCGAGTTCGCGCCCCAGCGCGCGCACTTCGTCTTTGAACAATTCACGCAAGGGCTCGACGAGCTTCATATTCATGCGCTCGGGCAAGCCGCCGACATTGTGATGCGACTTGATCGTCACCGACGGACCGCCCGTGAACGACACGCTCTCGATGACGTCCGGATAGAGCGTGCCCTGCGCGAGGAATTGCGGCGCGCCCTTGCCGTCCGCTGCGATCGTCTTCGACTCGGCCTCGAATGTCTCGATGAAGAGGCGGCCGATCGTCTTGCGCTTGACCTCGGGGTCCTCGACGCCGGCGAGCGCGGACAGAAACAGCCCCTGCGCTTCGACATGGACGAGCGGGATATTGTAGTGATCGCGGAACAGGCTCACCACTTCCTCGGCCTCGCCCTGGCGCAGCAGGCCGTGGTCGACGAAGACGCAAGTGAGCGCGTCGCCGATCGCCTCATGGATGAGCACGGCGGCGACCGCCGAGTCGACGCCGCCCGAAAGGCCGCAGAGCACGCGCCCCGCCCCCACCTGACGGCGAATGGCCCTGACGGCCTCGCCGCGGAAGGCGGCCATCGTCCAATCGGGCTTCAGCCCCGCGACCTCATGGACGAAATTGGCGATGAGCTTCGCGCCGTCCGGCGTATGCGCCACCTCGAGATGGAACTGCACGCCGTAATAGCGCCGCGCCTCGTCGGCGATCGCCGCCATCGGCGCGTTGGGAGACGCGCCGATGACGCGAAAGCCGTCCGGCAGACGGGTCACGCGATCGCCATGGCTCATCCAGACGGGATAAGTCCCGCCCTTCTCCCAC
>PQAN01000241.1 GCA_003105285.1 Methylocystaceae bacterium
CAGGATGAAGGAGAGGAAAACGCTCGTCGCTCGATCGCCCCGACAGCGGGACTCTCAACGTTTCGTAACAGCCTTGTCACCGGCTCGTCAAAAGACTCACACGAGAGTCTCACATCCGCTTGCTAGACGAGCCGGCGTGATGCGGCGTTCGGGGCAGCTCTCTAGAAGGAGTCGCGCAATGGCCGACAATATCGCGGATAAGACGGGCGAAGCAGGACAGACGGCCGGCCAGGACAAATGGACCGGAAAATTGATCGCCGGCGGCCTCGCCGCCGTCATCGGCGGCGTGGTCGGCTATGGGCTGGTGGGCGGCCCGGCCATCATCGCCGGCGCCGTTGTTTTCGGAACGATCGGGGCGACGCTCGGCGCCGTCTTCGACTGAACGTGTAAGCGTAGCGTGTCGCGTCTGCGGTGACGGCCGTCGCTGGACTGGCCGATCGAATTTTCAGAGCGTAGTAAATTTTTTATCCCCGCGTCGGCGGCTCCGCGTTTTCGCGCGGAGCCGTTTTTTATGTCAGGCGGCTCTCAGCGCGGATATGCCGCGTCGCGCCGTCTCGACCGCTTCGTTCTTCTGCGCCTCGCCGAGGCCGATGCCCTCGGCGCGGACGACCTCGAAATCTTTTACTCCGATATTGACGAAGACCGAACGCAGATACGCCTCTTGATGATCGTGGGCCTCGCGCGGCGCCGCATTGTAGATGCCGCCGCGAGTCGAGGCGACGATCACCCGCTTGCCATGGACGAGCCCTTCGATTCCATTCGCCGTATAGGCGAAGGTCTTGCCGAGGACGACGAGATGATCGATCCACGACTTGAGTTGCGCGGGAACCGAAAAATTATACATGGGCGCGCCGATCACGACGATGTCGGCCGAGAGGAATTCGTCGAGCAATCGCTCGCCGCGCGCGAGATCGTCGCGCAAGCTCTGGTCAAAGGGCGCCTCTCCGCCCGCGCGCGCCGCGAAATAAGCGCCCGAGAGATGAGGCGGAGGCGTCGCCGCGACGTCGCGATAGACGACCTCGAGACCAGGGTTCTCCCCGCGAAGCTTTGCGACGATGTCGGCCGAGAGCCGACGGCTGAGCGACTGCTCGCCGAGAATGCTCGAATCGATATGCAGCAGGCGTGTCATGGATCGATCGCTCCTGGTATAAATTGGTAACTAAGGATATAGAAGCGCCTGTGGGGGAGGCGCGCAAGGAGGCACATTCTTGGAACAAGGTCACACGCATGTTCCCGCCGAATGCGGGCGCGTCGCGCCCGTCTTGTCGCGCGTCGGCGACAAATGGACGATCCTCGTCGTGAAGCTGCTCGGCGACGGCCCTCTGCGCTTCAACGAGCTGCGACGGCGCATCGGCGGCGTCTCGCAGCGCATGCTCACGCTCACCTTGCGGGCGCTGGAGCGCGACGGCTTTCTGACCCGCACGGTGTTTCCGACCGTCCCGCCGCGCGTGGACTATGAGCTGACGCCGCTCGGCCGCTCGCTGCTGGAGCCGGTGCAGCGGCTGGCGGATTGGGCCGTTCAGAATATGGACCGGATCGAAGAGGCGCGCCGCCGCTTCGATGCGGCGGCGAGTGGAAAGAAGCCGGCCGCGCGCCGCCTGCAACGCGCCGTCGGAATGTGACGCGCGAGGACGACGGCGGAAGCTTTGCGCTTTTTTGAAAAACATGCGCTATGCGGCATGAGATTCGTCGGAGACCAAGGCGGCGTGAACGATCGGCATTCTTCTTTCGACGGCTATGGCGCGGCGGCGCTGGTCTTTCTCCTCGGCGCGGGCGTTCTCGCCTTTCCCTGGATATCCGGGGCCGTCACCATTCCATGGGACGCCAAGGCGCATTTCCAGCCGCAATTCGCCTTTCTCGCCCATGCTCTGCACAATGGGCAATCGCCGTTCTGGACGCCCAATGTCTTCGCCGGATCGCCGCAGATCGCCGATCCGCAGTCGCTCATCTTCGCGCCGTTCTTTCTCATCGCGGCGGCGCTGGCGCCGGAGCCGTCGTTCATGCTCGAGGACGGCCTCGTCTTCGCCATGCTGGCGATGGGCGGACTGGCGATCCTCTGCTATTTCCGCGACCGCGGCTGGCATGCGGGCGGCGCATTGGTCGCCGCCTTCGCCTTCGCTTTCGGCGGTTCGGCCGCCTGGCGCATCCAGCATACGGGGCAGGTGATGAGCCTCGCCTGGCTCCCCGTGACCCTATGGCTGCTCGCGCGCGCGCTCGACCGGCGGTCCGCCGCATGGGGCGCGGCGGCGGGCGTCGCCGCCGCCTTCCTCGTGCTCGGCCGCGACCAGGTCGCCTTTCTCGAAGTCCTCGTGCTGACGGCCTATGCGATCTATCGTCTCCTCACCGACGAAGAGAGAATCGTCACGGCCTTCGCGCCGCTTCTCTCCGGCCTCGTCTGCGGTCTGGCGATCATCGCCGTTCCTCTGGCCTTGACGCTGGAGCTCGCCGCGCAATCGAACCGGCCGGCCATCGATCTCGAGGGCGCGCTGCGCGGCTCGCTTCATCCGGCTTCGTTCCTGACGCTGATCTCCGCCAATCTCTACGGGACCGACGGCCCGCTGAAAGACTTCTGGGGCCCGCCGTCGGCGGCCTTCGGCACGAGAGACATATTTCTCGCGCGCAATATGGGCGACGTCTATATGGGCGCGCTGCCGGCGCTCGCTCTGCTCGCGGCCTTTAGGCGCGGCTTTCTGGCGAGCCGCGAGATTCGCATTTTCGTCGGCGCGGCCATCGCGCTGGTCTTCTACGCGCTCGGGCGGTTCACGCCGGTCTTCGAATGGATGTTCCATTTTCCCGGCGTCGATCTGTTTCGCCGTCCCGCCGACGCCACATTCCCGCTCTGCGCGATCTCGGCGATCATCGCCGGCTATAGTTTTCATCTCGCCGCGACCGAGCCGCAACGGCTCTCGTTGCGAGTTCTCGCCGCGGCGGTCGTCGTCCTCTTCGCGGTCGCGCTTCTCGTCGCCGTCGCCAAGGACCGCGTCGCCGCCGCCGCTTTGCCGCTCGCGCAGAGCGCGGGTTTCGCGGCTCTGGCGTTTCTCGTAATCGCATTCGCCGCGCGCCTCGAGACGCGCGGCTGGGCGCTGCTCGTCGTCGGCGCGACGATGACCTTCGATCTCGCGGTGAGCAATGGGCCGAACGAATCGACGGCCCTGCCGCCGCAGCAGTTCGACGCGCTGCGCGCCGACACGCGCAATGACACGATCGCTTATCTGCGCGAACGTCTCGTTGCGACCTCGGCGCCCGATCGGCGCGATCGCATCGAACTCGCCGGCATCGATTTTCATTGGCCGAACGCGAGCCTCGTTCACGGCTTCGATCATGATCTCGGCTATAATCCGATTCGCTTGAAGCTGTTCGAGGACGCGACCGGCGCCGGCGATCATCTGGCGCTGCCGGAGCAGCGCGTGTTCTCGCCGCTCTATCCTTCTTATCGTTCGACGATGGCCGATCTCATCGGTCTGCGTTTCATCGCGACCGGCGTTCCGATCGAAGAGATCGACAAGAATTTGAAACCCCGCGACGTCGAATTTCTGGCGCGTACGAAGGACGCCTATATCTACGAGAACAGAAACGCGCTGCCGCGCGTGCTGCTCGCGACCTGCGCCGTTCACATCGATTTCGCGCAAATGATCGAAGACGGCCTGTGGCCCGATGTCGATTATCGAACGACCGTGCTGCTGGAGGGGTCGCCAATCTGCCGCAATTCGCGCAACGAGCCGGGGGGCGGCGGCGCGCGCATTCGGTCTTACGCCGATACCGAGGTCGTCATCGAGGCGGACGTCCCGCAAGGCGGCGGCTATGTCGTGCTGAACGACGTCTTTCACCCTTCATGGACGGCGGAAGTCGACGGCGCGCCGACGCCGATCCTGCGCGCCAATGTGATGTTCCGCGCCGTCGCCGTTCGCGAAGGGCGGCATGAGGTTCGGTTCGTCTTTCGGCCGTTGGAAGGGGTGTGGAGAAGGTTGGTGGGCAGTCGGCAGTAGGCAATCGTCAGTGCGCCGACTGCCGACTGCCCATTGCCTACTTCACCCACCCCGCCAATTCCCGCCTGACAACAGTCTCGATCACGAGCAATCCGTCTTCGCTGTCGTTCAGGCAGTCGAGACGCGCATATTTCTCGCCGCCGTTCGAGAGAAACAAATGGTGAAGCTCGACGCCGATCTCTTCGAGCGTCTCGAGGCAGTCGGCGGAAAAGCCCGGCGTGAGGATGGCGATCCGCTTCACGCCGCTCCGCGCCAACTCCTGCACGACCGTCGCGGTGTAGGGGCCGGTCCATTGCGTGCGTCCGAAGCGCGATTGAAACGTCAGCCGCAAACGCTCGGCCGCCATGCCGAGCGCCTTGCGCAACAGTTCGACCGTCGTCTCGCAATGGCGCCGATAGGGGTCGCCTCTGTCGATCTGCGCCTGCGGCAGGCCATGGAAGGAAGCGAGAACGACATCGGGCTCGAAATCGAGCGCCGCCAATTGCGCGCGGGCGGAAGCGGCGAGCGCGTCCACATAGATGGGATCGTCGAAATAAGGCGCGGCGATGCGCAGCGCCGGTTGAAAGCGCCAGCGCCGCAACGTCCTGAAGACCTCGTCGGCGACCGACGCCGTCGTCGACGCCGCATATTGCGGATAGAGCGGCGCGACGAGAATGCGCGCGCAGCCTCGCTCGCGCAGCGCCTCGAGCTTCTGCTCGATCGATGGGCCGCCGTAGCGCATGGCGAAATCGACGACGACCGGCGTCGTCTCGCCGAAGGCGCCGATCTCGGCGCGCGCCGCGAGCTTTTCGGCTTGCGCGCGGGTGATCGTCTTCAGCGGACCCTCGTCGCGCTCCTCGTTCCAGATGGCGCGATAGGCCGTCGCCGATCGTCGCGGGCGTATCGTCAGCACGACGAGCTCGAGCAGCGGGCGCCACAGCGGCGGCGGCAGCTCGACGACTCTGGGGTCGGAGAGGAACTCGCGCAGAAAGCGCCGCACCGACCAATAATCGGCGCCGCTCGGCGTGCCGAGATTGACGAGCAGAACGCCGACCGGCGATGCGCTCACTGGACGTCTTTTTCGAATGCGGCGCGCTCGTCGGGCGCCATGCGGAACGCGTGCTCGTCGGCGGGGAAGCGTCCCGCGCGCACGTCGCCCGCAAAGGCCGCGACCGCTTCGCGCAGCGTCTTGCCGAGTTCCGCATAGCGGCGGTTGTGCTTGAATTCGCGCTCGCCGAGCGCGACGAGATCATTGACGACGAGCACCTGCGCATCGCACTCGGCGCCGGCGCCGATGCCGATCGTCACGGCGCGCAGGCGCGATGTGATGCGCGCCGCGACTTCCTGGGGAACGAGCTCCAGCACGAGAAAGTCCTGCCCAGCCGCATCGAGCTCGAGCGCGTCGGCGACGAGCTTCGCGGCCGCTCGCGCCGTCTTGCCCTGGCGACGCTTTTCCACTTGATGTTGCGATTCGAGGCCGATGTGACAGCACACGTCGAAGCCCGCGCCTTTGAGCGCGCGCACGACGTCCGGCCGCGCGCCTTCGAATTTGATGCAATCGGCGCCGGCGCGGCGCAAGTCGCGAGCGCTCTCGAGCGCCTGCTCGGGCGTCTCATAGGTCGCGTAAGGCAAATCGCCGATGACGTAGGCTCGCGGCGCGCCGCGCCGCACGGCGGCGATATGGTGGACCATGTCGGCGAGCTTCAC
>PQAN01000242.1 GCA_003105285.1 Methylocystaceae bacterium
GATAAGTCCCGCCCTTCTCCCACGCGCCGGCGAACAGCGGACTGTCTTCGAGCACGTCGATCGCCGCGCGGCCGAATTCGCGATGATGCCCGCCTTCGACGCCGCCGCCCAGTTGCGCCGCCAGAAGCTGCTCGCCGTAGCAGATGGCGAGCACCGGCGCGCCCGACTCGAAAATCGCCTGCGGCGCGCGCGGCGAGCCTTCGTCGGTGACGGAGCAAGGGCCGCCGGAGAGAATGACCGCCTTGGGGCGAATCTCCGCGAAGGCGCGTTCCGCGCTCTGGAAGGGCGCGATCTCGCAATAGACGCCCGCCTCGCGCACGCGCCGCGCGATGAGCTGCGTCACCTGCGAGCCGAAGTCGACGATCAGCACCTTGTCGTGACGATCGACGATTTCTTGGTGAAAGTCCTGTGCCTTGGTCATGGTCGCTTTCGTGAACGGACAGTCGGCGATAGGCTAGAGGAATCGAGCTAGGGTTTTCCTCATCCTGAGGAGCGGCCGAAGGCTGCGTCTTAAAAGTCGGCATGAGGGGTTTTTCGTCCGATCGCTTGCGCGATCGGCAGCCGCATGATCGGCTACTGCCTACCGCCTACGGCCGTTTGGAGCAACTCACTCGCGCGTCAGCGCGGCGATGAAGAACCCGTCCGTCCCGCTTCTGTGCGGAGACAGGCGGATGGCCGGTGCGAAAGGCGAGGCGAAACTCGCGAGGTCCGGCAGTCCCGCCCGAGCCGTCAGATCGTCCGCGCTCACAGCCGAAAATTGCGGATGCTCCCGCAGGAAGCCCTCGATCTGGTCTTCATCCTCTTCACGCAGCAGCGAGCAGGTGACATAGACGAGCCGCCCGCCTGGGCGCACGAAACGCGCCGCCTGCGCCAGCAATTCGCGCTGCTCTTTCAGGCGCTGCTCGAGCGCGCCGGGCGCGAGGCGCCATTTGGCGTCCGGGTGGCGGCGCCAGGTTCCGGTTCCGGTGCAGGGCGCGTCGACCAGCACGAGGTCGCAACGCCCGTCGAGATCGGCCAGCACATCGGCCTGCCCGCGCGGCGCGCGGACCTGCACATTGCGCGCGCCGGCGCGCTCGAGGCGCGCATAGATGGGCGTGAGGCGTCGCCCGTCGTCGTCGTAGGCGTAGATTTGTCCGCGATTGTGCATCTGCCCGGCGAGCGCCAGCGCCTTGCCGCCGCCGCCCGCGCAAAGATCGAGAACCTGTTGCCCGGGCTCCGCGCCGCAGAGCAGCGCGGCGAGCTGCGAGGCTTCGTCCTGCGTCTCGACGAGGCCCTTGACATAGGCCGGCTCGGCCGAAAGCGCGGGCCCGCGCCCCTCGGCCTTGGGCAGGATGCGCAGACCCAGGGACGAGAGCGGCGTCGGGACGGGAGAAAGATGCGCGAGGCGCTTCAGCGCCTCCTCGCGCGACGCTTTCAGAATATTGACGCGCAGATCGACGGGCGCGCGTTCGGCGAGCGCTCTGCCCTCATCCGCCGCGCCCTCGCCGAACACGTGGTCGAAGCGCTCGGCCAGCCATTGCGGATAATCGCCGCGAATATGCGCGGGCGCGCCGTCGAGCGTCGCCGTTTCGAGGCGCTCGCGCTCCTGCAGGGTGAGCGGCGCCGGCGCATGGCCTTCACCCGAGAACAGCGCCGAAATCGCGCCGGCGTCGAGCCCGCGCGCCTCGCGCAAGGCGCCGAGCAGAATCGCGCGCGGCGTCTCTTCGCCCATCAGATAGGCGGCGGACGCGCGCTTCCTCAGCGCGTCGAACACGAGGCTCGAAATCGCCGCGCGATCCTTGGAGCCGGCGAATCGATGCGACAGTCCCCAGTCCTTGAGGGCGTCGGCCGCCGGCCGGCGGCGGGCGGTGAGTTCGGCGAGGATTTCGATGGCGGCGGAGACATGGGCGGCTGGGGTCATGGAGGCTCGGCTCGATCAGAATTGGGTGCGCCCTTCTCCCGCGAGCGGAAGAAGGAAAACGCCTAGAGCGTTTCCAGCCGAAGCGGAGACCGGTTCGGCGTCGGAAACGCGTCAAAACAAGAAGCCAGAGTCTTTCCGTGTTTCAACGAAATACGGAAAGACTCTGGCCATGCAGAGCAGCGCTCACGGCCATATTCGCGCCGCAAAGGCCGCGCTCAAGTCATGTTGCGCCGCATCATGGCGGGGCCTTTCATATCACCATCTTCACGGAAAACTCTCATGCGTTCTCTTCGTCCGCTCGCCGCATTGCTGCTCGCCCTCTCCCTCGCCGCCTGCGCCACGGCGCAGCCGCAGCCCGATCTGACGCCGCCGGCCAAGAAGCCGCTCGACGCCAAGACCCAGCTCGAGACGGGACGCCGATACTAACGTCCGTCTCGCCGTGCGTATCGTCACGAAGCGATGACGCGCACGGCGAAGAACGCCCACATGGAGACGAGCGACACGAAACCCGCCTCGAAGGCGCCGAAGCGCCACAGGAGGTGGTTGCTCGTCACATGAATATAGGCGTGCGCGARGCGCGAGGCGACGAACGCCCATTCGAGTCGAGACCGACGAAAACGGCGTCCGCCTTGCCCGAAAGCGCCTCGAAAGCGACGAGGACGTAGAACAGCAGCGGCAGTTCGAACTGATTGCGGAACGCATTGCCGAGCTGCGTCACGCGATCCGGCCAATTCCGGCCGAGGGCGGCGTCCTCCATCCGCACATCGCCGCGCTTTACCGCAGGGACGCGAGAACGCGCCAGCGCGACCGACAGGCCGAAGGCCAGGGCGACCAGCGCGAACACGGGAAGCAAGACGGCTTTCAAAGGCATCGGACAAATCCGACGAGGATCGAGCGACCGGCTGCGGACGCGAGAGCCGCCGCCGAGGCAATGCTTCACTCTATCTCGAATTTCGCCGGCGCGCGATGCTCCGCCCGGATGCGGCGCACCGTGCCAGTCGAGGAGCGATAGACGAGCGTCTCGGTCTCGATGACGCCTTTGTCGAAGATCACGCCGTCGAGCAGCGGGCCGTCCGTCACGCCGGTCGCGCAGACGATGACGTCGCCCGAGGCGAGTTCGCTCGTGTCGTATTTCTTCTTCGGGTCCGTCACGCCCATCGAGGCGGCGCGGGCGATCTTGGCGCTCGTGTCGAGCATGAGCCGGCCCTGCATCTGGCCGCCGACGCAGCGCAGGGCGCCGGCCGCGAGAACCCCCTCCGGCGCGCCGCCCTGACCGAGATACATGTCGACGCCGGTTTCCGCCGGCTCGGCGGTGAAGATGATGCCGGCGACGTCGCCGTCGCTGATGAGCCGCACGCCGGCGCCTGCCTGCCGGCACTTGGAAATGAGCTCCGCATGGCGCGGGCGGTCGAGAATGCAGACGGTGATGTCGCGTGGGCCGACGCCCTTGGCTCGGGCCAGCGCCTCGATATTGGCGCCCGGCTCATTGTCGAGATCGACGATTCCCTTCGAATAGCCGGGGCCGATGGCGATCTTGTCCATATAGACGTCGGGCGCATAGAGCAGCGAGCCGGCGGCCGCGACGGCGACGATCGAGATCGCGCCCGGCATGTCCTTGGCGCAGAGCGTCGAGCCCTCGAGCGGCGCGACGGCGAGATCGACCTTCGGACCGGTCTTGGCCCCGACCTCCTCGCCGATGAACAGCATGGGCACGGCGTCGCGCTCGCCCTCGCCGATGACGACGCGGCCGCGGATGGCCAGGCGGTTCAACTCGCTGCGCATCGCGTCGACGGCGGCCTGATCGGCGCTCATCTCGTCGCCGCGCCCGCGCCAGCGCGCCGCCGCGACCGCCGCGCGCTCGGTGACGCGGGCGAGCTCCAGGGTGAGGTTACGATCGAGGGCTTTGCTTTCCGGGGCCCGCCTCATGTCCCAATCTCCGCCGAGCCGAAGCATGGAGATCCAGGACCCGCGTCCCTTCTCCCTTTGCGGGAGAAGGCGGCCTCGCGGGGCCGGGTCGGTTGAGGGATTACCGCCTTTGTCATTTTCGCTTTCGCCGATTACAGCAACGGGAACAGGAGTTCGGACGCGGGCCGCCCCTCCCGATTCGCCCTGACGTTCACTCGCGCTCGATGCGGATGACCTGCGCCTGCTCGGCGATCGTGCCGTCCGCATAGATGGCGTCGAGCGCCTCGCGCACGAGCTGTTCGGTCGTCGCATGAGTGATGAGGATCACGCCGACCGGCCCCTCCCCCGTTCGGCGGCTCACGCCGCCGCGGCCGTGCTGCATGATGCTCTCGAGCGAAATTCTACGCTCCGCCATGCGCGTCGCGATCGCCGCGAAGGCGCCGGGAACGTCCGGCACGGAGAGGCGGATGTAATAGCCGCCCTCATGCCGCTGAACGGGCGTGCGCTCGAGCTTGCGCAGCGACGCGCTCGGCAGGCCGAACGGCGCGGAACGTATGCCCTTGGCGATGTCGGCGATGTCCGCGACGACGGCCGAGGCCGTGGCGTCGCCGCCGGCGCCCGGACCGACGAGCGTCAGCTCGTGCACCGCATCGGCGTCGATCGTCACGGCGTTGGTGACGCCCATCACCTGCGCGATCGCCGTCGTCTTCCGGACCATGGTGGGATGCACGCGCTGCTCGATGCCCTGCGCCGTCCGCTGCGCGACGCCGAGCAGCTTGATGCGGAAGCCGAGCTCGGCCGCCGCGTCGATATCGGCGAGCGTAACGCGCTCTATGCCTTCCACGTCGACGGCTTCCGGCGCGATGCGCGTGCCGAAGGCGAGCGAGGTGAGGATCGACAGCTTATGCGCGGTGTCGAAGCCGCCGATGTCGAAGGTCGGATCGGCCTCGGCATAGCCCAGGCGCTGCGCCTCCTTCAGACATTGGTCGAACGAGAGCTGCTCGAGCTCCATGCGCGAGAGGATGTAATTGCAGGTGCCGTTGAGAACGCCGTAGACGCGCTCGATCGAGTTGCCGGCGAGGCCCTCGCGCAACGTCTTGACGATCGGGATGCCGCCGGCGACGGACGCCTCGAAAGCGAGCGCCACATGTTTCTCCTCGGCGAGCGCGGCGAGCGTCGCGCCATGCGCGGCGAGCAGCGCCTTGTTCGCCGTGACGACGGATTTGCCGGAGCGAAGCGCCGACTCGACGCTGGCGAGGGCCGCGCCTTCGGCTCCGCCGACGAGCTCGACGAAGAGATCGATGTCGCTCGAGGCGGCGAGCGCGGCCGGATCGTCGACGAAGGCGGCGCCGGAAAGATCGACGCCGCGCTCCTTCGCCGCGTCGCGCGCCGACACGGCGGCGACGAAAATTCTGCGGCCGGTGCGCGCCGTCAGCGCTTCCGCCTGCCGTTGCAGGAGCCGCACGACCGAAGCGCCCACGGTGCCGAGACCGGCGACGCCGACGCGCAATACATCCGTCATGTGATTTATGTCCGGGACCAGTTTCCGAGCCGCGCCAAGTCTCGCCGCGACGCGAGGTGTTGTGCCCTATTCCGGGGGCCGGATCAAGGAAGGGCGCGCCTTTGGTCTCCGCCCGAGCTTGCCCGCTCGGCCACGGGATGTAGATATCGGCGCAGCTTCCACTTTCGCCGCGGAGGCCGAACTGGCGCAGCTCGATTATCTCGTCTCCGCCTTCGTCACGCTGCTCGTCGTCGTCGAGCCGCTCGGCCTCGCTCCGGTGTTCCTCGCCGCGACGGAGGGGCTGGACACGCCGACGCGGCGCGTCATCGCCTTCAAGGCGTGCGTCTATGCGCTCGCCATTCTCACCGGCGCCTCGCTCGTCGGCCAGCGGTTGCTCGCGACATTGGGGATTTCGCTGCCCGCCTTCCGCATCGCCGGCGGCCTGCTGCTGTTCTCGATCGCCTCCGAGATGGTGTTCGGCGTGCGCGTCCAGCGCGACTCGCGGGCGGCGGAGCAGGCGCTGGCGGAGCATGTGCACCATATCGCCGCCTATCCGCTGGCGATTCCGCTCATGGCGGGTCCGGGAGCGATCACCGCGACCGTGCTGCTCGCGGGCGAAGCGCGCGGCGACATCGCCAAGCTCGCGCTGCTCAACGGAGTCGTCGCGGCGAATATGGCGATCTGCTTCGTGCTCTATCTCGTCGCCGATCGCGTCGCGCGGTTCTTCGGCACGGCCGCCAATCTCGTGCTCACGCGGCTGCTCGGCGTGCTGCTCGCCTCGCTGGCGGTGCAGTTCGTCGTCGACGGCGCCCGCGCCTTTCTCTGAGCGCGAATGCGAGCCCGAAAAGGCTCGCTCTTCGCGCTGGAGGTCAGTGCTCGACCTTCGCCCAGATCTTCCGCTTGGTGAAATAGACCAGCGCCGACAGCACGATGAGGAAGCCGACGACCCGCAGGCCGACCTGCTTGCGCTCCTCGAGATGCGGCTCGGCCGCCCACATGAGGAAGGCGCTGACATCCTTGGCGTATTGCGCCACCGTCTGCGGCGAGCCGTCGTCATAGGTCACGGCGCCGTCCGACAATGGCGGCGGCATGCCGGTGCGGCGGCCCGGCATATAGAGGTTGTAATACTGGCCGGGAGGCAGGGTCACGCCCTTCGGCGTGTCCGCATAGCCGTCGAGCAGCGCGGTAATGTAGTCGACGCCATGCTCCTGATAGGCGAAGCCCGGCAGAGCGTCGGCGAGGAATAGCGGAAAGCCGCGCGAATATCCGCGCGCCTTGGCGAGCACCGACATGTCGGGCGGATAGGCGCCGTTCAACGCCGCCCGCGCCGCCTGCTCATTGGGGAAGGGTGGCGGGAAGCGGTCGCTGAGGCGCCCCGGACGCTCGTAATAATCGCCGGCGTCATTGGGGCCGTCCTTGATCTTGTAACTCTCGGCCAGCGCCTTGGCGTCCGCCTCGGACAGCTCCGGCCCGCCTTTTTCGCTCAGATTGCGAAAAGCGAGCAGACCGATCGAATGGCAGCTCGAGCAGACTTCCTTATAGACCTTGAAGCCGCGTCTGAGCTGTCCCTTGTCATAGGACCCGAAGGCGCCCGCGAAGCTCCATTGCTGGCGCGGCGGCTTGGGCTGGCCATGGCCGTCTTCCGCCATCGCCGAAACGGACGGCGAGCCGAAAAAGGCGACCGCGGCGAGAGCCGCCAGAAAGCCGAAAGTCTTCGAAGATGGCATTCTCGTCATCCAATCAGAGCCATGACGCCGATCAAGCATGGGCCGTCGCCTTTCGTTCCGTCTCGGGCGCGGCGGACACGGCCTCCGCGATCGACTTCGGCTCGGGAAGCGTCTTCTCGAATTTGCCGACGAGCGGCGTCAGCACCAGGAAGTGGATGAAGTAATAGGCCATCAGGACGCGCGCCGCGATCAGATAGACGCCCTCCGCCGGCTGCGCGCCGAGATAGCCGAGGCCCACCGAAACGGCGACGAAGACCCAGAAGAGCTTCTTGTAGAGCGGACGGTAGACGGCCGAGCGCACGCGCGACGTGTCGAGCCAGGGCAGCGCCGCGACGATGAGGATCGAGGCGAACAGAGCCACGACGCCGAGCAGCTTGTTGGGGATAGCGCGCAAAATCGCGTAGAACGGCAGGAAATACCATTCCGGCACGATATGCGGCGGCGTCACCAGCGGATTGGCCTCGATGTAATTGTCGGGATGCCCGAGATAGTTCGGCACGAAGAAGGTGAGCCAGGCGTAGAGCACCAGGAAGACGACGATGCCGACGCTGTCCTTCAATGTCGCGTAAGGCGTGAAGGGAAGCGACTCGGTCTCGATGTCCTTGATCTCGACGCCGGTCGGGTTGTTCTGCCCGACGACATGCAGCGCCCAGACATGCAGGCCGACGACGGCCACGATGACGAAGGGCAGCAGATAATGCAGCGCGTAGAAGCGGTTCAGCGTCGCATTGTCGACCGAATAGCCGCCGAGCAGCCAGGTGGTGATGGAATTGCCGACGTAAGGAATAGCGGTGAAGAGATTGGTGATGACCGTCGCCGCCCAGAACGACATCTGCCCCCAGGGCAGCACATAGCCGAGGAACCCGGTCGCCATCATCAGCAGGAAGACGATGATGCCGAGGATCCACAGCACCTCGCGCGGCTCCTTGTAGGAGCCGTAGTAGATGCCGCGGAAGATGTGGATATAGACCGCGAGGAAGAACATCGACGCGCCGTTCGCGTGGGCGTAGCGCAGCACCCAGCCCCAGTTCACATCGCGCATGATGTGCTCGATGGAGTTGAAGGCGAGCGTCGTCTCCGGCGTATAGTGCATCGCCAGCACGATGCCGGTCGCGATCTGGGCGATCAGCATGAACGACAGGATCGCCCCGAACGTCCAGAGATAATTCAGATTTTTCGGCACCGGATAGGCGACGAAGGATTCGTGGATGAAACTCAGGATCGGCAGGCGCCGTTCGAGCCAGCGCGCGAAGCCGCTCTTGGGCGTATAGGTCGAATGTCCGCTCATGAAGGTCGTCTCGGATGACTTTGGGGACGGGAGCGCCGCTCTCAGCCGATCTTGATCTTGGCGTCGGTGAGGAAAGCGTAGTCGGGCACTTCGAGATTGGTGGGCGCGGGGCCGCTGCGGATGCGCCCCGACGTGTCGTAGGTCGAGCCGTGGCAGGGGCAGAACCAGCCGTTGAATTCGCCCTCATGGCCGGTCGGAATGCAGCCGAGATGCGTGCAGACGCCGATGACGACAAGCCATTCCGCCTTCTTCACGCGCTTGGCGTCCTCCTCCGGGTCCGGCAGGTCGGCAAGCTTCACATCCCGCGCGGCCTCGATCTCCTGCTTCGTGCGGTGGCGCACGAAAACCGGCTTGCCGCGCCATTTGACGGTGACGATCTGCCCTTCGGGAATGGCGGAAATATCGAGTTCCGTCGAGGCCAGCGCCAGCGTCGAGGCGTCCGGGTTCATCTGCGCGATCAGCGGCCATACGGCGGCGCCCGCCGCGACCGTCGCGGCCGCGCCGGTGGCGATGAACAGAATATCCCGGCGGTTCGGCTCCGCCGTTGTCGCTTTGCTCACGTTGGAACGTCTCCCAGAGTTCGACCCAGACGATTTCGGCGGGCGCCGTCTTGCCACGCTCTTTATCCCCTTCGAGCCCCGAACCGTCCCCGACGGCTCATGGCTGCTATAGCCCTTTTTGCGGCGCCACATGCCGACGCTGCAATGCGGCGACCCGCCGCTGCGGCAATATGCGCCCCTCCGGCCGATTACAGCGGATTAGTGGCGCCAATCCTTGCGCTTGTCCACAAGCCGCCTGCAGGAAAATTTGTCAAGAAACCCCCTTTCGGCGCATAGACGGCCGGCGCATGCCCATCGATCCCTCGACGCTGACGCTCGCTTTGTTCGAGCCCGACATTCCGCAGAACGCCGGCACGATGCTGCGCTCGTGCGCCTGCCTGGGCGTGGACGCGGCGATCGTCGAACCGGCGGGATTCCCGACGAGCGACCGGCATTTCCGGCGCTCGGGGATGGATTATCTCGACCATGTGACGATTGCTCGTCATGCCTCGTTTACGGCTTTCGAGGAGTGGCGGCGCAGGGAGCCGGGGTGCCGTCTCGTGCTGCTCTCCACCAAGGCGACGACGCCCTATCTGGGGTTCGACTATCGGGCGGGCGATATTTTGATGGTCGGTCGGGAATCGGCCGGCCTGCCGGACGCCGTCTTCGCGGCGGCCGACGCCGCCGTCACGATTCCCATGCGGCCCGGCATGCGCTCTCTCAATGTCGCGGTCGCGGCGGCGATGGTCCTCGGCGAGGCGCTGCGGCAGATATCGAGCCGTCGGTAGGGCGTTGGACGCGCCCGCGCCGTCATGCGAGACTGCAGTCGAATATTCGACGGCGGGGGTTGGATATGGACGTCAAATCCTTTCAGGAGATATTGGCGGCGTTCAAGAATCTGCTGGCGACCCTCGGGCTGGTTCTGGCCATCGGCTTCCTCGTCTTGAACGCCGAAGCCATCGGCGACGGCTTCGTCGCTCTCATCGACAGGTTCGGCCGGCTGCGCGGCGCCGAGATCGCCGGGGTCAAGCTCGATTTCGGCGAGGCGGCCATCGAGCGGCAAGTGCCGGACGAGTTGTTCCGCCATCTGGACAGCAAGGACAAACGGCGCATCGCGCAGGATGTCGGCAAGCTCGAGCCGAGGCTGGTGGTGCGCCTGCTGCACGTCGGCCTGCTGGCCAATCTCTGCGAATTCGAAAAGCCGACGACCGGCATGATCGACGATTTCGGCGCCGATCATCATCTGCAGGACATGGGTCTCGTCACGCTCACCGACAATCCGCAGACGAAGACCCAAGTCCTCGCCGATATAAAACAGCGCGAAGCCGCGGCGCGAAAGAAGTCGGACATCGGCGATCCGCGCGCCTGCTACGATCTGACGCTGACCGACCATGGCCGGGACGTCAAGACCGCCGTCGTGCAAGTAGTGAGCGCCAGTTTCGGCGGCGCGTCGCCCGAACCGGACGCGAGCCTCGCGGAGAAACGCAGCCAGTCGAAGCGGAGGTGAGCCGTCACGCCGCGCCGGCGCCGAAGGTCCACAGCCGGTTGGCGAGAAACGACCAGAAGAACACGACGCCGGTCGTCGCGATCTGCGCCGGCAGATAGGGCGCGGCCAGCCGATCGACGAACAGATTCATGAAGCCATAGGTGAGGCAGAAGCCGATAAAGGCGACGAGCGCGAACCGCCACGTCGCCTCCTCATGCGGCCGGTCGCTCTCGAAAGTGTGACGCCGGTTGAGCGCATAAGAGACGACCCCGCCCGCCACATAGCCGCACAAGGTCGCCGGCACGGGGAGCCAATGCGCGAGCTCCACGAGAGAGATCAGCACGGCGTAATGAAGGAGCGTGGCGACGACGCCGACGAGCGCGAAGACGGTGAATTGGCGCGGCAGCGACATGTCTAGTGCGGCAGCTTCGAATAATAATCGGCGATGGCGTCCATCTCCTCCTCGGTGAGCTGGCGACTCATGTAACGCATCTCCTTGTGCGGCCGGCGGCCGGAACGGAAATTCAGCAACTGGTTGTAGAGATAGCGGTCGTGCTGGCCGGCCAGATTGGGAACCTCGACATCGCGCGCGACGCCGTCGGCGCCGTGGCACGCGGCGCATTGGACGATCAGATCCTCTATCTGCGTACGAGTCACGGCGGCCGTCCCGGTCGCCGGCGCGATCAGGCCGGCCGCGACGAGAGCCAAAGCGATATTGCGCATTTTCATGACCGATAGGTTTGCCACGAGGCGCGGGGCGCCGACAAGTCGCGACGCGCCGAGGCGCGGATGGCCGACACAAGGCCGGTCCATAATGGCCGGACGAGAGCGAAAATTCCCCGAATGCTTTGGAACTCCCCCGCCTATTCTTCGGCGTCGGTGAACAGGATCACCTCGTCGGGCAGGCCGGCGGCCGCGCTCTTTTCGAAATTGACGCCGGCGACGCGGGCGAGCCCTGCCTCGATCTCGAGGAGCACGACGGCTTCGCCGGGCAATTCGCGGAGCTTTTCGATGAGTTGGGCGACGGTCATAGGGGTCTCGTGCGCTGGGTGGACGGGCCTCGAGAAAGCAAGGGGCGAGCCACGAACGCGAGCGCGCGGCTGGCGTGTCGCCAGCACTCCCCTTCCCTCCCCCCGATTCTCGCCTGACACACGGCCCGACAGCCGAGCCGGGCCTCGAGCCCCGCCACCCCGCCCGAGCCTTTCGAAGTCTCCGAGGAAGACGGCCACGTCGTAGTCGGATTCCGGGCGGGCGTCGCCGCGGGCGCGCGACGCGGGGCCGCAGGCGCCGTCGAGCGCAGCGCGGAACCGGCTCATGATCGCCTGAAAAGCGAAACCAGGGGGCGCGCCCCTTCTCCCGCTCGCGGGAGAAGGGGCGCGCGTCGAGATCGGCGCTGAATGCCAGGGATGGAACATAGCGCGAGATCGGAGCTTTTGGCCGGCGCAGGTGGTCTGGGCCGTCGGCGCCTCCGGGGGGACGCGCAATGTCGCGCGAGAGCTCGGCGTCTCGCCGCGAACGCTGCACAGATATCTGCGAACGTCGCCGCGGCGGACCAGGGCGATCGGGTGAAGGTTTCCTCATGCCGAGGAGGCTCCGCAGGAACCGTCTCGAAGCACGAGGAAACCTTCGTCACGCGATCTGGAGCTCGCCCTCGTGCTTCGAGACGGCGGCTTTGCCGCCTCCTCGGCATGAGGGCGAGGACTGTGGTCCGTCACGCGATTGCCCCGCGGCGGAGGGACGCCCCTTCCCCTTGCAGAGATTCTCGTCTAACACACGCTCCGACAGCCGAGCCGGGCCCCGCCCCGCTCGCCCTCAATCTCGCTCCGAGGAGGACGCGCTCCCCCCTGCTCAAGGCTGCGGCGCGGCCTTTTTTTGTGCGCGCGCCCCGCATTAGAACGAGCGGATCGACAACGGACGGACATGCCGAAACGAACCGACATATCGACCATTCTGATCATCGGCGCCGGCCCCATCGTCATCGGCCAGGCCTGCGAATTCGATTATTCCGGCACGCAGGCCTGCAAAGCGCTGCGGGCTGAAGGGTACAGAATCGTCCTCGTCAATTCCAATCCCGCCACCATCATGACCGATCCCGATATGGCGGATCGGACCTACGTCGAGCCGATCACGCCGGAGATCGTCGCCAAGATCATCGAGAAGGAGCGCTACGCCGTCCCCGGCGGCTTCGCCTTGCTGCCCACCATGGGCGGCCAGACGGCGCTCAATTGCGCCCTTTCGCTGAAGCGCATGGGCGTGCTCGACAAATTCGAGATCGAGATGATCGGCGCCAACGCCGAGGCGATCGACAAGGCGGAAGATCGCGAATTGTTCCGCGAGGCGATGAAACGAATTGGCCTCGAGACGCCGCGCTCGCGGCTCGCCAACGCCTCCGACCTCAAATCCGCCGACAAGGCGCGCCGCAACGCCGAGATCGCGCAGATCGAGACCTGCGGCCTCGGCGCGGAAGAAAAACAGAAGGCGATCGCCGACATTCGCCGCCGCTGGGAGGCGGACGAGCCGGAGCGCAAGCGCCGCTATATTTCCAAGGGCTTGACCGAGGCGCTGGAGGCGCTGGAGGAGATCGGCCTGCCGGCGATCATCCGCCCCTCCTTCACGCTCGCCGGCACCGGCGGCGGCATCGCCTATAACAAGGCCGAGTTCATCGACATCATCGAGCGCGGCCTCGACGCCTCGCCGACCACCGAAGTGCTGATCGAAGAAAGCGTGCTCGGCTGGAAAGAATACGAGATGGAGGT